>JBHHTX010000053.1:0-11523 GCA_046753585.1 Mariprofundaceae bacterium
CCCACCTTTGCCGACATTGACAATGACGGCGATCTCGACGCCTTTGTCGGGGAGTTATATGGCACGGTGAAGTTCTACCGCAATTATTCGATGGAGGATGGGGGCACGGCTGCGGCGCCAAGATTTGTGGCAGCCAATGGTACGACGATCATCAACCCGCTGGCCGGGTTCGATGTGGGCTATAATGCCACCCCCACCTTTGCCGACATTGACAATGACGGCGATGTCGACGCCTTTGTCGGGGAGAGGTATGGCACGGTGCAATTCTTTGAGAATTTTGAATTCAGCCCGGTGCCCACTATCAGCCTGACTACAAATGGGACTAGTTTCAACAGCACAACAAACAATGTGCTGAACCTGAGCGCATCTACCATACCCGATAATCCGCCAACTGTTGCTGATCTTTATGTTGTGTTGCAACTGCCGAACGGAACATACCTTTCCTGGCAGAATGGCGGTGTTTTTGCGGCGGGTATTGTGCCGGCTCTGCCAGGCTGGACGCCGACAACCTTCAACGGGCAAATCTTTACCTATACATTCACCGGCGCCGAACCGGCAGGTACCTACACCTGGCTTGCCGCCTATGTGACTCCGGGTATGGCCCCGACTGCTGCGAACATTATCGGCACCCTTTTCTCGCACTCATTCACCTTTACACCATAATACCGGAACAAGGTGAAACGGGCCCCGATATCCGAAATGGCTGCCGGGGTGTAACCACCCCGGCATGATGGATGGTAGTTACCGTATGGCAATGACACTTCCAGACAGCGTGTTCCGGTTAGTTTCAAGCATGCATTATTGCTTATGGTTTGTTCATATTTGCCTACATTAGAACCCGTTCGATACCGCCACGCCTCACCTTTTCGACAAAATCATCCTGCCAGTTCTCGCCCATAAGATTTCGGGCCATCTCCACCACAATGTAATCGGCCTCCAGGCCCGTTTCCCCTTCAAGCCGGGACAACCCCTGCAGACAGGAAGGACAGGAGGTGAGAATCTTCTCCGCTTTGGTATCGCCATGCACGGAAAGACGTTGTGTTGCACTCTTTATTTCTTCCTCCTTGCGGGCTCGTACCTTTCCAGCTATGTCCGGTCTTGAAACAGCCAGGGTTCCCGCCTCACCACAGCACGAGCCGGATGTCTCAGACGCAGCTCCAAGCACTGAAGCAATGACATGTTCGGAACCATAGCTCTTGAGCGGCGTATGACAGGGTTCATGATAAAGATACGGTTTTGCGGATGTGTTCTCGCATTTCACACCCTTATCAAGAAGATATTCATGAATATCCATGAGAGGAGCCTCGGGGAATACCCTGGCCAGCTCATACCTGGCCAGCTGGTCAAAACAAGTGCCACAGGAAACGACAACCGCTTCGAAATCCAGATAGGAAAGTGCATTTCTCAAACGGTGAAACAGCACACGGTTGTCATAACTGATTTTGTTTCCCCGCTCGATATCACCACTGGCAGTACTCGGATAACCGCAACACAAATAGCCTGGTGGCAACACCACATTCAAGCCAAGGTCATAGAGCATGCTGGACGTAGCCAGTGAAACCTGTGAAAACAGCCTTTCGGAACCACAGCCGGGAAAATAGAAAACGGCTTTGGAATTTGCCTTGGAGGGATCCCGCAAAATCGGCACAAGGTTTTTATCCTTGCCATCAATGCCCAGCAGACTGCGAGCCGTTTTCAAGGGGATTTCCGGCAAGGGCCGCTCCACAAAATTAATAGCCTGCGCCTGAACACCTTTAAGGTTGCGCAAGCCAGCCGGCTTCTCCCTGAGAAACTTCAGCTTTCCGGCAAAGCGGTGAAGCAGCCTTTGCCCCTTATAACCCCAGCGAATCACCACCTCGCGCATCAGTTTCACCGCATCTGGATGCTGCATGACAAGAAACATCAACGATATTCTGGAACCAAAGCTAAAACGCGCCTGTCCATTCACTTTCAGTAGTGCACGCAGCTTTTCCGTAACGACGCCAAAGTCGATGTTCACAGGACATGGCGCTTCGCATTTATGGCAGATGGTGCAGTGATCAGCCACGTCCTGTAATCCGGCGAACTGCTCAAAGGAAATGCCGCCCCCTGTCTGTGACTCGTACAGAAAGGCTTCAATGATGGCTGCCGTAGCCAGTATCTTGTTACGGGGGGCATAGAGCATATTGGCCCGGGGGAAATGTGTGTTGCATACAGGCTTGCATTTTCCACAGCGCAGGCAAGGTGATATCTCCTCGGATAAACCCGTCAGATCGGCTGCCTCCAGAATCATGGATTCCATCTCTAAAAGGTTAAAACTGGGCGTATAGGTAAAGGAAAGATCCGTTCCCGGCACGTTCTTGCCTCGATTAAACAATGCATCCGGATCTACCCTGGCCTTATATTCGGCCATTTCATCAAGGTGTTCAGGAGACATATAGGCCAGTTTGGTAATACCGATACCATGTTCACCACTGATCACACCACCGAGTTCGACAGCCTTGGCCATGATCTTGTCCACCACCTGTTTCGCCTCTCGCATCATGCTGTAATCATTTGAATTAACCGGGATATTGGTATGCACATTGCCGTCCCCGGCATGCATATGGGTGGCGATGACAATACGGGAGGAAAGTGCCTCAGCGTGCCGTTTTCGAACCCCCGCCTGCAAATCATCGTGGCCACGCAAGAGATCCATCAGGGGGTTCTCCACCTCGTCTCGGTAGGAAATCCGCAGCCCTCCCCTCTGGATCAACTCGAAGACAGATTCTTCCGGCCTTGGAGTACTACCTTCATTGCTCGGACACATCCCGGAGGCTGGCCTGTCCAGCCCCTCATATAATCTTGTCCACTGCCGCCACACCTTGCTGATTACTTCCATGCAACGAGACAGCTTTTCATCCAGATAGGCGTCATCGGTAATATGAATCTCACTGCCAGTAAGCGCCTCAGACTTTTTTACTACCCCCTCAAGGTAATTTCCTATCAGCTTGATCGCTGCAAGCTTGTTGCTGATGGAATTTTCTATGTTGAGGCGCTCAATAAAATCGTTGTATTCAGCCAGACGCGGCAAGGGGATAACAACATCCTCATTGAGCTTGAAGGCGCGGGTGTGTTTGGCAATCGCCGCCATACGGCCCCGATCAGACCAGAAACGCTGGCGATCATCTTCCTGCACGGCAACAAAACCCTCACCATTGCCATGTGAGGCAATTCGGCAAATATCGGCACAGGCCCGCGCCACCTGCTCATCATCATTGCCGGAAACATCGATCAACAGTACAACACGCGGACGCTCTCTACGGGTAGATTTGCTACAATAGTCGATGGCCTTGACGTACTTTTCATCAAAATGCTCAAGGGCCTCAAGATGCACCGCAGACATGGCATCAACATGCTTCTTTATGTCGACCATGGCACGCGTGGCAGCCGAAAGTTCATGCCCGAAAAATTCACAGCAGATAGTGCGCGTTTGTGCGTATGGCCGGTGTAAAATGAAGGTCGCCTGGGTGACGAAGCCATCCGCGCCCTCCTTTTGCACTCCCGGAAGTCCGCCAAGAGCCTTGCGGGTAACATCCTTGCCCAAACCCTCACGCCTGAATTGCGAGCCGGGGATGGTAAGCAACTCCGGCTCGGAAACAGGCTTTATTCCATCAGGACCAAAACGCTGAAGACGAAATTGCACCTCCTTGTCCGCCGGGATGCGGCCAAGGTTATGATGCAGGCGTTCAACGACAAGCCAGTTACCATCCGCTGTCACCATCTTCCAGGATAAAAGATTATCCACGCAGGTACCCCAGATCACGGCATGCTTGCCACCTGCATTGGTAGCCACATTACCACCGATGGTGCAGGCCCAAAGGCTGGTGGGATCGGTTGCAAATATATAGGGCCTCGACGCTTGCATAACCCTTCCGGTCACTGCGCCACATTGGGCGGTAATGGTCGGCACCTGTCGACCATCAAGGTCGCACATCACCACATCTTCAATACGATCGAGCTTCTCCAGATTAATAAGAACGCTGTTATCGTGCAGAGGAACAGAGCCGCCGCAAAGACCCGTGCCGCCGCCACGCGGGATGATGATCAGATCAAGCTCCCGGGCCACACCGACAATACCGGCAATCTCCACCTCGGAATCCGGTGTAATCACCGCAAAAGGATATTCCTGACGCCAGTCCGTAGCGTCCGTGGCATGGCCAACCTTGGCAAAGGCATCGAAGTGAATATTGTTTGGATGGGTCACCCTGGAAAATAACCGACGGGCACGTTTACGGCGGGCAGGCTCATCTTCAAACCATTGATAAAAACCCGTGAGCATGGTTCTGGTCTGATCAGCAATGCCGAAGGCAACCGCATTACCTGCTGCACTGGCCTCAATCCTGCTCAGGCGACTGTCATGCAGTGCCTGCATATTGGCTCGACGTTTTTTATCCTTGAGCAGATCATTTCTCAAAAACGGATTACGCGTAATCACCCAGACATCGCCCAGAACCTCAAACAACATCCGGGCTGAACGACCGGTTCGGCGCTGGTTCCGCAAGCTGTTGAGATCATCCCAGGCCTGCTCACCCAGAAAACGCAACACAATCTCTCGATCTGAACAGGATGTGTAATTATAGGGAATTTCCCGAATGTGTTCGCTTGGCAAAAATGCTCCAATATATGAGATGCTGAAAAACTTGAGTCTAGGCAAATCTGCAGATGGATTAAAGACCATCTGTAACTTCTCAACTCTTGTAGAACTAAAAAGCCTTGGGCATCATGCCTGCATGATCAACCTTTCCCGCCGTGTTCAACAAGTTAAACCATCAGCAACGCTTGCTATTACTGCCAAGGCAGCCGAACTACGTGCCCGGGGCCGTGACATCATTAGCCTTAGCGTAGGAGAACCTGAATTTGAAACTCCCCGGCATGTCCGTGCAGCTGCCATTGAAGCGATTCATTCCGGCTTCACCCGTTACACTGCTGTTGCAGGCATCCCCGAGCTTCGTGCTGCCATTGCAGAAAAACTGAACCGTGAAAATGATCTCAGCTATACACCGGAAGAAGTTGCGGTTTCCAGTGGTGGCAAACAGGGTATTTACAATCTGATGCAGGCCGTGCTTAACCCCGATGATGAGGTAATTATCCCGACTCCATACTGGGTGTCCTATCCGGATATGGCCCTGCTGGCAGAAGCCAAACCCGTCCTGATAGAAGCGAAAGAGGCTACCGGACTCAAAATCACACCGGAACAACTGGCCGCGGCAATTACACCAAAGACAAGAATGCTGGTGATGAACTCACCTTCCAACCCGACAGGCATGGTATATAGCAAGGGCGAGTTACGGGCACTGGGTAAGATTTTAATGGAGTATAGCCGAATTACCATCCTCTCCGATGAAATGTATGAGAAGATTGTGTTTGACGGTCTCGACTACTGTAGTTTTGCCACTGCAAACCCGGATTTAAAAGGTCGAACCATTACCCTTGGTGGTGTTTCCAAGGCCTATTGTATGACCGGCTGGCGCATCGGTTATGCGGCAGGCCCGACCCATTTGATCAAGGCAATGGGCAAAATTCAGTCCCAGAGCACCTCGAATCCGGGCTCGATTTCCCAGAAGGCAGCACTTGCAGCGATTATCGGGCCACAGGATGACCTGGAACACATGGTGAAAACCTACCAGCGCCGGCGAGAATGGCTGCTGCAACGTCTGAATAGTATTCCGGGGATGCGTTGTTTGAAGCCGGAAGGGGCATTTTATCTCTTCCCCAACGTCCAGAACTGGCTTGGCAGCAAAACACCTTCCGGTGACACCCTGAATGACGATGTTGATGTTTGTGCCTGGCTACTGGAAGAAACCGGTATAGCCATCGTTCCGGGTACAGCCTTTGGCGCACCAGGATATGTGCGCTTCTCCTATGCCGTCAGCCAGAGCACCCTGGAAGATGCCTGCGAACGCATAGAAAAGGCCGTAGCTCAACTGAGCTTAACGCGGGCATTCTCCCGCGCAGCGGGAGAATGCACATAATAATGCTACCGGTAGTCTGACTCGATGAAGTTTTGTCCTCCAGATCACACGAAAAGAATTGAAAACTGCAAGTTCCGTGTTCGTGATGATATATGCTGTAACGCGAAAAATTATTTGCGACCACACAAGTGCAATGGGTTCTGTGTTGAAAAACTTGATCAGTGGCTACGTGAAAAATATCCGGAACTGGATGAAGAGACGATTGTTGCAACCGTGATCAAACTTACAGGGCACGAGTCCGTATAGACACGGGAGAAACATCCGAAAAAAACAATTCACGCAGCGTATACAATTTTGGTCTACAATAGGCGTAGAGGTTGAAAACCATGTTTCACCTTGTTGATGATACGCCTGAAGTGCTGGATTCGCTTCATGATCTCATTGAATACGCAGGGTATAAATCCATGCGGTTTGATTCAGCCGAGTCTTATCTGGAGCATTTTAATACTTCGGAGTTTGCTGCCCCTGTAGCAATCATTACGGATTATGAAATGCCCGGCCTTTCCGGGCTGGCGATGATAAAACAGGTTCGGGAAAAACTGCCGTTGCAAAAAGCGGTAGTTATTTCCGGCACACCCCGGGAAGAATTAAACGGGGCCCTTGAGACATACTTGTGCTATTCGTTGCCCAAGCCCTACAAAGTCGAGAAACTGTTTTCCATGCTGGAGGCTCTAAGCCAGTGCGAGAAGGATTATCAGCCAGAGCCGATAAACTTTCAACCCGGATGCCAATACGGTTTAGAGCATGCCTGCCCGTTCCAGCCGGGTTAACTGCCGCTAAACTAATCACTACCCGGAAATTCGATTAATGCATTTTTTCAAGCGAATAAAGATTAATCGCCAATATATTATGGGATTAACTTCAACTTATTCCTCATCATATATATCCGCTTCAAGACTGTTCAATGCCGCTAACGCGTATTCTTCTATTTCTGCATGCATCTCTTCAGTAATGCTCTTAATGGTAACACAACGAATGTTTTGGCCATCGGCAAGTGTCAGCACACCCAGATCCTTATGCCCGAAATCACGACCAAGCTGCAACATGGTTTCTCGATCAGCCAATACTTCGTGGCCCTTTCCCAGTATAAGTAACTGCTCAGCCATTGTAAGAGGAGCCCCGACAATTCTGAATTCCCTGCACTTGCCCTCGCCAAGATAGCCAGTCATTGCTTCTCCATGAGCCAGCCCAGCCCTAAACACAACAGGACTCCCGTCCGGGCGGGACAAGGAGAGTTTCTTTGACAACTCCATAGCAACCAGAGCTATTTCAGCAGCTATATTCTGATAATTTCTCAGGTTGGCAGGGTGATTAAATACTGCTACCAGACGATCTCCGGAAAGGCAATCAATATGGCCCCCGTGAGTCGTGATGATTTCAATCAACAGCTTAAAGAATTGGTTAAGCCCGGATAATGCATCAAACTTTTGACTGCCTGACATATAGTCGACAAAATTAACCATCCCAACCACCACCACGGAGACTTTCCTTGACGGTCGATTGGTGAAGATAAGCGACTTGTCGAATGCATCAGACACCTGTTGTGGGTTTTTATAATGACCAAACACCTCTTGGATCGCCTGTCTATGGGCAAGGCTTGAAACCATTTGATTAAAGCTACCGATAGCACCTCTGATCTCTCGTCGGCCATAGCTCGGGACATGTACGGAGAAGTCTCCTTCCCCTACCTGCCTTGAAGCATCTGAAAGTATCTGCATTGATTTACTAAGGTCGCCACAGAAGCGATAGACAAGAATCCCCGACAGCAGTGCCAGAAAAAATGTTAACAAGCCCAGCCAGACTAAACTTTTTCCGGTATAGATATGCTTGCCGGAAGTGGGCATGTACAGAGCAATAGTGCCAAGCCTTATTTCATTGAAGTTGATACCCCTGGCATACCAGCCCTCCAGCCCCTGAACTGGGATGGCCTGTTGGGATACGCCGGACAAAGAGCTCACGGCCTTCGGGATTCTCCCGTTTCCAAACTGCTCGATTGTTCCGTTTCTCCAATGCAGGTGAACAATCGCCCCGGAAGAGTCCTCAATAAAGCTGTTCAGGATTGAATCAACTTCAGCCAGACTATGTGCCATCATCGGTATGCTCACAGCCTCTGATAATATCGAAACAAGCAGTCGAATCTGATTATCTTCGCTGGCACGTCGTGCTTCATTCTCAATACTGAGAATACTTAAAGCCATGATGACCGAGACAACAGCTGTCAATAAAACTGCTGAAAAGCTCCAGACCCAACGTAAAGACATCTGTCTCTCTCCTTCAAACCCGGGGTACGAACAAGGATCACCTCCGGACATGGTTGAATCACAAGCAATATTCTCGCCATTTTGAAAAAATAGGAGACATAAAAAATCCTCCCGGAAATTTTGGCAGTAAATTTGCTGAACATTCCCAGTTAGTTCTCTCGCGTTACTGAGCGATCGTAAAATCAAGGGGGTTCAAATGGATTTTTCAACCATAGCCGGCATCATGGCAGGATTTGGTCTAATCGTACTCTCCATTTTCCTGTCGGCCGTGCAGCCGGGTATCTATATTAACCTGCCCGGCCTAATTATTGTCATCGGCGGCACCGTAGCCGCTACACTGATAAGTTTCCCCTCCCATGAAACAAGAAAGTTCGGCCAGGCTATTGCCAAAGTTTTTCGCCGCACGGAATATTCAATACGCGATGATATTTATGAAATCGCCCAGGTTGCCCGCTTTCGCAGGCATGGCAATCTGGCTCTTATAGAAGAGCGCCTTACAAAAATTGAAAATCCATTCTTACGCACTTCCATCCAACTGGTCGTGGACAACACCCCCATAGATGAAATCGTCAATATTCTGCAGTGGCGAATTAAACGTTTAAGGGAAAAAGAACGGGCCGAGGCTCATATATTTCACACCATGGCATCCTATGCGCCTGCCTTTGGCATGTTCGGAACGCTTGTGGGTATGGTCAATATGCTCTTTAGCGTGAACGGGCCGGACTCTGTGAATATGGGCCATAATATGGCTGTAGCTTTGATGACAACGTTATATGGAATGGTCCTGGCTAACCTGATTTTCAGACCCGTGGCCATCAAGCTTGAACGACGTACGGAGAAACGAACCATGATCATGCGCATGATTATTGAAGGCACGATCATGCTGGCCGGTGAGCGAGGCCCGATATTTATTCGCGAAACACTAAAATCATTCACAGCACAGTATGATGATGAACTTCAGGGTAGCGGCGCTTCAAGTGAGGACGAGCTGCGTCCTTCGACTTCAAAGCGGCTTAACCGTTCAAGCCCGGATGACAACTTCTGATGTTTCCCGGGAAGGCAACAAAGAAAGGGCACGCGACAACTGTTGAGCCTGTGGGTCTTCGCAGCCCTGTTTTTGATGAGCAGGAACACATTGAGGATAATCGCACCAACATAGAAAACACATGGATGGTGTCTTATCTTGATCTGGTAACCCTGCTGCTAAGCCTTTTCATTCTGATGGGCACATTAAATGCCCCGAAGGGAGGTATAAAGGTACAATCCGCAGCTGATACAGTTTCTGCGGAGAAGAAAAAAGCGCCCGCCAGTCTGGATGCCACCATTAAACGTCAAGGTCAGAAGCAGGGTCTGGAGGAAGAGCTCAACCGTATTATCGGCAGCAATTCACTAGGCGGAGTCATGGATGTCAAAGTAACTCCCGGTCAGATACGCTTGCAGATGCATGCCAGTATGCTTTTTGGACCGGCCAAGGCAACCCTGAATGAATCAGCCGGGACTCGGCTAAAGGATCTGGCAAAATTGTTGCAAAATTATCCCGGCAGGGTTGAGGTGGCTGGCCATAGTGACAATATCCCAATTTCCGGGGGACGATACCTTTCCAACTGGGAGTTGTCTTCGGCCAGAGCTGCTACGGTTGTAAAATCATTAATTGATCTGGGCATCCCGGCCAGACGCCTGCATGCGACAGGCTATGCCGATACGCGCCCCATCATGACAAATGCTAGCAGCGAAGGCAGGGCAAAAAATCGCCGTGTTGAAATCATTGTTGAAATGGGTACGGAACTCCTGCGCAAGCGCTAGGAGTCTGTCGGACTTAGGATGATCGTAGCGAGCAGGTGGGGGAACGAGTCAAAAATAACATGATTAAGAGGCGCATAGTGGTAACTATGCAACGATCAATCAGGGTGTTTTAGGCCGTTCTCCCTGCCACGCAGTAGACTGCTCATAAGTCCGACAGACTCCTAGAATTCATACGCTACGATTAGCTTAAGCGTGCCATCGTTACTGCCGGAAGTAAGTCCGAACAGATAGCCAAGATCATATTTCATCTCCCCTACTTTGCCGGCAACGACCGGTCCGATGAGATGACTTTGCCGGGAAAAGGTATTGATGTTCCCCAGTTCTCCGAGTGAGCTGTATATTTCGATACCCGGCTGAAATGTATGAGACCACCTCCAGCGGCTCTGCCAGGCAAAAGAAATTGCCGTGCTCCTGGCAGCATTCGTTCCAAGTTCCTTTTTCAGGGTTATATTGGCCTTATGCGTTAATTCGTTCAGCTCCTTCTGGAGCAAGAGTTTAAACTCAATAACATCTGATCGATTCAGAAAACCTTCGGGAACGATATACTCCAGATACAAACCGGCATCCAGCCAGCGTTCGCCCTCTTCAAATAACTGGTAAATATTTTCCCATTTGATTTCCTCATACCTGAAACCCTGGGTGGGACTTTTCCTGAAAACACCATAAATCGCCGTAGCCCAGCGATCTGTAACTCCATACTCCAGTTCAAACTGGTGCCTTGCAGCCGTATTTTTCAACGGATTCGAATCAATGACATAGTCCAGATGGTATTCCAGTTCAAGTTCACCTTTTTCAACAACAGGCGAGTACACCTTTCTAGCATTGGCATCGGGTGGAAAAAAAACTACGGAAGCAACGATGGCCACGATCGCGGTAATATAAAATCTGCAATTTTTCCTCGCTTCAAGCATCAAGGGCACTGCCTTCGTTAGGCATTCACTCATTTTCTCCTCCATTGTCGCGGGATATGGTTTGTATAACGCATGAACTTGCTAATGATAATAGATATCATATATGATGGTCAAACACTGCCGAATGATAAAAAAACAAAGCGTGGCATGGATGTTGCTCGATTACAGCATGAATATCGACAGTGTCATCAAATTGGGAAGTGATGCCCTTTTCATGATTATTCTGCTTTCTCTACCGATGCTAAGCGTAGCCCTCATCGTCGGTGTTATTATCTCTCTTTTCCAGGCTGTTACGCAAATACAGGAAATGACGCTGACCTTTGTTCCTAAAATTATTGCTGTCTTTCTGTGCCTCGCCTTTGCCGCACCATGGTTGACGGAAACAATGATTGATTTTACCCGTCAATTATTTATGAGCATCCCCGGCATGGTTCACTAGGAGTCTGTCGGACTTATGAGAAATCTACTGCGCGGCAGGGATAACGGCCCAAAACATCCTGATTTATCGTTGCATAGTTACCACTATGCGCCTCAAAATCATGCTGTTTTTGACTC
>JBHHTX010000054.1:0-11350 GCA_046753585.1 Mariprofundaceae bacterium
TTGGTAGATCCGGAATGGTTAACTGAGCCCTACTGGCAACGTATGGGAAGACAGGCGGGTTTTGATGCCAATCCCAACGCTTTTGCTTTCAACGCCTTGCTATTGAGCGGACTGCTTATTGCCGGTTTCAGGCTTGAAAAGACCGGGTCGGTCAAATGGTGTTATCTGGTTCTGCTTGTTTTATTGGTCATGGCCAGTTCTTTTACCGGAAACAGAACTGGAATGGCGGCCATTTTTCTTCTGCTTATTCTCTTGCCTGCGGTAGTTGCTATCAGCAAACATTCCTGGACTAGGTCCAGACGGCTGTTTGTCGGAGGAGCACCGTTCGTTGTTATGCTGTTGAGCATTCCGGTCATATTAAATTATGCCTCTGAGCTTGGTCCTGCCGGAGAAAGGCTGGAAAGAAGCTGGGAGCAGGTGAACTCTGTGGGGGTTGCCGGATTCCTGAATCATTATACGGTGCGTGATGACCTCTTTAGCCTTGGTCTGAACCTGACCAAACAATCCCCATGGGGCGGCTGGGGGCCGGGTGGTTTTTACCGTGAGTATTCAAATGTCGTCTATAAGCAGACCGGGTTGATTCAACCGGCATTTGAGTGGACGCCTCTAAATCACTATCTTCACGTCGCTGTTGATCTCGGCTTACCTGTTCTTTTCCTGACCCTTATTATTGTACTGGGGGTTCCCTGGTTCGCTATTAAAGTTATGCGGCGTGAAGGTGATGAAGGCAAGCGTTTCTTTATAGGTGTCCTGCTGTTGACCCAGCTTATTTTCCTGTTAATGATTTTTGTTATGCCAGTTTTCTCAAGTGTTGTGTGGATCTGGACCGCTAGTATTGCTATTTTACTTACGAAGATAAGTCGGTTCCCTCAAGTGGACTGGAATATTATGAAGCGAATTCTGCTTGGGGGAGGAACTCTTCTTGGCGCAATTTCAATTTTCGGCTTTGGGCAGGCGACATTTGGAATAGATAGTTATGAAGCAAGGAGAAATCCGAACTGGTGGAATAATGACAAGGGTTTTTGTTCTCCGGCATTGGGTTTGAATAAAAAGGCCTATTGGTGCGATGATACTGAAAGTATCAGGTTTCCTGTTGGTAAAAATGTTCTGAAGCGGGCCGGAAGTGACAAACTGCAGATTCGTGTGGATTTTCGTTTGCCCGATTTGCGTTTGGATGAGAGTGCAATTGTGAGATTTACCACTCCGTCCGGAATTAATATGGAAAGAGAAGTACGCGGTTTTGACTGGCATATGGTGTTATTGCCACTCGAACAGGCAGATCTGGAATATCAAAGATGGATTGAGGCGCGGAAATTTCACTTTGTTACACTAGGACTGCATGTAAAAAGAGGCCCCCGGCGCGAAGCTGGGCAGAGCAGAAAAACTATAGCTGTCCGCGTAGTAGGACTCACCCTGAAGCTGTGAAAAATAGACTTGTCCGCCGGGTGATCAATGTTTCCCTGCTCAGCGATATATTTATAGCACGACATGAAGCAGGGGCAAAGTTACAATATCAGTCCAAACTACGCGTGATATTGGAAAAATATGCCTGAAGCACCCCAAACGATAATCGAACCAGGTCGCGCCGAGCGTCATTATTGGAGGGATCTGTGGCGTTATCGTGAATTGTTTTACTTTCTGGCCTGGCGGGACCTTCTCGTACGCTACAAGCAAACAGCAATCGGAATTGCCTGGGCGGTCATCAGACCGTTACTTACCATGATAGTGTTTACAGTCGTTTTCGGGAAGCTGGCAAAGTTGCCTTCAGATGGCGTTCCTTATCCGATCATGGTTTTTGCGGCGATGCTGCCCTGGCAGTTCTTTGCCTCATCTTTTGCCGAGGCTGGGAACAGCCTTGTTAGTAACTCAACTATGATCTCCAAAGTTTACTTTCCGCGATTAACTATGCCGGTAAGCGCTGTTATCGTCAGTTTAGTGGATTTTATTATTTCCTTTGTAATTCTTGCTTGCCTGATGGTCTGGTACAATTTTATTCCAGATGTTCGTATTCTTTTGCTGCCCATCTTTATCGTTATTGCATTTTTGGCTTCGCTGGGAGCAGGCCTGTGGATTGCAGCTCTAAACGTAAAATTCAGGGACTTTAGATACATCATACCCTTTGTTGTTCAAATGGGCTTGTATATCTCGCCGGTAGGTTTTAGTAGTTCCATTGTGCCTGAGCAGTGGCGTTTGCTTTATTCAATTAATCCGATGGTTGGTGTGATTGATGGATTTCGCTGGGCCATTATCGGTGGTGATTATCAGATTTACTGGCCCGGGTTTGCACTTTCGCTTGTCGTTGTTGCGATATTACTTGCCGGTGGAATTTATTATTTTCGCAAGACCGAAAAAACCTTTGCGGATGTGATATAAAGGTGAGAGTGGCAAGTTGAAGGTGAAAAGTTAATTTTGATGGCTACTGAAACCAGTCGAATGATTGAGGACTCATGGCGCATCTGAGGAGTAATAAGTGATGAGGGCAGTGGCAAGTTCCAGATGGAAAGTGGAAAGTTGCAAAAGCAAGGCAGCAACTTTCCACTTTCCACTTTCCACTTGGAACTCTTTCCTATGACTACTGTCATTAAAATCGAGAACATGTCCAAAAGGTATATAATTGGGCACCAGAAGCAGGAGCGTTATACCTCTCTCCGTGATGTGATGATGCACAAACTGCGTGGGCTGGGCGAACGTATACGTCATCCTTTGTCGCTGAACAGGGAAGAGATTGATATTGAAGAGTTCTGGGCCCTTAGGGATATAAACCTGGAAGTCAGTCAAGGTGATCGCCTGGGGATTATTGGTCGCAATGGAGCCGGAAAATCTACCCTGTTGAAGGTTCTGAGCCGTATTACCGAACCGACCAAGGGGCGAATATCAATCAAGGGCAGAATTGCCAGTCTTTTGGAGGTAGGCACCGGATTTCATCCAGAGTTGACGGGGAAGGAAAATATTTTCCTGAATGGCGCCATCCTGGGCATGACCAATAGCGAAATTAAAAAGAAGTTTGATGAGATTGTTGTCTTTGCTGAAGTGGAAAAATTTCTGGATACGCCGGTGAAACGTTATTCAAGTGGTATGTATATACGTTTGGCTTTTGCGGTTGCTGCGCATTTGGAGCCCGAGATTCTGGTTGTGGATGAAGTCTTGGCAGTGGGGGACGCGCAGTTTCAGAAAAAATGCTTGGGAAAAATGGAGCAAGTTGGCAGGGAAGGGCGTACAGTTTTATTTGTAAGCCATAACTTGGGGGCTATTCGCTCCCTTTGTAGCAGGGCGATTCAGATTGAGCATGGTATGGTAGCAATGGATGACTTACCGTCTGAAGTTACGGCCACTTATTTGGCGGAAAAACAATCAGAAAGTGCGAAAAGATTTATTGAGATGAGTCATAATGAGCCCTTGCTACAGATAGAAAGTGCCTCGGTAAAAAAAGTAGAAATTTGTAAGGATGACGGCAGCTTAGCCGGTGAAATATTCACCGATACGGCTTTTAACGTCGCTATTTATTATGAAATAACAAGAGATGATGCGAGTGTCGGCCTCACATTGATCATTTATGATGCTGATAACCATTGTGTACTTGGCTCGATAAATAACCATGAAAAGGACTGGTATGGCAAGCCTATGCCTCGTGGCACCTATAAAAGTGTTTGTCAAATTCCAAAAAACTTTTTCAATAACGGCTTTTATAGCCTGAGCTTAAGTCTTTTCGGTAAGGGATTTTCTGGAGCTGTGGTTAGAGATAATCTTTTAACTGTTGAAATACTTGATGGTAGTGAGGTAAGGAGGGATTATTATGGACATTATGCAAGTTGTACACGCCCCCTGTTTAACTGGTCTACAGTGAAAGAGGAGTAATCAGTGAATTTCATACAGTTGATCAGAGCAGGGATTCTCAGGTTACTTGGTGAGGAATCGCCTGCGAAATCACTTACCAGCCTGGAGGAGAGGGTTTATAACTATGGTGAGCGCCTAATTCCCGGCCTGACACACAATATTGATGAGGAAATTCGCCATCGGAGCAGTTATCTTTTTTTTCGAACACTGATTGAGAAAGATTTGGCTAGCTTTCCTCATGCTAGTGAAGGCCGTCATATTTCTATACTGGATTTAGGTTGTGGCACCGGTCATGGCAGTTATTCGCTTGCCTCTATTCCCGGGGTTGATATTACCGCTATCGATATAAGTGATGAATCGATTTCCCTTGCAAAAGAAAAATATGCTGCGAAAAACATAAGTTACAAGGTGTTAGATATCAAGACGTTGATTGCGGACATGCCTGCCTACGATTATATCGTGTCCCGGCATGCGATAGAACATGTTCCCGATGGCCTGAACCTTTGCTTGTCTCTGAAATGGCGTCAGCGAATGATCATCAACGTTCCATATAAAGAACCTCCCGGTAATGAGTTTCATGTGGTTACGGATATTACCAGTAAGAGTTTTTCAGCTTATAAGAATACCGAATACTTTTACGAGGATCTGGCTGGTGTTACCTATTGTGACGAACTCCATGCCAATCTTAATTCTATTCTTTGTGTTTCCAGCAATGAGTCTTTACCTCGGGCAAACGATCAACTTATTTTTCCGTTTCCTGCATGGGAGCCAGGTGAACTTCAGGTGCTGAGATATCGGACATTGAATCTTGAATCCAGACTAGCTCAATTGGAAGCTCGGGTGGAAGCAATGCCTTCAGTGCGGATCAGGCGAAAAATTCGTCAAATTCTACAGTGACTGTTTTCCGAATGACCAAAATGATAAACATTTACAGGTTGATTTTTCGGTGAGGAGTTAATGCCTCGGGAGCGAAAAAAACTTCTTTTGGTTGCTATTCCAAATAGTATTCATACCGCAAGGTGGATATCCCAGCTTAAGGATCAGGCTTGGGATATCTACCTTTTTCCCAGCCTTGGCGGTGAAGTTGTTCATAGTCATATCACCGATGTAACGGTTCAGCATCTTTTCTACCGTCAGTATATTAGAAAAAAACAGCCCGGGTCCTTCAAGCAGGAAAACCCTTCCTTTATTGCGAGGCACATTGATTCTCTAAGAAAAAGAGCCATCGATCATTTTTTTCCAAACCAGCGATGTAAACAGCTAATGAGGCTGATAAGAAAGGTCAAACCTGATGTTATTCATTCCATGGAAATTCAGGCGGCTGGCTACCTGACACTTGAAGCGAAGAAACAGTTAAAAGATAAGTTTCCGCCATGGATAGTGACAAACTGGGGTAGCGATATTTACCTTTTTGGCAGGTTGAAGGAACACAGGGACAAGATTCGTAATGTCCTCGCAGGCTGTGAATATTACTCCTGCGAATGTCAGCGTGATACAGATTTGGCTCGCCAGTTTGGATTTGAGAAAACCATCTTACCCGTATTCCCAAATACCGGGGGGTTTGATCTTGAGGCATTGGAGAGTCTGCGAAATAAAGTCGTTACCTCCAGGCGCAAAACGATCATGCTCAAAGGCTATCAGGGTTGGGCAGGAAGGGCATTGGTTGGGCTAAGTGCCCTGGCACGATGCGCTGATGTTCTTGCGGAATATGTAATCAAGATTTATTCCGCTGACGATGATGTAATTATGGCAGCAGAGTTATTGACTGAAAGTACCGGGATATCCACTGAGATTATTCCAGCTCAAATCGCTCACGCAGAAATGCTCTCTTTATTTTCTCAAGCCAGAATATCCATTGGCTTGAGTATTAGTGATGCTATCAGTACGTCTCTGCTTGAGGCGATGGTGATGGGGGCATTCCCCATACAAAGCTGCACGGCATGTGCAGATGAATGGGTGCAGCATGGGATCAGTGGCATGGTCGTGCCACCGGAAGATCCGGAAATTATTGAAGAGGCTATTCGTAAGGCCTTATCCGATGATGGGCTGGTCAATAATTCTGCGGAGATCAATTGGCAGACCTCACAAGCCAGGCTTGATGCCATGGTTTTAAAACAAAAGGCTATTGATATGTATCGAAATGTTCTCAATTCGGCTGATACAAAGAATGAAGGCATCTATAAGGCTCCAAACAAATGAGTTTTATGCCCAAGGTGTCTATCATTATTCCAGTATTTAACGGTTCGGACTACTTGAGTCAGGCCATTAACAGTGCGCTCGACCAGACATATCAAAACACCGAAATTATCGTTGTGAACGATGGATCCGAAGATAACAAAGCTACGGAACAAATCGCTTTATCATACGGGGATAAGATACGCTATTATTCCAAGGTGAACGGCGGTGTTGCATCTGCACTTAATCTGGCAATCAAGAAAATGACAGGCGAGTATTTTTCCTGGTTAAGTCACGATGACTTGTATTATCCAGAGAAGCTTGAGGTGCAGATCAGTGCACTGACTGATCAGGATAGATTGAAGACGATCCTGTACAGCGATTATGCTATATTCGGCTCTGATTCTGATGAAATACGGAAAATAAGGATGCCTGCAACACCACCGGAACAATTCCGTTATTTTATAACCGCGAATAACTTTCTGCATGGTTGCACGCTACTGGTTCCAAAAACGGCATTTGAAGATTGTGGTGTTTTTGATGAATCACTGCGTACCACACAGGACTACGATCTGTGGTTCAGGATGGCGGAGAAGTACGAGTTTGTGCATATTCCGGAAATTTTGGTTAAAGCGAGAAGCCATGCAGAGCAGGGAACTGTCAGATTGAAAAGTCATGTAATAACAGAATGCAATGCCCTGTTGGAGGGTTTTGTATCAAGGCTTTCTGAACATGAAATGGTATTTGCACGCAGGAAATCAGTAAGCCTGTCGTATGCAGAGATTGCTTCCAGTTTCAAATGGCGAGGTTTTCATCAGGCGGAAAAAAAAGCACGGTCTCTGGCCTTGAATCATATGCGCTGGAATATGCCTTTGGAGGCCCTGAAAACTATTTTTATACTTCTCTATACGGCATTCGTTGGTTCGATTTCAAGTGTTTTGCGCAAGATGATAAAAGGTCTTGGCTTCAAGGTGAAAAAATGATGTTTACCAGAATAAGAGAGTGGTTTTCGAGGCCCGATCTGAAAAATAAATTTTCAGATATCTATTCCAACCATGGCTTTGGCGGGCAAATTTCGCGTTCTGGCGAAGGGTCTGATCTGATACAGACTGCACAAATTCGACTGGCTTTACCCGAGCTTTTGAAGGAATACGATATCTCCTCCTTTCTGGATGCGCCCTGCGGGGACTGGTACTGGATGAAAGAGGTCGACCTAGGTGTGGATCGATATATCGGGATAGATATTGTTGAGGATTTGATTGAAAGAAACAGAGAAAAATTTGAAACCGATTCCAGAACATTCCAGTGCCTGAACATGGTTGAAGACCAGCTTCCCGAAGTTGATCTTGTCTTTTGTCGGGATTGCCTGGTGCACTTGACATTTAGCGATGCTCTCAAAGTTATTTCCAATTTCAGGCGCAGTAAGTCCCGCTACATTCTGACTACAACTTTTACTGACCGTGAGAGGAATATTGATCTGAGAGGGAAAGATGTATGGCGGACATTAAATATGTGTTTGCCGCCTTTTAATTTTCCGGAGCCTTTAAAGTTGATGAATGAAAAATGTACCGAGGCAAACAATCAGTTTACTGATAAATGTTTGGGGCTTTGGCGATTGGACGATATCGATTGACTGTTTATTATGGCGACCTTAATTATTATGTAAATAAGGAGTTGAGTTCAATATTTACATAATATACCTTGCGCCACATGTTGATTGATAGAGAAATCGAGGGAGAATTACTCCAGCTTCTGAAAGAATATCCTGTTGTTACCTTGTTAGGGCCACGGCAGGCGGGCAAGACAACACTATCCAAAACACTCACATCCGGTTTGTCCAGGCTCCAGGGGGAAGTCTATGAATACTGCAACCTGGAGATTCCGGAAAACAGAGAGTTTGCAACTGATGATCCGAAAGCATTTCTAAGGCAGTTCAAGGGAAAAGTAGTGCTCGATGAGATTCAGCGCGTGCCCGAACTCTTGAGCTACATTCAAGCCAGAGTCGATGTGAATCAGATAAATGGAGAATTTGTTCTGACGGGCTCCCACCAGCTGGAACTTAAGGCGGCTATCGGCCAATCACTGGCAGGACGAACCGGTATTCTCAATTTACTGCCACTTTCCATTGCAGAGATGACGCGCGTGAATATTTGCTTCGACCGATTTGAAGCATATGCCTTTCATGGTTTTCTTCCGAGAATACACGATCAAAAACAACGTCCGAGACGGGCCTGGTCCAATTACTATCAAACCTATGTTGAGCGGGATGTCCGGTTGCTTATTCATTTGAAAGATGCATCTCTGTTTGAAAAGTTTATCAAATTACTTGCAGGACGTGTTGGGCAGGTGCTGAATCTCAGTTCCCTCGCCAATGATGTAGGCGTTGATGCAAAAACAATCAGGCAGTGGTTATCTATTCTCGAGGCCTCTTTTATTATATTTAAACTCTCGCCTTACTTTGAGAACTTCGGCAAGCGCGTGATTAAATCACCGAAATATTATTTTATCGATGTAGGCTTGCTGGTTTTTTTGCTGGGCATAGAAAATCCCGATCAAGTGAGCAGAGATCCGCTAGTGGGAGCGATTTTTGAGAACTTGGTAGTCATTGAGTGTTTGAAGATGCGGCTGAATCAGGGCAAGCCGGCCAATTTATATTACTACCGGGATAGTAATGGCAATGAGATCGACCTGCTTTTGCAACAGGGGAGGTCTCTTGCCGCCATCGAGATCAAATCCAGCTCTACTTACCATGCGAGTCAATTTACGCCGATTGACAGAATCAAACAACGAACAGACAGAATTACACGCTCGGTGTTGGTTTATAACGGCGAACGCAGGGAGTTGAGTCGGGGCAGGGATATGTTCCATTTTGATCAGGTGACATTGATTGAGGGAGAGCTGGAAAAATCGGGATCTGAATTATGAACTTGTGTTTGGTGACTGGAGCAACGAGTACAATAGGTCGGTATATAGTCAATGCTTTGCTGGAGCAGGGGAGGCAAGTACGCATTATAAGCCGGAAAGATATTTCTTCCTGGGATGATCATCTTGAGGTTGTGCAAGGTGACTTAAGGTGCAAAGAGACGTTAGCTATTTGCCTTAAAGGTGTGGATTGTGTTTTTCATTGTGCAGCAGAATTTCATGATCAGGAAACGCTTTGGGATGTAAATGTTTGTGTAACTGAACATCTCATTGAAAAAGTGCGCCAGCAAAAGGTCGACTACTTTTGCCACATTAGTTCAGCCGGTGTGTTAGGCGCTTGTACTGATGCGTGGGTGGATGAGTCAACAGCCTGTTATCCACGTGATCTCTATGAGAAAAGCAAATATGTTGCCGAGCAATGTGTGATGGCCAGCCGGCTTGATGCCAGGGTATGCGTGCTCCGCCCTGTGTTTGTGGTAAGTCCGGAGCGTCCCGGTTTTGTACAATATCCGATTCGCAATAATTGGAAAGACCGTTTGATGGTTTACTTTAAAGGCAGAGAACAGGCACATTTGATACATGCCCGCGATGTTGCCTCAGCAGCAATTTTTTTCATGAGTAAAGATTTTCATGGATCTGAATGTTTTTATGTGTCCTGTGATGAAGATGAAATGAACACGGTAGGCGGTATCTATGCTTGTTATCGTAGTTTGAGTGAAGGTAATGCGTGGCCTGAAAAGTCTGATATCCCTTGCAGTGCTCCCAGACTATTGCCTCATCTGATACGTTTTTTATTGCGGGGCCCAAGTTTGCATGGTCGGGTGAGGTTTTCATCCTCCAGGCTGAATAAATTCGGATTTACGTTACCGATGGGTTTCAGAGGTGCATTAGAAGATATCAGGGCATCACAAAAGAAATGAAAGTATTGCATGTAAATATGAGCCTTGATTCGGTTGCCGGAGGCGGCACAGTTGAACGTGTTTTTCAGCTGCATACTTCAATGTGCAGCATGGAAGGCGTGTCTTCGCGTGTGCTGTCGATGCATGTGGGCGAGCCTGTTTTAAATGAATCTGATGATGTGTTGTTACTACCGTGCTGGAGTAAGCGCTGGTATTTCCCCGCAACCAGGCTACTGACTATGTTCAGGATGGTGCGGTGGGCCGATGTCATTCACGTGATGAACCACTGGACCATACTCAATGCAGTGATCTGCAAAATGGCGCGTTTGACTGATACACCTTATGTGATCTGCCCTGCTGGTGCGCTGCCCCTGTTCGGTCGTTCACAGGGGCTTAAACTCTGGTATAACTGCTTGGTGGGGCACTCCCTGGTGAAAAATTCAGATGCTGCAGTTGTGATTGCTGAGGATGAAATTGCAACTTTAAATCAATATGGGGTTATGACTGAACATATTCAGCATATTCCTAATGGAGTGCGGGCTGACGATTTTTCGTGTGTTGATGAACAGTTGTTTCGAAAGTTTGTTGGCATTGGAAATGTTGATTACCTCCTCTTTGTTGGTCGATTAAACGAAATCAAAGGCCCTGATATATTATTGGATGCCTTTATCGCATTATCATCCACATTTCCTGAGCTCCACCTTGTGTTTGCAGGTCCTGATGGAGGCATGCTGCGTGGTCTGAAAGATAGAGCAGCAAAAGCCGCGTTGGGTGAGCGAGTCCATTTCCCAGGATATGTACGAGGTGAGTTGAAATCATCTGCTTATCACGGTTCCTCCCTGCTTGTTGTACCTTCTCGTCAGGAGGCAATGTCCATTGTGGCATTGGAGGGTGCCATATGCGCCAGGCCGGTAGTGTTAACTGATTGTTGCGGTTTTGATCTTCTTGCGGAAGCAGGGGCGGCTCGTCTTACAGCCGCAAATTCCCATACAATGTCACAAATTATTTCTGAGCTTATGCTTGATTTGACTTTGCGTGATGAAATGGGAGCGAAAGGCCGTCAATTAGCAATTAGTTTCTATACTTGGGATATTGCTGCTCGCAGATACCTGACATTATTTCGTAATTGTTTGAGAGAGAACGTCTTGTGACGTCTGAAGTTTTCGGGACAGGGGGCGGTTGCTTGTACAAGAAGAGGTAGAACGTTTCGGGTACAGAGTTCATGCCTTTTGTCTGATGACAAATCGCATTCATTTTCTTATTCAGGCGGGTGATATTCCGTTATCAAAAATTATGCAAAATCTTGGTTCCATCCATGATGATGGTTTGCGTGGCGTTATCAATTTAGGCCATTCAAGGGCAGGGGAGTTTGTCCAATTCCTGCTGAATCAGCGCATTGTTTATCCTCTACCTGTGAATCACTGGGGCTGCCGCTGATTGAAGCCAGGAATGCTGGTCTGCCTGTACTAGGGCCTGTTCACACTAATTCTGGGCGTAGCGAAATAGCCATTTTTGATGCG
>JBHHTX010000055.1:0-11322 GCA_046753585.1 Mariprofundaceae bacterium
AGAGCGCCCTGTATGCGACGGATCAGGTGCAGCCTGCTGGGCACAGAATCGCCGCGCCGATATTGTCTCCCGCTAAAAGCTATTCGAAACAGACATGGTGGCGGTTCAGGGTAATCCCCTGTGCCGCCATCTTTGCCGTTGGCCTGACCGTTGGGGCCTGTGCTCCCAAAAAGGAAAATAAGGATGCGTGGCTGACAGACAAAAGTTCAGTGATGAGTTCTCTGGAACAAACCCAGATAAGTCAGATCGAACAGTACACACAGCTTGATAGTCGAATAGAGCGAATAGATGAACAGCTTGCTCTACATACAGAAAAGCTTGAAAAGCTCGAAAACAGTATCAAAACGTTAAATGCCAATATGCAGAAGCTTGAATCCTCATCGGTGTTTTCCTCCAATGAGGAAGCCGAACGTGACCTGGCAAAAAAAATTGAGAAAATAAAAGCAGATCTGAATAAAATTCGCTACGTCCCCAGGCAAGCTGAAAGTCGAGTAGCCCGAACACAAGCTTCAGAAAAAATAGAGAAAGACTCTTATATTGTAGCCTACCTTGCCCTGAAGAGTGGCGACTATGAGGCGGCTTCGGCCACATTTGAGAAATTCCTCGCAGCTTATCCAAATGATGAGTACGCCGACCAGGGTTATTACTGGCTCGGAGTCAGTTATTATTCTCAGCACAGTTTTTCCAATGCTATCGCAGCATTCAGCAAGGTGGTTATGGACTTTCCGCATGGATCAAAACATAAGGCCGCCTTGCTCAAGCTGGCCCAGGTACATCAGGAGCAGGGCAGCTCCGAAGAAGCCAGGTTGTTTCTGGAACGCCTGTTGGCTGAACACCCCGGCAGTCCTGAGGCCAAGATAGCCAAAGAACGTCTGGATGTTCTGGAGCCCGCCACCGGAAAAAGTGAATAATACCATTCGTGCCTACAGTCAGAATATTTGAGCTATACGATTCAATTCAGGGTGAAAGCACACTGGCGGGAACTCCATGTACCATTATCCGCCTGGCTGGCTGCCCGCTAAGATGCAAATACTGCGATACTAAACAGGCCCTTTCTTTTTCCAGTGGAAAGGAGCGCTCAATTCAGAAGCTTGTGTCGGAAGTAAATCAGCGAAACATGCCTCTAACCCTTGTGACAGGCGGAGAGCCTCTGGCTCAGGAACAATGTCTCCCCCTGCTTGAAAAGTTAGTAGTCAGCCGCCCAACCATACAACTTGAAACATCCGGAGCCTTTGATATTCGTGCCATTCATCCGCAGGTATGCCGGATACTGGATATTAAAACACCCGGCGGTGGCGAAGAGAACCGTAACCTGTGGCGGAACCTTGAACATTTACATGCTGGTGATGAAATCAAATTTGTACTTGTGAACCGGAGTGACTATATCTGGGCTTTAGACATCATCAGGCAGTTCGACCTGGCCAGGTTAGGCATTCCCCTTCTGTTTTCACCGATGTGGGATAGTCTTGACCTTAAAGATCTGGCTCAATGGCTTGTACAGGACAGAGCACCGGCACGTTTGCAACTGCAAACACATAAAGTGATCTGGGGTCCAGAGGCGACATGCGTATAAAACATGCGGTCGTTCTACTATCCGGAGGACTGGATTCCAGTACCGCTCTGGCCTGGGCCATACGCGAAAAAATGTGGCACTGCCATACCATAAGCATTGATTATGGTCAGCGTCACAGACTTGAGCTCGAAGCCGCACAAAATGTGGCCAATTCCCTGTCTGTATCAGACCATCGTCTAATCCGGTCTGATCTTAATATCATTGGCGGCTCGGCCCTGACCGACAATATTGAAGTTCCCAAAGATGCGGAGTCGAGTGGAAGCATTCCTGTCACTTACGTCCCTGCCCGGAACCTTATTTTTCTGTCAATAGCAGCTGCTCTGGCCGAAACAGTGAATGCCGGGCATATCGTCTTTGGTGCAAACATTGTTGACTACTCCGGATACCCTGATTGCCGACCTGAATTTATTAAATCATTTGCCCAAACCGCCCGGCTTGGCACCAAAGCCGGTGTCGAAGGTAATGAGTTGAGCATCGAGACTCCCCTGATTGATATGAAGAAATATGAAATCATCAACCTTGGCTACCGACTGGGATTGGATTATGGGCTTACCCGCTCCTGCTACGATCCCGATTCTGATGGTCTGCCCTGCGGCCATTGTGACTCGTGCCGATTTCGCCTTCAGGCCTTCGCGGAAACGGGAAGGGCTGATCCCCTGCCCTATCCCTGATCGGCGATTGCAAGCCTTGGTAAAAGATAAGGTTTTATTTTCACCTAAAAGCAAGTTACGATGTGTCTCGAGGGGTAAGGAAGGGAAGCACAAACATATCCTGGAGAGTTGTTTGTACAAAGCCTTCGTTTTTTTTATAGCTATTTTTTCGGCAAGCGGCCTGGCAGTGGCTGAACATGAGATAGAAAAAAGCAAATGGTCCGTGCCGACGGTATCATTTCCTTCGACCAATCCTTACTCGGAAAATAAGGCATTGCTTGGGAAGAAGCTTTTCTTTGACCCCAGACTTTCAGGTTATGGCTCCCTCTCCTGTGCCAGTTGTCATAATCCTGGCTTGAACTGGTCTGATGGTCTGTCAAACAGCCAGAATAGCGGTCATTTCGCTCTTGGTCGTCATACTCCCAGTATTATCAATGTGGCTTTTTACAACTACTTTTTTTGGGATGGCAGAGCGGCAACCCTGGAAGAACAGGTAAAGCAACATTTGCTTTCCCCCGGCGTGATGCATGGCGGTACGGCTGAAGATGTCACCGGACGAATTTACAAACTTCCTGATTACCGCTCAGATTTCGCACTTATTTTTGGTGAGGCAGGCATCACACTGGGTAATATTGCTGCAGCTATTGCCACATTTGAACGCACTGTCATGTCCGGCAACAGTTCATTTGATCGTTGGCAAACAGGTGACGAAGATGCGGTTTCAGCTTCCGTAAAGCGTGGTTTCACCCTTTTTTCAGGTAAGGCCAAGTGTATTAAATGCCATAGTGGGCCCACCTTTACTGACTCCGGATTTCACAATACCGGGCTAAACAGCATTGATCCGGGTCGTTATGAAGTCACTGGTAGAGACGAGGATAGAAACAGCTTCAAAACCCCCAGCCTTCGCCATGTAGCTCTCACACCGCCTTATATGCATGATGGTTCCAAGGCGAATCTGGCAATCGTTATCGATTTCTACAACCGGGGTGGTGACAAGCCGCACGAATCCAACGAACTCACTCCGTTGAAGCTTACTGACCGTGAGAGAGATGACATCATTTCCTTTCTGAAAAGCCTCAGCGGAGAATTCACTGAGGTTACTGTCCCACAATTACCTCAACCGTAGTAACTTAGCCCGGACTATTCATAAGTCGCTGTGCAGATTGCACCATCTCTTTGGTGACTGCAACGGATTACAAAGAGAGAGTGCGTAGACGTGTATACGGGTCGGAACCATAAATTGATGACTAACGCCTTTAGTCCGGCTGTATCACCTCCCTTAGACGCCGCTCCTCGAGCAACGATGGCCTCATGGACACCTCATTGGTAAAACACGCATAATCGGTCGTATCAATCTGGTTGAGCTTATAGGTCTTGGCACCCCTGGCCTCATAGGAAAGGCTGGAAAAATCAATATTGGAGAATGGCAAAATCTGGGAAATCCCTAACTAAGACTTGTAAGCAGAGGGCTCTCGGTTTTTATTTTTCCTGAACTGGCGTCCCCAACCGGGTTCGAACCGGTGTTGCCGCCGTGAAAGGGCGGTGTCCTAGGCCACTAGACGATGGGGACCTCGTTATTCCTGACTGGTGAGCCGGGGCGGTCTCGAACCGCCGACCCGCAGATTAAAAGTCTGCTGCTCTACCAACTGAGCTACCGGCCCTGAAAGAGGCGGAAGTTTCAACATTCCTGCCTTACTGTCAAATCCTAATTGTTTCTGGAAGGACAAGCATGTCATCTGTTATTTGACAGACAGCCAAGGGCAAGCATTAAACCCCTATGATTTGCCTTCCCAATCATGCTTTAGCATCATACCGCTACCGAATTATCTGCATACAAGGAGATCAAATGTCTGTTGTCGTCCTGGCACCTCCAAACCACCCCATTTCAGGGGATGAGGCAGAAATAAGTTTTCTCACTCCTGGCGGGGGTAAACTTCTTCTTTGGGACAAGATGACGCCTTTTGATGTCATCGATCAATGGCATGCTGATCCAAACCTTGAGGTATGGCAAAGACCCTCACAAGCTCCGTGTTTGCGGGTCCGGTTGTCAGCTTGTCTCGATTTTGCCTCATTTAAGGAGGTCTGCACAGTACTGGCCGTGGAAGATCATATCACTGTAAACTTTGAAAATTATGGTGGAATTTGCAGTATGAATTTGTCGGGGCCGGATACAGATCCAAAATATATGACCATGCGTCTGCGTCCCTTATCGGAGCGTCTGGGTGTTGATATTGCCATTCTCAGCCTTCCACCCACCCCAAGCATTTCTGATCCCGGATGCCTGTTTATGGATATGGATTCAACGCTGATTGAATGCGAGTGCATTGATGAGATTGCAGATTTTCTTGGCATCAGGGAGAAGGTTGCCTCTATCACGCTACGCGCCATGGAAGGTGAACTTGATTTTTCCGCCTCCTTTCTCGAGCGGGTTCAGTTGCTACAGGGCCTTAAGGCTGAGGTATTGCACCGCGTATATGAAGAACGTATCCGTTTAACCAGTGGTGCAGAAAATCTTATCTCATCACTGTCCCGACACGGATGGAAAACAGGGCTTGTATCCGGAGGTTTTACTTTCTTCACCGACCGACTGAAAGATCGGCTGCATCTGGATTTCGCTGCCGGCAATAATCTTGAGATTAAGAATGGCCTGCTCACAGGTCGGATACTGGGCCCAGTTATAGATGCAAGAGAAAAACGTCGATCTCTGATTCAAAAGACTACGGACTGGAACATACCCTTGTCCCGGACCGTCGCTATAGGTGACGGCGCCAATGATATTCCCATGTTGGAGGCTGCGGCTCTTGGCATTGCCTTTCACGCCAAAGCAAAGGTTCGCGAAGTAGCCCCCTACTCTATTTCGCATGGGGGCCTCGATCAGACGCTGGATTTGTTAGGCCTGGGTAATCAGGTAGCTACGTAATAACAGTAGGCTTGTCCATGCCAGTTCGCTCGCCAATGCCTGAAAGCTCAGAGGCAAGAGAAATAAGGTCAGCCAAAGCCAGCTGTGCATCCTGATCATGTCTGGAGACATCAGGTTCATACGATTCCAGATAGATTCGGATTGTGGCACCTTGCGTTCCGGTCCCCGATAAACGAAAGACGATACGGGAACCATCCTCGAACATGATACGAATGCCCTGCCCCGAACTAATGCTGCCGTCAACAGGATCTGTGTAAGAAAAATCATCACAGTTCCTGACTGTCCGTTCTCCGAATGTTTTTCCTGACAAAGCAGAAAACTGATTACGTAGATGCTCCATCAACTGGCTGGCAGCTTCAGCATCAACACCTTCGTAATCATGGCGGGAATAAAAATTCCGCCCATACGTGGCCCAATGTTCGCGTACAATTTTTTCAACGCTTTCCTGACGGGCCGCCAGAATATTAAGCCAGAACAGCACCGCCCAAAGGCCATCTTTTTCACGCACATGACTCGAACCGGTACCAAAACTTTCCTCACCGCACAGACTTACCTTGCCGGCATCCATAAGGTTTCCGAAAAACTTCCAGCCGGTTGGCGTTTCATAACAGTCCATGCCCAAATGTTCAGCTACCCGATCCGCCGCTTCGCTGGTAGGCATGGAACGGGCGATACCGGCCAGACCCTTCCGGTAACCGGGAACAAGGTGGGCATTGGCAGCAATCACGGCCAGTGAGTCACTGGGTGTTACGAAAAATCGTTTCCCCAGAATCATATTACGATCGCCATCACCATCGGATGCTGCTCCAAAATCAGGGGCTTCATCACCAAACAACATGCCCACCAGTTCCGGGGCATAGGTCAAATTCGGATCAGGATGACCACCTCCGAAATCTTCCAGTGGTACAGCGTTTATTAGCGAACCGGCAGCCGCACCCAGACGTTTTTCCAGAATCTCTCTGGCATACGGGCCCGTAACCGCATGCATGGCATCAAAACGCATGCTGAAATCACCTTCCAACAATGTACGAATGGCGGCAAAGTCAAACAGGGACTCCATCAGCCTGGTGTAGTCTGATACCGCATCAATGATCTCGACCTGCATACTACCTAGCTGGGACACGCCAAGCTGATCAAGAGAAATATCATCCACTTCTATAGTTTTGTAGGCACTGATTGTTCTGCTGTGTTCAAAAATAGCCTCGGTAATGGCCTCAGGAGCGGGCCCCCCATTATCGATATTATATTTAATGCCAAAATCCTCATCGGGTCCGCCTGGATTATGACTTGCAGAAAGAATAATGCCGCCAAAGGCATTGTGTTTGCGAATCACGCATGAAGCAGCCGGAGTAGAAAGGATGCCTCCCTGACCGACAAGAGCCCGCCCAAATCCGTTGGCCGCTGCCATTTTCAAAATGATCTGAATTGCCTGTCGGTTATAGAAACGTCCATCTCCACCCAGCACCAGCGTTTGGCCTTCAAACCCTTCAAGTGAGTTGAAAATAGCTTGCACAAAATTTTCCAGATAATTCTTTTCCTGAAAAACCATAACTTTTTTGCGCAAGCCCGATGTCCCTGGCTTCTGGTCGCTAAACGGTGTGCTTGGACAATTCACAATTTTCATATATTTCCCCTGATAAGATCTAATTCTAGCTCGCATTTCTCGTGTAGTCATGGTCAAGTTTACAAAATCAAATTCGTTAGGCTATGCCGGGATATCTTTACATCGGAAAAGTTTGCGCAAAGAGATAATGGTCAATAGCGCCACCCCATCAACACTGCTATAATCCCCCGCCTTTCAGGAGGGAGACAATCATGGTGAAATTAAGTGAACCAGTTATGACAAATTCGGGCCGACATATCAGTCTGCTGACAAGCCAGACTATTGCACTGGTTCTGGCCGGGGGCAGAGGCTCAAGGCTCAAGGCCTTAACGGACTGGAGGGCCAAACCTGCAGTGCCTTTTGCCGGAAAATTCCGGATTATTGATTTTCCGCTATCCAACTGCATCAATGCGGGCATCCGACGCATCTCGGTTCTAACCCAGTATAAATCCCACTCCCTGCAACGACATCTGCAACGCGGCTGGAGTTCCCTGTCAGGCCAGTTCGGAGAATTCGTAGAAGTTCTTTCCGCCCAGCAGCGTATGGGAGAAGGGTGGTATGCAGGAACCGCCGATGCCGTTTATCAGAACTTGGATATCCTGAGAACATATGACTCAAAGTATGTTGTTATCCTGGCAGGTGACCATATCTACAAGATGGATTATGGCAAGATGCTTGCCGCCCACGTGGAAAATAATGCGGATATGACCGTTGGTTGCATCAAAGTTCCGTTGGAAGAAGCAAAGGCGTTCGGCGTCATGGCCGTGGAAGATGATTATGAGATTAATGAGTTTGCTGAAAAACCGGATAATCCGAAACCCGCGCCCGGCTATAATGATCTGGCCCTGGCATCCATGGGTATTTATGTGTTCTCCACAGAATACCTACGCAAGAGACTACTTGAAGATGCCTCTGACCCAACAACAAGCCACGATTTTGGTAAAGATATTATTCCCAAAGCTATTGGCAAGGATCGTATTTATGCCTTCCCATTTGTCGATGCTAATACCGGTGCCCCCGGTTACTGGCGGGACGTAGGAACTATTGATGCCTACTGGGAAGCCAATATGGATCTTACCAACCTGGAACCAGAGCTGAATCTTTACGACCGCAAATGGCCAATATGGACCCAGCAGGAACAGTTGCCTCCAGCTAAATTTGCTTTTGACGATGAAGGCAGACGAGGCATGGCCGTTGATTCACTGATTTCGGGCGGATGCCTGATAACGGGAAGTCAGGTAAGTCGCTCACTGCTTTTCTCAAGCGTTCGTGTGCATTCATACTCCCAGGTGGAAGATAGTGTGGTGCTTCCTGAAGTGGAAATCAGGAGAGGGTCGCGTCTGAAACGTTGTGTTATTGATAAGGGGGTCTGTATACCGGAGAACACGGTGATCGGCGAAGATCCCGAAGAAGATGCAAAGCGTTTTTATCGCTCTGAAGGTGGTGTCGTACTGGTTACACCGGAGATGCTCGGACAGAATATCCACGAGGTTTAACTCCCGATGAGACAACTATCCGTCATCTTTTGCTGGCATATGCATCAACCCTTTTACAGGGAAGAAGTAAATCAGCGCTACGCGCTACCGTGGGCCTATTTACATGCCATCAAGGATTATACCGATATGGGTCGTATCCTTGCCGATGTTGATGGTGCCCGTGCCGTAGTCAACTTTGTGCCATCGTTGACTATCCAGATAGCCGATTATGGCAAACGCATTCGCGGATGGCTGGATGGAAAAGGTGAACTTCCTGACCCTCTGTTGGAAGCCCTGGTTCATCCAAGTGGTCGATTCAGGAAAAAAGAAAAAACATTCATCATTGATAGCTGCTTCCGGCTTAATCATGAACGCAACCTGCACAGATATCCTCATTATGCTGCTTTGTGGCACTTCTGCGAACAGGCCAGACAACATCAGGCCGTGGGCTATCTCGGCCCATCCTATTTTCTCGACCTTGTAACCTGGTATCACCTGGCCTGGATTGGTGAAACACTGAGAAATGAAGATTTTCTTGTCCGTCGCCTGATAGCCAAGGGCCGCCACTTCAACCTGCAGGATCGACGTGACCTTCTGAGTCTAATTGCACGTCTCATGAATGAAATTCCCGAACTCTATCGGAAACTGGCAGATCAGGGGAAAATTGAACTGTCCACAACACCGTATGCACACCCCATCCTGCCACTCATGCTGGATTTTGAATCGGCACGCGAAACCGTTACTGATGCTCCCCTGCCCTACAAACCCTATCCGGGAGGGAACGAACGGGTGCGGGAGCATATAGATCTGGCGATTAAGTCGCACGCTGAAGTCTTTGAGAGAAAAGCAGATGGTTGCTGGCCATCCGAGGGAGCGGTTTCAAAAGAATCGCTGGCCTGCATGGGCAAGGCAGGGTTTTCCTGGACTGCCAGTGGCGAAGGCGTGTTGCACAATTCACTTGGCCGCAATCCACGTGAAAGTGATACCATTCAGGATTTATACCACCCATGGACTGTTGGCAAGGGCGATTCAGCCATCAACTGTTTCTTCCGGGATGACAAGCTTTCGGATCTTATTGGTTTTGAGTACCAGCGCTGGCATACGGATGATGCCATTGCCAACTTTATGCATGAGTTGGCGGGAATACGGCACCATACACAAGGTATGGAGGCACCCGTAGTATCCGTTATTCTGGATGGGGAAAATGCATGGGAATACTACCATGAAAATGGTCTCCCCTTCCTGACTGGGCTCTATAAGGCAATTGCGGAACACCCTGAATATGAACTGACAACCTTCAGTGAATACATTGGCAGACATCCCAGGCAGGCAGAGTTACCCGAGGTCTGTGCCGGCTCCTGGGTATATGGAAATCTGGCCACTTGGATTGGAGATCGGGATAAGAATCGCGCTTGGGAAATGTTGATTGCAGCCAAGGAATGTATGGACCAGAAGTTGGCTGAGGAGTCCCTTGATCCGGAGCAACTTGAAGCTGCCTTTGAACAGCTTCGGATCTGTGAAGGCTCAGACTGGTTCTGGTGGTTCGGGGATTACAACCCTGCCGATGCAGTTCAGGACTTTGACCGGCTTTATCGTCAGCATTTGAGTAGATTGTACGAACTGATCGGAGAAAGCATCCCGAAATATCTTGGCAAACCGATATCGACGGGAGGAGGAGATGCGGAGATTTCCGGCACTATGCGCCGTGGAACCTCCGAAGCATGAAGAGCTGGCTTGACCGCCGGCGTTCCGGGGTTTTATTGCATATAACTTCCCTGCCCGGCCCCATGCCAACAGGTGTTTTGGGAGAGGAAGCCCGCCAGTTTATTGATGAGCTGAGTCAGGCCGGATTTACGGTTTGGCAATTCCTGCCACTTGGGCCAACCCATAGTCACGGCTCACCCTATGAAACCCTGTCTTCATTTGCAGGCAACCCCGATCTCCTTGATCTACGCCAATGTGTGTGCAGGGGATGGCTGGCCGAGAATAGCTATCAGGAAGTCATTGCAGACAGATGTTCGCTTGCCTCAGCCCGAACCATGGCCGCAAGCGGATTCTGGGCGCAAGTTAAGCAGGATTCTTCACTGGCCGGAGAAGTGCAACAATTCCAGACAGATCAGGCTAAATGGCTGGATGATTATGCTCTTTTTTCGGCGTTGAAACAGATCCACAGGAATAAGCCCTGGTGGGAATGGCCAGTACGTTTGCGTAAAAGGACTCCAAAGGCTTTGGAAAAGGCCAGAGAAAAACATGCGGAACTTGTACGGCAAACAATATTTGAGCAATACATATTCAAGATACAATGGCAGGAATTGAAGAAATATGCCGAATCACGCGGCATTCTCCTGTTCGGTGACCTTCCTATCTATGTGGCCCACGATAGTGCTGACGTCTGGGCTTACCGCCAGTACTTTACCCTCAACGACGCCTGTCTGTGTGAAGAAGTTGCCGGAGTTCCACCAGATTATTTCTCTGAAAGCGGGCAACGCTGGGGCAACCCGCTCTACCGATGGGATGCATTGAAGAAGGACGGCTTTTCCTGGTGGACAGGACGGGTTCAAGCTCAGCTTGAGCATATGCATCTGATGCGAATTGATCATTTTCGAGGACTGGAGGCCTACTGGGCTATTCCCGGAGACAGAGAAGATGGACGTATCGGAGAATGGCGACAGGCTCCCGGCGCAGAGCTTCTGAAAACACTGCAAGCACAACTTGGCCACCTTCCCTTTATAGCCGAGGACCTGGGGCTCATCACGGACGAAGTTCATGAACTTCGGCATCAATTTGGCCTGCCCGGCATGAAAGTGCTGCAATTCGCCTTTGGCGGTGATGCGGGCAACCCCTACCTGCCACATCATCATGAACCGGATAGCGTTGCCTACACAGGCACGCATGATAACGATACCAGCCTTGGCTGGTTCCAAAGTACTCCTGAACATGTCCGTGATCACCTTTCTGCCTACCTGCCATATTCAGCCGATGATATACCCTGGTCATTGATTCGAACTACACTCGCTTCAGTTTCTAGACTCGCAATCATTCCTATGCAGGACCTGCTGGAGCTTGGCAGCGAAGCTCGATTAAACATGCCCTCAACCCTG
>JBHHTX010000056.1:0-11251 GCA_046753585.1 Mariprofundaceae bacterium
CGAACCCCTGTTTCCGCCGTGAGAGGGCGGCGTCCTGGACCGCTAGACGATGGGAGCAGCGGGATGCGGTTTTTACTGAAATATACAGTGTGAGTCAATGAATAATAATGCCTTGCCGAAAGGTAATGGCAGTACCGTTGAGGCGTGCTTTGGGGTAGGCTGCCGATCATGATTAAGTCCCCTGCCCTGATTCATGCTATTGAGTTAATCCGGCGACCCTCGGTGACGCCTGTAGATGGCGACTGTCAGGATTATATGGAATCCGAGTTGGCCCGGCTTGGATTTAACCGCAAGCGTGTGGATGCAGGTGTGGTTACCAACTCTATCTATGAAAGAGTTGGTGAAAAGACAGGCCTGCTTGCCTTTGCCGGGCATACGGATGTGGTGCCAACCGGCCCGCTTGAAGAATGGGATGTCCCGCCATTTGAGGCCAGGGTGACAGATAATGTTTTGCATGGCCGGGGAGCCCAGGACATGAAGAGTGCCATTGCCTGTTTTCTGGCTGCGGTCGAATCCCTGATCGAGGCAAAGACTCCCCTGCCCTGCCTGCAGTTATTGATCACTTCCGATGAAGAAGGCGAGTCCGTGGACGGAACGATCCGGTTGGTGGAATATCTGCAAGAGAAGAATCATCTTCCGGATGCTGTCCTAGTTGGCGAGCCATCCTCCCTGACGCAGGTTGGTGATACTGTCCGTCGCGGCCGACGCGGTATTGTTTTGATTGAAATAAGCTTTCCGGGTACACAAGGGCATTCGGCCTATGCCGATGAGGCAGACAACGCTATCCATCATGCTGCCCCGGCATTATCCGGAATTGCCAGCATTGACTGGGGTGATCCAGCCGCTGATTTTCCTCCTACATCCTGTCAGATTACCAATATAGAGGGGGGTACCGGAGCCACCAACGTGATCCCCGGAATGTGTCGGGCTATCGTCGATATCAGGTATAATCCAGCCAATGATTTTGAGGATATCCAGCGACGGATTAGTGAGGTATGCAGCGGAACTTCGGTCAGGCTGAAATACCAGCATCAGGGCACAGTGTTTTATACAGAGGATGGCCCCTGGCTTGACCTGGTAGCAGGCAGCATCAAAAGAATTACAGGCATTGAGACAATTCAGGGAACAGCTGGCGGCACCTCCGATGGACGTTTTCTGGCCGCTGCGGGTGTGCCGGTAGTGGAGTTGGGACTAACCAATGATACGATTCACCAGATCAATGAACGGGTAAACATTCATGAGCTGGAAACCCTGAGCAGCATTTACGCAGATATCATACAGCGTTTTGGAGAATAACTTTGACAGCATCGAGAAAGATGGAAACCTTTGCCAACCCGACCCCTGAGCGCAATTACAATATCCACATTGAGTGTCCCGAATTCACCTGCCTTTGTCCGAAAACCGGTCAGCCGGACTTCGCTGTTATAGCATTTGATTATGTACCGGACAAATTATGCATTGAACTGAAATCGCTGAAGCAATATTTCTGGAGTTTTCGTGACGAAGGCCATTTTCATGAAAAGGTCAGCAATATGATTGCAGATGATCTGATCGGACTACTTCACCCGAGAAGCCTTCGCCTGGAGGCTAAATTTAACGTCCGTGGTGGTCTGTATACAACCATAGTCGTGGAGCACTAAACCATTGAAAAAAATATCTTTTAACAAAATGCAGGCTCAGGGTAATGATTTTGTTATCCTGGATGGTCGCAAACAGGCCTTGCCCGAACTCTGCGAGCCTTTCATCAGAACAATCGCAGAAAGGCGTTATGGAATCGGTTGTGATCAGGTGCTAGTTCTCCTTCCCGACAACCAGGCTGAAGCCCGTATGCGTATCTTCAACAACGATGGTTCCGAAGCCGAAAACTGCGGCAATGGCCTACGCTGCATTGGTGATATTTTACTTGAAGAAAGTAACATAACATCCGTTTATATCATACTTAATGATCGTAAAGTAAAGGCAGAGAAAGGCGAAAATGGCATCCGTGTTCATATGGGCAGTGCTACTATTACTGAAAGTACCAAAGCACATATTGATGTCAGCCTGGGCAATCCCCATCGTGTCTTTTTCGAGGCTACAGAAGACTTCCCCCATGATCGCAATATTGAACTGGTCAGCGGCAGAATTGGCGACAGCATCTATCTGGATATTATTGAACGTGGAGTTGGCCACACTCCCGCCTGCGGCACCGGGGCATGCGCTGTGGCCGCCGCCATCTGGTCAAGTGAGAATCACCACCGCCCATTAACTATCCACATGCCGGGAGGTGAAGTGCATGTCTCCGGTACTCTGGATGATCTGGTTCTTGAGGGGGAGGTCAGTTCCGTGTTTTCCGGAGAATATAAGCTTCTCGATTAACCCCCGCCTACAACTTTGCCGCAAACTCGTCTGTCCACTGAACAGCTTCAGTATAAATCAAGCTTATATCTTCACAACTTAGACCATTCTCTTTGCAAGGGGCCTCTTCCGCAATATCCAGCACAGGTGCTGCCAGCTTATTTAAACTGAATTTTCTTCGATTCCACACAAATTGCAGGGGTACTGCGCCTTAAAAACAGGAGTGGCCCAACAAACCGATAATAGTACAGTAAAAGGCTAGGGTATTTGGCCTACATGCGAAAAAAAGCAATCAATAAATCCCGTTGCGCTGAAAATCCGGCATAAAATACCGGCGTATGATCAGCTATATCGGATTTTGGGAGGCAATATTTAATTTGATCTCGTTAATTGATTATTACCGTGAAGATGCTGTATACTCACTTGAGGCGCATAACCTTGGAGGGGTAATGACTGAAAACGGACTGGTATCGGATAGCTATACCGGAAAATATACGGCAAAGACGGGCTTGCCCGACTCTGCCAAGTCCTCTTCAGTCCGGGCAGACCACCTTCTGATTGACAGTGATACGATTTATCAAACAATTTTTGAGCATACAGGTACGGCCATGCTGATGTTTGAAGAAGATGCCGGCATTTGTATGGTTAATCAAAAACTGGCTGACATTCTGGGCTATACCAAGGATGAACTGGAGGGTAAAAGAAACTGGGGGGAGCTTGTCCCCAGACAGGAAAGAAAACGCATGCTTGCTTATGCTCAGCGGCGGCGGTGCGGTGACAAAAGCGTGCCCTCTGAATATGAATCATGGTTTATTCGCAAAGACGGTAGCCTGCGTCGAGGCATGGTCAACATATCTGTCCTGCCAGAAACCGGAAAGACTCTGGCCTCAGTTGTTGACATTACCGACCGCCATGCCCTTCAGGAAAAACGTAAGCAGTATGAGTTTATCGTTGATGCCTCTCAGGACAGCATGAATCTCATTGATGCCAGTTACACCTACCGTGCCGTCAATGCGGCTGCCTTGAGAGTGCATGGAAAATCCCGCCAGGAGCTTATCGGCAGAACCATAGCTGAAGTTTGGGGTGAAGAAGAATTCCAGAAGAACATCAAGCCGAAGCTGGATACATGCCTGAGTGGCAAGGCTGCCCAAGCCATCTTTTCGACCCACCTGGCCGTTGGCGGAACAAGGCATTTCTCTGCTGCATTTTATCCCTACTTTCAGGGTGAAAAGGTCACGCATATAGTCGTGGTCAGCAGAGATATAACCGAGGAGAAAAAACTGGCCGACAACGTCGGTAAAAGTGAGGACAGCCTGAAGCAGGCCCAGCGCATTGCCCACCTGGGCAACTGGGACTGGGATATTGGTGGCAAGGAATTAATATGGTCGGACGAGCTTTACCGTATCTTTGGCGTTCAACAGAAAACAGGTGGCGTGCCCTTCCGTTCCTTTTTGCAGGCAGTGCATCCGGAAGACCGGAGGGAAGTAAACAGGGCTATTAAATTATCCCTGGTTAGTGGCAAAACTTATGAAAAAGACTTCCGCATTATCAGGCCGGACGGCTCAATTCGACATATACACGCAGATACTGAAGTCATCCAGAATTGCAAGAAAAAACCCGTCCGAATGATTGGAACTGTCCTTGATATCACCGAGCGAAAATTGGCAGAAATAGAAAGTGAAAAACGAAAAGCCAGGCTGGATTACCTGGCTCTGCACGACGACCTGACCGGCCTTCCCAACCGGGCTTTCCTGACCCGGCACATTGAAGCCGCTAAAAGACTTCGCAAGGCGGATAACTATGCCCTTATCTATATCGGCATAGACCAGTTCAAGGCTATCAATGAAGCACTCGGTCACCACGCAGGCGATCAAACCTTGAAAAGTGTAGCTGAACGCTTAAACACAGTGTGCCGGGAAATGGATATTCTGGTGCGCATGGGTGGAGATGTCTTTGCCTTGTTGTTGACGCCGCTAAAGGATCGCGAACACCTGATCAGGGTGATAAAAAACATACAACAATTATTTTCTGAACCCCTTGATGTAGGCGGGTTCAGCGCTGATATCGAAGTAAGCCTGGGTATTTCCCTGCACCTTGATGAACCACCCGATTGCCTCCAGGTGCCTCTACATCAGGCTGAAGTGGCCATGTATGCTGCAAAGCAGGCCCACAGTCCGTACCTGATCTATGAATCGGAAATGGAACAGTTCAGCCTGGAACATCTTGCGCTGGCCAGTGAATTAAAGCATGCCATCATCAAAAATGAGCTGGTGCTTCATTATCAACCTCAGGTCAGCGCAACTACGGGTGCCCTGACCGGTGTTGAATCACTGCTTCGATGGAACCATCTGAAAAAAGGGCTTATCTCTCCAAATCTGTTCGTACCCATGGCTGAACAGACCGGCCTGATTCATCCGATTACCAAGTTGGTTGCCAAAGATGCACTGCGCCAGCAAGGCCTGTGGCAACAGCAAGGCATTGACCTGATTATGTCCATCAACCTGGCCGCACCAAATTTACAGGACTTGAATCTGACTGGAGACCTGGAAAAACTTGTCATGGAATCACATCTCTCGCCGAAAAATATTTGTTTTGAGATTACTGAGAGAACGATTATGGCTGATGTAACGCGTTCACTCAACACACTGACAAAGTTACATAAAATGGGCTTCAAGCTATCTATCGACGACTTTGGAACCGGTTATTCCTCACTCGCCTACCTCAAAGACATGCCCGTGGATGAAGTCAAAATTGACAGAAGTTTTATTCTGGACATGCACCACGATGAAAAAAAATCCATGCTTGTCCGAACCATCATCGAGCTGGCTCACAATCTGGGTTTCAAGATCGTTACCGAGGGCGTGGAAGATGCTGTTCAATGGCAAATGCTTAAGGAATTCGGTTGTGACATCATTCAGGGTTATCTTGTCAGCCGACCACTACAACCGGCCCAATTTGAAAAATGGTTAGGCGAATATACGCAAACCGGAGTCTGTTAAGTGGAAAACAGCCATGGCACTTCCTTCCGACGCCGCCGCTCATAGTCCCGGATCAAAGTAGCCTCCTTCAGACTAAGACCAATATCATCCAGACCTTCCAGAAGGGAATGCTTACGGAAGGCATCAATCTCAAACATCAATTGCTCTCCGGAAGGCGTGGTTACACTTTGCTTACCCAGATCAACCCTGAGGCTGTATCCTTCTTCATCTCTGGACTCGAAAAATAGCCGGTTCATAGTTTTGGCCTCCAGAACCACTGGCAGGATACCGTTTTTGAAGCAGTTATTGTAAAAGATATCCGCAAATCCCGGCGCGATAATACAGCGGAAACCGTAATCCAGAAGCGCCCACGGAGCATGCTCTCTGGATGAACCACAACCGAAATTCTCCCGTGCCAACAATATAGAGGCTCCCTGATAACGTTCCTGATTGAGCACAAATTCCGCATTGCGTGGGCGATTTGAACAATCCATGTCAGGCTCACCCCGATCCATATACCGCCACTCATCAAACAAATAAGGGCCGTAACCCGTGCGTTTAATCGATTTCAGAAACTGTTCGGAATAATGGCATCGGTATCCACATTGGCACGATCCAGCGGTGCCACCAACCCTTCCAGTATTGTAAACGCCTGCATCAGCTACTCCTGCCTGACATCAACAAAATGGCCTGCAATAGCGGCTGCGGCAGCCATAGCAGGGCTAACCAGGTGCGTTCTTCCTCCCTGTCCCTGACGCCCCTCAAAATTACGATTGCTGGTTGAAGCACAACGTTCACCTCCCTCTAAACGATCAGCATTCATGGCCAGACACATTGAACAGCCGGGGTCACGCCACTCAAATCCGGCCTCGATAAAGATTCTGTCCAACCCTTCGGACTCGGCCTGCTGTTTGACCAAACCGGAACCGGGCACAACCAGAGCCAGACTGATATTTTCTGCCACATGCTTGCCCTGTACTACTTCAGCAGCAGCGCGCAAATCCTCAATGCGTCCATTGGTACACGAACCGATAAACACCTTGTCCAGGCTGATTGCTGTAGCCGGCATATCCGCTTGCAAACCCATATACTCCAGGGCCCGCTCCCAACTCTTCTTCTGTCCCTCATTACAAGCACTGGCCGGATTCGGCACTCGCCCCTTCACTGACACTACCATCTCGGGACTCGTACCCCAGCTGATCTGCGGAGCAATATCGCTTGCCTTGAAGACAAGCTCCCGATCAAAGATAGCGCCAACATCCGTATGCAATCGCCGCCAAGCTATTTCGGCCTTATTCCATGCCTCTTCCTCAGGTGCATAGGGACGACCCCGCACATAATCAAGCGTTACCTCGTCCACCGCCACCATGCCGTTACGGGCACCGGCTTCAATGGCCATATTGCACAAGGTCATTCGCCCTTCCATTGACAGAGCACGAACAGCAGAGCCGGCAAATTCAACAGCATAGCCTGTGCCGCCGGCCGTGCCGATCCTGCCGATAATATACAGGGCCATATCCTTGGCCGTGCAACCTTTTGCCAAATCACCATGAATGGTAATTCGCATCTGCTTCGGTCTGGTCTGGATCAGACACTGTGTCGCCAGTACATGCTCAACTTCCGAAGTGCCTATACCCATGGCAATGGCTCCGAAGGCACCATGTGTGGAAGTATGCGAATCACCACAAACAACAGTCATACCCGGTAATGTTAACCCCTGCTCCGGGCCCATAACATGGACAACACCCTGACGTCGATCGTCCATTCCAAATTCGACAATACCAAATTCCCTGCAATTCTCGTCCAGGGTCTCAACCTGCAAACGGGAAACAGGATCCGCAATGCCAAGCTCCCGGCCCGTGGTAGGGATATTATGATCCGGCGTGGCTATAGCGGTTGCTGCCCGCCAGGGCTTGCGGTCTTCCAGCCTCAGACCTTCAAAGGCCTGCGGGCTGGTTACCTCATGCACCAGGTGCCGATCAATGTAGAGCAATACCGAACCATCATCGTGTCTGCTGACTACGTGTTGCTCCCATATTTTGTCAAACAGGGTTTTCAATATCTTCAACGAACCTCTCTCAACTCTAAAAGGATAATATGCCCTAGATTCTACTGCAGGAAAAGAATTATTCTCATGTCCGAACTTTCACATCAGAGCCAGTGACGTTATCCTGTCGACCTTCGGGGAGCAAGGTATGAGCGTAAAATCAGATAAATGGATTCGCCGTATGGCAATGGAACACGGCATGATTGAGCCATTTGTAGACGGCCAGGTAAAACAGTCCGGAAACGGTGAAGGTGTGGTTTCCTATGGCCTTTCTTCCTATGGCTACGATGTACGCTGCGCCAATGAATTCAAGATATTTACCAATATTAACTCGGCCATTGTTGACCCGAAAAACTTTTGCCCAAGCTCATTTGTCGACTTCAGTGGGGATGTCTGCATTATTCCGCCGAACTCCTTTGCGCTGGCCCGCACAGTAGAATACCTTCGTATTCCACGACAGGTTCTCACCGTCTGTCTCGGCAAGAGCACATACGCACGCTGCGGCATTATCGTGAATGTCACACCGCTGGAACCGGAATGGGAAGGGCATGTAACACTTGAGTTCTCGAATTCAACTCCACTTCCCGCCAGGATTTATGCCGGCGAAGGAGTAGCCCAGTTCCTGTTTTTTGAATCCGACGAGGAATGTGAAACTTCGTACAAAGACAAAGCCGGAAAATATCAGGGCCAGACCGGCGTTACGGTGCCCAAACTTTAATGAAATTATCCGATATTCTGGCTAAAAACCAAACCTCGATCTCCTGCGAATTCTTCCCGCCCAAAACAGACAAGGGTGAGGAAAACCTGTGGAACTGTATTCAGGAATTAAAGGCCCTGCCACCTACATTCGTCTCGGTTACCTACGGGGCAGGCGGATCCACACGCGACAGAACCAAGCGTATAGTATCCCGTATCAAGCAGGAAACAGATATGGAGCCGGTGGCCCACCTGACCTGCGTCGGCTCGACCAGGGAAGAACTTGGAGAACTGCTGGATGAATACAAGGCTGCCAACATTGAAAATATCCTGGCCCTGCGCGGTGATCCACCGGAAAACATGGACCACTTTGAAGTGGTTAAGGGCGGATTTCACTACGCCTCGGATCTGACCGCATTTATATGTGCCCGGCATGATTTTTCTATCGGTGTTGCGACCTATCCTGAAGGCCATCCCGAATCCCCGAACGGTGTAGCCGATGATCTCCGTTATCTGAAAGTAAAACAGGACAACGGAGCGGATGCGGCCATTACGCAGTATTTCTTTGATAATGATGCCTTTTTCCATTTCCGTGATCGCGCGGTCGCAACAGGAATCAGCATCCCCATTCTTCCCGGCATCATGCCGATCACAAATTATGACCAGATTGTGCGATTCTCAGCCATGTGTGGTGCCACTATCCCGGACTGGATTCATGACAAAATGATCCCCGTACGAGAAGACCTTGATGCAGTAAAAAAATTGGGCATCGAGATTGTCAGCCATCAAAGTGAAGAGCTTCTTAAGCATGGTGCCAGAGGCCTGCATTTTTATACCCTGAACAAGTCGGCAGCAACTATAGCTGTTAGTCAAAACCTGGGAGTCTGTCAGACTTAGGGCGATCGTAGCGAGCAGGTGTGGATAACCAGCCTTTCGCTTGAAGTTCCAGGCTAAAGTTTGCCTTTTTCTTCCGATTACCTGCCGGAACATTAATCCAGGATAAGCTGGGTAGGTTTTACTTCGACAGCATCCTGTTCAAACGGTTGACGAAACCGGCAGGATCCTCCAGATGCCCGCCCTCGGCCAGGGCTGCCTGATCAAACAGGAGATTGGCCCAGTCAGCCATTACCTCTTCACTCTCCTCTTTTTGTAACCTCTTGATCAAAATATGTTCCGGGTTGATCTCCATAATCAGCTTCCGTTCCGGAGCTGACTGCCCCATTTCCTTAAACATACGTTCCAGATGGGTACTAAGTTCACCGGATTCTGCCACCAGACAGGCAGGAGAGTCAGTCAGACGATGGCTGAACCGAACCTCCTTGATCTTGTCCTGAAGAGCCTTGCCGATGGTATCATCCAGACCCTTTAAGGCACCGGCTGCATCTTCATGTTTTTTGCGCTCTTCCTCATCAACCAGATCACCAAGTTCCAGATCTCCCTTGGTTACGGAAACAAGTGATTTGCCCTCAAACTCCTTTAAATAATCCACCATCCATTCATCAACGCGATCACTCAGTAGAAGGACCTCGATCCCCTTCTTGTGGAACACTTCCACATGCGGGCTCTGTCTGGCTGTAGCTATATTTTCAGCAGTTATATAATAAATCTTGTCCTGTCCTTCAGGCATGCGCTCGATGTAATCCGCAAGAGAAACGCCCTGCTCATCACCATCCTGATGTGTGGAGGCAAAACGCAGCAAAGTGGCAATGCGTTTCCTGTTGACATCGTCTTCGATAACCCCTTCCTTGAACACCCGGCCAAACTGATTCCAGAAAGTTTTATAGCCATCCTTATCTTTGGCCAGGTCTTCCAGCATCCCCAGCACTTTCTTGACAGCGCCTTTTTTCATCGCTCCCATGAGACGGTCATGTTGAAGGATTTCCCGTGACACATTGAGGGGCAGATCACTCGAGTCCAGAATACCGCGAACAAAGCGAAGATAACGAGGGATTAAGGCCTCGCCGGCATCCATGATGTAGACCCGCTGAACATAGAGTTTCAAACCAGATTGTGAATCCCTGTCCCACATATCAAAAGGGGCCATCTTTGGAATGTATAGCAACAGGGTATATTCAAGGTTCCCTTCCAGGCGGCTATGCACATAGGTCAACGGTTCCTGAAAATCGTGCGCGACATGCTTGTAGAAGGCTTCGTATTCTTCCTTGCTTATTTCATCCCTGGATCGTGTCCACAGAGCCGAAGCCTTGTTAATTGTTTCCAGCTTGCCTTCTTCGCTCTGCATCTTGATGGGAAAAGGAATATGATCGGAATACTTGTGGATTACTTCCTGAAGACGGTGTTCGTTAAGAAACTCATCCTCGCTTTCTTTTAAATGAAGGATAATTTTCGTGCCTCTCTCACTCTTTTCCACAGTCTCGATACTGAATTCACCAGCTCCGTCTGACACCCAGCGTACACCATGTTCCTGTGTGAGGCCGGCCCGACGTGTGGTCAACGTAATTTTGTCAGCCACAATAAAGGCAGAGTAGAAACCGACACCGAACTGACCGATCATATGGGCGTCCCTGGCCTGATCTCCGCTCAGAGCTTCAAGAAAGCTGCGCGTGCCTGATTTGGCGATAGTCCCGATGTTTTCCAATACATCTTCACGGTTCATGCCGATTCCGTTATCCGAGACTGTTATCGTGCGTGCCTCCTTGTCAAATTGAACGCTGACACTCAAATCACTGTCATTTTCGTAAAGCGCGTCATCAGTAAGTGCCAGAAACCGTAGACGGTCGGCTGCATCCGAGGCATTAGAGATTAATTCGCGCAGGAAAACCTCCTTGTTCGAATATAGTGAGTGAGTCATCAGATCCAGAACCTGTTTTGCTTCTGCCTGGAACGGCAATGTTTCCTTGTGTGTTTCAGTTTGTGCTTCAGTGGCCATGGCTTGTATTCAACTCCTTGATGAACGGGTGAAAAGGTTTCTCCGAAATTTAGAAAGCGTAGAATCTTACGGCTCTGATACGCTGTCATCAAGAGTCGCCTTCTGCACATGAAAAAGAAATACTCTCTAGAGCCACTTGCAAAAGTCTGAAGCAACTTAAAGGGCAAAACCCCTTGGTTTGTATTTATTAATTTTCGTTCCTCCCGCATCTTTTGTCGGACGGGGTAGCACTCACTATACCAACTGAGAATTAGGCGGTTTTGCGGCAAAGTTCTCTTAATAATTCTCAGAGAATTCAGATAT
>JBHHTX010000057.1:0-11245 GCA_046753585.1 Mariprofundaceae bacterium
TCCATTTCGATCAATCGCTTTGAGCTTATTCAGTGTTTCTATTTCATGGTGATGGTGTCTCTCAATATTCTCTAAGCTTCTATCACTCAACCGATCATTATAACGACTGTCTCCCAGATAAGTGGCAAACTCGGGATTTTCTTTTAGGTTGTATTCCCACTCTTCACGGAAAAGTTTGTGAAGTCGTTTACTTATGACTGAACTCTGTTGGCTGAAAGATACTGTTAAAAAAAAGATTGTCCCTGTTGCAAACAGATCTGGAAAGAAATGGAGCATGGCAGTACAAGAGCAGAGTCGAAACAGCCATTTCACGTTTAAAGCTCGATCCTCATCAGAAAATTGACGTCCTTTCCGGAGGCTGGCTACGCCGTGTTGCGCTGGCAAAAGCTGTTGTGGCAGAGCCTGATCTTTTGTTGCTGGATGAACCGACAAATCATCTTGATATTCCATCCATAGAATGGCTGGAAGACTTTGTTGCCGAATTTCCCGGAACAGTTGTATTTATCACGCATGATCGCTATTTCCTTGATGCTGTAGCCGAGGAGATTATCGAACTCGATCGGGGAAAACTCACCCACTTTCCTTGCACCTATGCTGATTACCTCGAAAAAAAGGCCGAACTCATGAGTGTCGAGGCACTTCAACGGCGCAAGTTCGATCAGTTACTTGCTCAGGAAGAACGCTGGATCAGAAAAGGTATCCCTGCCAGGCGGAAACGCAATGAAGGACGAGTGCGCAACCTTACTGAACTGCGTCAGCAAAGAGCATCAAGAAGATTGCGCGGAGGCAATATAGAACTACGTGTCAGCAGGGGCATAAAACCAGGAAAGATGCTGATTGAGACGATAGATATTTCCCATAGCTTCGGTTCTCAGACAATCGTCAGAGGCTTCAATCTGAAGGTGATGGCGGGTGACCGCATCGGCCTGATTGGCCCGAATGGAGTCGGGAAAACTACATTGCTCAGGATACTTCTGGGTGAGTTAAAACCTGACATTGGGCGAATCCGGCACGGCGTACGATTGGCCCCGGCTTTCCTGACACAGATGCGCAAGCTTAATCCGGATATGAAACTTAAGGATGTACTGTTACCAACAGGCGGCAATTATGTCCACGTTGCCGGGGTGGAGCCCCGACATATCACTTCTTATATGCAGGACTTCCTGTTTGATCCGGAAAAGCTTCGCAGCAAGGTTTCTACACTTTCAGGCGGTGAACAGGGCCGTTTGTTTCTGGCCAAATTACTGCTCGAGCCAGCAAATCTACTGGTGCTGGATGAGCCAACCAATGATCTCGATATCGGCACACTGACTGTGCTGGAACAATCTCTGGCTAATTATAATGGTACTGTGCTTCTGGTCAGCCACGACAGGGCCTTCATGGATCGAGTGGCTGCGCGTATATTGACCTTTGAAGGTGATGGCGATGTCGTTGCTATTGAAGGTGGATATTCAGACTACGCTGCATGGAGATCAAAACAGCCACATAACAGCAAACCTCTGGTCGCTAAAACAGCTACTAAATCCAGGAAAAGGACTTCTTCCAGAAAACTTTCTTACAAAGATCAACGGGAACTTGATGCACTGCCTCTGACCATTGAACAAATGGAGCTTGAGCAGTCCATGATCGAGGAACGTTTTTGCCAGATAGACTATTATAGTGAGGACACTCAAGGTTTCCGAAAAGATCAGGCCAGGCTTGCGGAGCTGCGACAGCAACTCGCCGACAACTATGAACGCTGGGAGTTGCTGGAACTGAAAAGAGAGGAACTAACTGCGGAATAATGTTGTGTGGGAGTGTCAACAAACTATACACAAAGGGGTTGTTGGCATAATAGTTACGCGCATATCTCCTGCCAACTTGATTGCCAGGCTCGATGACGACCATGATCCCATATCCAGCCGATATCGTTGTTGACTCCGTCGGCACGGGAAAGTACCTACATGCAAAATTTCCTTTCCCGACAAAGACATTCGCCTTGCCTCGGAAAAGAAACTCACTGTAGCTCCAGGGCTCTCAGCAGGCCATCTGCCTTGTATCCTGCCTCTCTGAGTTCAAATTCAGGACTGGAATCTGCCACAATACCGGCCCCCGCTGCCCAGTGCAGCCTGCCCTGATATAGCCAGAAAGTACGGATGAGAATATTCATATCGGCGCTTCCATCCCAGTTGATATAGCCGGCGCTACCCGTATAAGGCCCCCTGGCTTGCCCTTCAAGCTCATGAATAAGCTGCATGCAACGCACTTTTGGACAGCCGGTAATTGTGCCCCCCGGAAACATGGCCCTGAAAACATCTACCGCATCCGTCTTCTCTGAAAGGACACCGCGAACATTTGACACAATATGCTGCACGGTGGCATAGCGTTCAATGCTCATGGACTCATTCACTTCAACAGTGCCCGGCTGGCATACGCGACCAAGGTCATTGCGTTCCAGATCTACAAGCATTGTATGCTCAGCTCGCTCCTTTTCTGAAAGTAATAACTCACTACCAAGCTCCTCATCACGTCTGCCAACCCCTCTTTTTCTTGTACCTGCGATAGGGCGTGTATTCACAACACCATCGGTGCTTAGATGAAAAAGCCGCTCCGGTGAGGCAGAGATAATCTGAATACGACCATATTTACTCTCTATATCCATATAGGCAGAAAAGGGAGCCGGGTTTACCTTACGGAGTGAGGCATAAAGTGCCGGCCCGATTGATTCATCTGCTTCAACGCTCCAGAAACGTGCAATATTTGCCTGAAAGATATCCCCGGCCCGAATATATTTCTTGGCATTTAATACTGCGCTTTTATATGCGGCAGGTTCAGTCGCTTTTATTTTACCGACCGAGGGTTTCTTTGCAGGTGCCAGGAGAGACTTTTCTCTAAGCCGTGCCTCGATAAAATCCAGCTTTGGTTCAGCCTCAGCAGCTGCCGAAAAAAGGTTGATGTGAATTTCTTCCTTTTCGGGCAGGTAGCGGCAGCTCCATTCAGGAAAATGCAACCATAATACGGGGCCGGCTAATCGGGACTTCGGTTTGGGGAGGTTCTCGATCAAACATCCGGCTTCATAGGCCGCATAAACCAGACAACGGATAGCTGATGGATCGGATATATCTGCAACGGGATGTAATATTTTTTTCCATCGAGAGAAAAACTCTTCTTTCTTTTCGGGCTTAGAAAGATCTTCAGCTTCAAAGTGGATTTTTTTTCCTGAACGCGAAACAAGAATCTGCGCTCCATCTTCTGCAGGATCTTCTAACAGGGCAGAGAACATGGACGGATCCGCAACGAATACATCTGAAGCTGCCGAAAAGTAACTATCCCAACTCAGGATGCGAGAATAAAGACCCGCTTCTGACATTATCTGTTACTTTATATAATATCTGTAAACATTTTATTTAATTAGTTTTTTTCAGAACAAGCGAAGCGTTTGTGCCGCCAAACCCGAATGAGTTGGAGACAGCCACCCGAATATCTGCCTGACGCGATTTGTGGGGTACGTAGTCGAGATCACAAACAGGATCAGGATCATCAAGGTTGATGGTCGGGGGGACAATGCCGTGATGAAGCGCCAGTGCTGTCAAGGCCGCCTCAACGCCACCAGCGGCACCCAACAAATGTCCAATCATGGACTTGGTGGATGACACCATCAGATTGCGGGCATGATCGCCAAACATGGATTTTACTGCCTCTGTTTCAGCAATGTCTCCGGCTGAAGTTGAGGTTCCGTGGGCATTGATATAATTGACTTCACCCGGTCGGATGCCAGCTGAGGCAAGCGCAGCTTTCATACAACGTACTGCCCCCTCTCCTCCGGGTGATGGTGAAGTGATATGGTGAGCATCACCGGACATGCCGTAGCCGGCAATCTCGGCCAAAATTGTTGCGCCCCTTTTCTCGGCACTTTCCAGGGATTCCAGAATTAGCACACCGGCGCCCTCACCCATGACAAACCCGTCTCGCCCCTCATCCCATGGTCTGGAAGCGCGTTCAGGCTCATCATTGCGCGTTGATAAGGCCCTGGCAGCACAGAAGCCGCCTACTCCCATTTCACAGATACAAGCCTCCGAACCTCCGGCAATCATCACATCCACGTCGCCCCGTCGAATCATCTCAAAGGCATCGCCAATAGCGTGCGAACCGGTCGAGCAGGCCGTAACTGTGGCCGAGTTCGGGCCTTTGGCACCGGTAAGCATGGACACCCAGCCGGAAATCATGTTGATGATAGTCATCGGTATAAAAAATGGTGAAATCTTTCTGACCCCACCTTTTTCATAGGCACGCAGAGTGCGTTCGATAGATTGCAAACCACCAATGCCCGATCCAATCATCACACCCACTCGTTCTGCATTGGATGAACTTATATGAAGTTGAGATTGTTCCAGAGCCAGTAAAGACGCCGCTACACCATACTGGATGAAGGTGTCCATCTTGCGGCCATCCTTACGGTTGATAAATGCATTGACATCAAAATCAGAAACCTCGCCAGCAATCGTGCATGGCATTTCAGCCGTTACAGCATCAAAATTACTTATGCGGCCAATGCCCGATTGTCCGGCGACAATTCCATCCCAGGTTTTTTCTGTTCCGGTACCAAGCGGGGTAACCAGCCCGATACCGGTAATAACAACAGTTTTTGGCAAATTTATTCGGATTTAGAAGCTACATAATCAATGGCATTCTGCACTGTCTGGATCTTCTCGGCATCTTCATCCGGTATTTCAACACCGAACTCCTCCTCAAAGGCCATAACAAGTTCAACGGTATCAAGAGAATCCGCACCGAGATCGTCAACAAATGACGAGTCAGCATTGATTTCACTCTCATCAACGTTAAGTTGATCGGCAACAATCTTAATCACTTTGGCTTCGATTTCAGCAGACATAAAAAGTCCTCCCATAGATGAAGTTCCGGGTTTTTATCACAGCCCAAGGGTCGGCACAAGTAGTTGTTTTCTGAAACCGTAATTCGGCTTCTATATTTCTATAGTCAGGGACTTGTCGGACTGATGGGAAAACTACTGTGCAGCAGGGGCAACCCCCGGGCTACTGCTACCCTACATATACATGCCACCGTTAACGTGCATGACCTGACCACTGATATAGCCTGCTTCTTTACTGGCCAGAAAAGCTGTAGCAGCAGCAATATCTTCCGGCAAACCAAGTCTGCCAATCGGCACCTGAGCGATTAGAGCCTCTCTCAGGTCCGGACTTAGCTCAGCAGTCATATCCGTACTGATAAACCCCGGAGCGATGGCGTTTACGGTAATTCCACGTGATCCTACTTCCCGGGCCAGAGAGCGTGTAAATGCCTCCACACCACCCTTGCTGGCGCAGTAGTTCACTTGCCCGGGGTTGCCCATGCAAGCTACTACTGACGAAACGTTAATGATGCGACCATAGCGTGCCTTCATCATAAATCTAAGGGCAGCTCTACTGGCAAAAAAGACTGAATTCAGATTGGTTGCAATCACCTGATGCCACTCATCATCCTTCATACGCATGCTCAGGTTGTCTTTTGTAATACCAGCATTATTAACCAGAACATCCAGACTACCCAGTGATTTTGCTGTTTCCCGAACCCAGCCCTGAACTGCATCCTTGTCAGAGACATCAACAGCAGTTGCAGTGACTGTTCCGCCCAGTTCGCGCAGTTTTTCCGCTACGAGTTCTAGCGTTTCCTGCCGGGTAGCGCACAAAGCCAGTGCATAGCCTTGCCCGGCAAGCTTTTCGGCAATAGCCAGGCCTATACCCCGACTGGCACCAGAAACCATTGCTACACGTTGTTCAGCCATAGGTTGTCTCCATTTCGATAAGAGTCTGCTTAAAAGTTTCCGGCGTATCAGTGCCATGAATCCTGATATTCCGTGCGATGCGTCGGGTTAAACCCGACAGAACCTTGCCCGGCCCTAACTCAATAGCCACATCCACACCAGCCTCATCCAGGCTTTCAACAGTCTGTGTCCACAGAACCGGCTGCACTAGCTGTTGCTCCAGCGCCTGACGAATTTCAGTGACACTCTGTATTTGCCTGGCTGTAGCATTACTCCATACAGGACGATCAGCATCTTTTAGCTTTACCGTTTGTAACCTTCCCTTCATCTCTTCGGCCGCTGCCTGCATGAGCGGAGTATGAGACGGCACACTAACGGCAAGAGGCAACACCCTTTTTGCTCCCATATCCTTTGCAATCAGCATTGCTTTCTCCACAACATCGGCATTGCCGGCAATAACCACCTGCCCCGGACAGTTGTAGTTTGCCGGCCACACCATGGCGCTTGCAGAAGATGCCGTCAGGCACAATTCTTTTACTTGGAAATCTTTCAGCCCCAGAACAGCGGCCATTTTTCCTTCTCCCAACGCTACCGATCTGCTCATAGCCTTGCCCCGAAAGGCGACAAGTTGAACCGCATCCGCAAAATCAAGTGAACCGGCAGCTACCAGGGCGGAATACTCACCCAGACTATGACCGGCAACATGCCCCGCTTCGGAACCGTGATGACTCCTCCAACGACACAAGAGAGCAACAGAAGCAGTTAAAAGTGCAGGCTGGGTAAACTCTGTCTGATTCAGTTTTCCATCAGGATCTTCCAAAATCAGGCTTTGCATATCATAGCCAAGGGTCTGCGAAGCCTCGGAAAAAATATTGGCAACAATATCCGAACTCTTAAGGTGGTCAGCTAACATCCCAGCCGACTGGGAGCCCTGCCCTGGAAAGAGAAAAACTAGTTTTTTATCCGGAATCAATACTTGCCCCAGTACAACAGGTTCGCGCCCCAGACAAAACCGGATCCAAATGCCTCCAGAAGTAACAGCTGACCGTCTTTTAGTTTACCCTCCTGATAAATATGATTGAGGGCCAAAGGAACACTGGCAGCTGAAGTATTGGCGTGCCTGTCAACAGTAAGGGCGACACGATTCATATCCATATTCAGTCGTTTGGCAGTTGCCTGAATAATTCTGAGGTTAGCCTGATGGGGTATGAGCCAGTCAATATCCTCGTGCGAGAAGCTATATTTTTGAAGTATCTCGCCAACAACTTCGCCCAGCTGTTTTACCGCAGTGCGAAAGACCTCATTTCCACGCATCTCTACGGCCGCCGCGCCAGCGGAATCCACAACCATTTCAGGTTCATCTTCGTAGGGAGTTGCAAGGCATGAGGGATTGGAAGCCATCAAAAGCGGACGGTAGGAACCGTCAGCGCGCAAAACAGAACCGACAATGCCTCCTTTGCCATCATCTGCAGCAAGAACGACTGCTCCGGCACCATCACCAAAAAGAACACAGGTACTGCGATCCTGCCAGTTTAAAATACGGGACATGCTCTCAGCTCCGATAAGCAATACGCGATCAAACATCCCTGCAGCCAGCATGGCGTGTAACTGAGCCAGCCCATAGACAAAACCGGAACATACAGCCTGAACATCCCAAGTTGGAAAACCCTTGCCACCAAGTTTATGTTGAACAATGCTCGCTGTGGATGGAAAGATCATATCCGGCGTTGTGGTAGCGACAACAATTGCATCAATATCATGAATGGTCAGTCCGGCATTATCGAGTGCCGCCTGCCCGGCTTCTTTGGCAAGATCTGAGGTATGCTGCCCTTTCTCAATAATGTGACGCTGATGAATACCTGTGCGCTCAACGATCCAGTCGTGTGTCGTATCCAGCGTGGATGCGAGGTCATCATTGGTAAGCACCCTCTCGGGAAGAAACCCACCCACGCCAGTAATGCGGACACAACGACCTGTAATCACTGATCTATGGAGTGTTCGTGCAAAAAGCTGCTTATTTTTGAGAGGACATCTGCATCAGCTTCTTTTCTGGCGATTTCAGTTGCATGGGCAAAACCCTTACTGTCTGCCGAGCCATGACTTTTGACCACGACGCCATTCAAACCCAGAAGCGGCGCCCCATTATACGCGCTCGGATGGACGCTGGCTTTGAATCGCTTCATCGCGCCCCGGGCCAATAACATGCCTGCTTTTGCCATCGCATCTGCAGTCAATTCCTTTTTAAGATGGTGAATGATGAAAGAAGCCGTTCCTTCAATTGCCTTCAGTGCCACATTGCCGACAAAGCCATCGCAAACTACAACATCCACCTTGTTACTAAAGATATCAGTACCTTCAACATTGCCAATAAAGTTCAGATTCGATTCCTTCAGTCCGGCAGCCGCCACTTTGATAACATCATTACCCTTCATTTCTTCAACGCCAATATTGAGAAGCCCGACACGAGGATTTGCAATACCCTCGGCATACTTCATGTAACACGATCCCATGATAGCAAACTGCCTCAGATGTTCCGAATGGCAAGCCACATTAGCACCGGCATCAAGGAGCAGAGTGCGTCCGTCAACATTAGGAATCATGGAGGCGATAGCTGGACGGTCAATTCCGGGAATTGTCTTTAAGGTCATCTTGGAAATGGCCATTAAAGCACCCGTATTGCCTGCACTGACAAAGGCATCCCACAAGCCCTTACGAACAGCCCGCAACCCCACATGTATGGACGAGTCTCTCTTTGCACGCAGCACAGAAGCCGGAGCCTCACACATATCAATGACCTGACTGGCGGCAACAATTTCAACCCGGTCAGCGATTCCATGGGAATTCAGCACAGGCTCAAGCGCTTCGGCCTGACCCGTTATGCCAAAAGAAACTGCGCTGGATGAATTGAGCAGGACGCTGGCAAGAGCCTCGGCAACAACGTCAGGAGCACGATCACCGCCATGTCCATCAACCAGAATACGGGTTTGCCGACCTGACTGACTCAATTTCGTTTAGTCCTCGGTCTTTGCCATCACCTCGTGCCCCTTGTAGTAACCGCAATGTGGGCAGGCATGATGTGGGCGTCTGGTTTCACCGCAATTCGAGCACTGACTCATTGACGGATTCGTCAGAGCGTCATGCGAACGACGCGAATTGCGCCTGGATGTGCTGGTTTTTCTCTTTGGAACAGCCATGTTTCTTACTCCTGTTGCCCTTTGGGCCTATTACTCACAAATCTTAACCGAACTCCAGAAAAATCGCACTTGGCAGTTTTTTCAGAGTTACTTCAGCTTTCTCAATGCAGCAAACGGGTGGCCGGAATCATCCGGCCTACAGGAACAATGTTCTTCGTTCATATTTTCTCCGCACTGCGGACACAAACCCCTGCAATCCGGCCTGCACAAAGGAAAGAGCTCCAATGCCAGCCAGATATCTTCACGCAAAACATCAAGAAGATTTACCTTTCCAGGCGCTGGAAGCTCATCATCTTCTGATGAGTTGCCACTTTTCACAACCCTGTAATCCCGAAGGTTCTCTCCTTTCAGGTTCCGACCAAATCGGACATTGCAACGGGCACAGGTGCACTTAACCGCCACCTGCCAGGATCCGGTCAGGTGGCAACAGTCACCCTTGCGAACCAGATCAGCCTCCCAGTCCATATCCGAGCACAGGTCTTTCAATGGCTCCACACTTCCCTGCCCCGGATCACTCAGGGCAGCAGCAGGTATGGAAGCTCGATGATGCCAACCCGATGCAGATAAGCCTTCCAGTTCCAGTAGCAGGGAATTGATCACTCTAACCTCCATGCCAGGATGCGGCATTATGGAAGTACATTGTTTATGGTCAAGCAATAGTGGACATATGGCTCTATTTATGGCGATATTGTTATAATCCCATTAACTAAATCAAGCATCAAAAGAAAAAAGTGACTATTCAGCCTAATCGTAAAAGGATATGCCGTGCATCTTGATCCAGTGATGATAAACATTACTATCGTGCTGTCTGTGGCGCTGGCTACAGCTTATCTGGCCGTTCGTCTCGGTCTTCCTATAGTTGTCGCCTATATTATTACCGGAATCATGCTCGGCCCCTCCATGTTGGCTATAATCGATAACCCGGAAGCCGTGACGCGCATCGGTGAAATTGGTGTGGTCATGCTCCTCTTTTTTGTAGGAATGGAAGTGTCCATCCCCAAACTGATGCAGCGATGGCGTATTGCCGTGATTGGTACGGCTGTTCAGATTACTGTCAGTATCGCGGCTTGTCTGGCTTTAACATGGTTTTTTCAGATGCCGCCCCGACTCGGCATCCTGTTTGGCTTTATTATTTCCTTATCGAGCACAGCCGTGGTGCTCAAACAGCTGCAGGATTGTGGCGAAATGGATGAGCCATTTGGGCAAAATGCGATCGGTGTATTGCTGGTACAGGATATTGCTATTGTACCAATGATGGTTGTGTTAAGCCTGATGGGAGATACAAGCTTACATGTCTCGGAGATGATCAAGCTGATTTTTGGCGCAGTTACCATTCTTGGCATTGCCATTTATCTGATTAAAACCGGTGTTCTGCGCATACCCGACTTTCTTAAGGGAAGCCTGGAGAAAAGGGTGTTGCTGGGCTTGCTGCTCTGCCTCGGCACAGCAACTCTGACATCATGGCTGGGTCTTTCAGCCGGCCTCGGCGCCTTTCTGGCCGGAATGGTGCTTGCCTCCAGTGACCAGTCAGACTGGGTACATGAACATCTGGAATCAGTCTATGTTATTTTTGTGATGATCTTCTTCCTCTCCATCGGCATGATGGTTGATATCAATTATCTGCTATCGCACCTGCCACTGGTTCTTGGTGCAACGATGCTGGTTTTCCTCTTTAACTCGGGCGTAAACGTGCTTGTGATGCGCGCACTTGGAGAGAGCTGGGAAATGGCTCTGATTACGGGTGGCCTGCTCAGCCAGATTGGCGAGTTTTCCTTTCTGCTGGCAGCCGTCGGTGTATTTGCCGGCATTCTTTCTCCGGAGCTGCATGAGTTGACGGTCATTGTAATTGCCATGACTCTGCTGTTTAGCCCTGTCTGGATGGTGGTAACCAGGAAATTAGCCAGAAGACATGGCGTTTTTCCAGGTCGGCAATAACGCCATAACGCCAACCGTATAGTTTCTCTGCCTAAACCCGTAATTCCCTGAAAAATACGGGTTAGCCATCCAGGGCTGGAGAAGACTACTTCACCAGCTTTATCCTCCCTTATTTTCAGAAAGTTCACTCGAAACACGGAAGCTGCACCAGTTACTTCGAATCATTTCCTTTCCCCTGGTATTAAAGCTGCTTATACGCCACTTCAGCTTTTTTTCTGCTGCTCCTTCATCCACGGAGAATAACTTTTCTACCGGAGCTTAATTCCAGTTTATCATAGGTAGCTAATTTCACTTCAGACCAGACGAAATCAAGTCTCTTTCTCACAGCCAGGAAGAAGAAAGAACCGGAAGGTTT
>JBHHTX010000058.1:0-10716 GCA_046753585.1 Mariprofundaceae bacterium
TCCACCACTCTGGGTCGATCCACCACACCGACTGAAAAACCACCGATATCATAATGCCCCGGCGCATACATACCTGGCATTTCAGCAGTTTCACCACCAATCAGGGCACATTCACAAACCCGACAAGCCTCGGCTATGCCCTCGACGACACCGGCAAGTGTTTCCTGATCAAGCCTCCCTGTAGCCAGATAATCGAGAAAAAATAGGGGTTCAGCTGCCTGCGCGGCCATATCGTTTACACACATGGCGACAGCATCAATACCGGCGACGTGCGGACGTTTATGTTTCTGGAGTAACAGTAATTTCGTACCGACACCATCGGTAGATGAGACCAGAACAGGTTCACGCATCGAAGAAAAGTCCGCACGGAACAAGGCTCCAAAACCACCTATCCCTCCGATCACTTCGGCTCGGGTGGTAGAGGCAACTGCAGCCCTGATGCGGCTGACAAAGGCGTTGCCGGCATCAATGCTGACGCCTGCACCGGCATAACTTAGCGAAGGTTTATTAATATCCACCCTTTACTCCAACAGATTCATAGGCAAGCTGGCCCTGACTAGATATCGAGATTACGTACCTTCAGGGCATTATCCTGAATAAACTTGCGCCTTGGCTCTACAACATCGCCCATTAACGTGGCAAAGGCCTCATCCGCCGCCACAACGTCTTCCAGCATGACTTTAAGCAAGGTGCGTTTCTCGGGATCCATGGTTGTTTCCCATAACTGGACAGGGTCCATTTCACCCAGGCCTTTATAGCGCTGGATATTGATTCCCTTTCTTCCTTCTGCTTCAACAAAGCTGGAAATATCTTCGTAATGCAAAACGCTCTTCTTTTTTTCTCCATGTTGCAGAAAAGCACCATCCTGAACCAGTGATTTAACGTTGCCACAAAGTGCCTGAGCTTCCTTGTATTCCGCCGTGTTGATTAAACCCGTATCCAATGTCGAGCAAACTAGGCGGCCATGATCCATTCGAGTAAATTTCACATCGAAACAGCCAAGCTTCTTGTCCTCGATAATCTCCCAATTTAATGTATCTTCAGCCTGAGAGCGTTTGGCAAAATTCTTCTGAAAGCCACCCAGCCATTCTTCCAAACGCTCCCGGGAACGAAAGATCGCCATGTTTAATTTCCCGGTTTCCAGAAGGAGTTGAAGTACACCCCCATCAAAACGATGCCCCAAACGATTCTGGAGCTTTTTCAGCTTTTGGATACTTCTAACAATAGTTTGAAGCCGTTCACCTTGAACCGGCCTGGCATCAGCATAGGAATAAAAACTGACGTCTTTGCTGCCATGTTCAAGCAGAAACTCAAGCAGATCATCGTCACTGGAAAGATATCGAGCCTGCTTGCCACGCGCCACTCGATACAGAGGCGGCTGCGCAATGTACAAATGCCCCCGGTTAATGATCTCTGTCATCTGTCGGTAAAAGAAAGTAAGCAGTAAGGTCAGAATATGTGATCCATCTACATCAGCGTCAGTCATAATAATGACACGATGGTAACGAAGCCTGGATACATCAAAATCATCCCTGCCGATACCGGTACCCAGAGCAGTAATCATCGTACCTATCTCTTGGGAAGACAGCATCTTGTCAAAGCGGGCCTTTTCCACATTTAATATTTTCCCCTTGAGGGGAAGAATAGCCTGATAGCGGCGATCTCGACCCTGTTTGGCTGAACCGCCTGCTGAATCGCCCTCAACAAGAAAAATTTCGCTAGCTGCCGGATCTTTTTCCTGACAATCAGCCAGCTTGCCGGGCAAACTGGAAATATCCAGTACACCCTTGCGGCGGGTCAGTTCACGTGCCTTCCTGGCTGCATCCCGTGCCGTGGCCGCCTCAATCGTCTTGTTGATAATACGTTTTGCCTCAACGGGGTTTTCTTCCATCCACTCGGATATCTTCTCTGACGCTATCGATTCCACAATGGCCCTTATTTCACTGGAAACCAGTTTTTCTTTAGTTTGGGAAGAGAATTTAGGATCATGCGTTTTTACAGACAAGACTGCGGTTAAACCCTCGCGACAATCATCCCCGCTCATGCTTACTTTTATCTTTTTTAGCAGCTTATTATTGTTTGCATAGTTATTGACGCAGCGGGTGAGGGCTGCCCGGAACCCGGCCAGATGTGTTCCACCATCGCGTTGAGGAATATTATTAGTATAACAAAATACATTTTCCTGATAGCTATCTGTCCATTGCAGCGATAATTCAACACTCGTATCTTCCCTGCTTCCGGTAATGGTTATACATTTTTGATTGAGCGGGTTGCGGGCACGATTCAGGTTCTCGACAAATGCTCTGATTCCACCTTCATATTCAAACACCTGGTGTGAATCGCTGCGCTCATCCTGAATTTCAATACGAACACCCTGATTAAGAAAAGAAAGCTCGCGCAAGCGGGAAGAAAGAACATCAGGCGAAAAGATCCGGTGAGAAAAAACTTTTAGACTCGGTAGAAAACGAATCTCAGTACCTGAACCTTCCGCCTTGCCTATCACCTTCAAAGGAGCCTCGGGTTCACCGTCCCTGTATTTCTGAAAATGAACCTTCTTATCTTTGCGGATAACCAGTTCCAGGCTCTCGGACAATGCGTTAACCACAGAAACGCCTACCCCATGCAACCCACCGGAAACCTTGTAGGAATTATCATCAAATTTTCCACCCGCGTGTAAAATTGTCATAATAACTTCTGCTGCGGAAACGCCTTCTTCGGCATGAATGCCTACAGGAATACCACGACCGTTATCTCTTACGGTAACGGAATCATCCGAATGCAAAATGACTTCGATTTTATCGCAGTGGCCAGCAAGTGCCTCATCGATAGCATTATCAACCACTTCGAAGACCATATGGTGAAGACCTGTTCCATCATCAGTATCACCAATGTACATACCGGGCCGCTTGCGAACAGCATCAAGGCCTCTGAGAACCTTGATACTTTCCGCACTGTATACTTCTGGAGCAGAGGTACTCATGCTGCCTCCTTCATAGATATAGCTGCCCTTGTAACGGGAAACACTTTTTTCCTGTTGGCCGACTGATCCAATGACTGAACCTGTACGGCAGAATTAAATGTCATCGAACTGCCTGCCGGAGTTGTCAGTAAAATTTGTGCTTTGGTTGACTGTAAGTGTTTCATAATTTTTTCCTGCCTACCCTGATCCAGAGGCTCAAGACAATCATCAAACATTAGCAGCGGGGCTACTCCACGCTTCTGTTTACGTAGATCCCATTCGGCTAAACGAATTGCAATGGCAGCCAGACGCTGTTGTCCTCTGGAACCGGTATGCCGAATTTCTTTCCCACGGTAGACAATATCCGGGCGGTCACAATGTGGCCCTAAATGAAGCCGCCCTGTATTTCCTCTATCAACTCTATAATTTTTTAACAGAGAACGCCAGGATTTCGCATCATCCGGTGCTGTTTTTTTCAGGCTTAATGTAAGCTCCCCTTCTACTAAGTCAGTTAACTCACTAATTAAGACGTTTATTTCTTCAATGATTTGGTCCCGTATCTGCGTTACCTCTAAACCATAAGCTACCATCTGTTCTTCCCAGACTTCTATTTCCCCGGAGGTGGATTGATTCTGCCTGCGAAGTCTTTGCCATTGCGTAAGACAACGAAGATAATTTTTATATCTGCTACTATAAGTATCCTGACAAACAATGAGAAGGCTATCCAACCACCGCCGACGTTCTCTGGCTGTACCATCAATCAATCGTCGTGCCTGCGGGGCTTCAATAATAACCGGCAAAGCCTCATTCAGATCCGAACTCTGCACCTGATGCCCCTGCAATTTTAGTTCTACTCTACCTTGACGTCCCCTGGCCTCAGTGTGTAACTGACCAAAGCGCAACCAGCTTCCACTGATATAAAATTCTTCAGTACCCCAACGAATAAGTTGGGGATCCCGGAGACTTCTGAATGACCTGCCGTGAGCAAGTATACTTACCGCCTCAAGCAAGGTCGTTTTCCCACAGCCATTCGCTCCGGTAATAAGGCTTAGACCCGGAGTAAATTCCCACAACGATTTTTGAAAACAGCGTAGTGAATCCACCTCAATTTTCTGTAAATAAAGTTCCGGGACGTCGCTCAAAAAATATCTATCCTGCATTATTTATGGATCATACAGGCTAGATGCGCATCGGCATAATTACATATCGTTCGCTATCTCTACTTTCATCTAAAATCAACGCAGGTGAAAGATTATCCTTGAGCTGTATACGAATTTTTTCCCCCTGAATCACGGCCAGAACATCTCGTAAATAACGTGCATTAAAGCCAATCGTAAGGTCGGCCCCGGTATATTCTATTTCGATGGTTTCTTCGGCTTCTTCCTGCTCTGTATTGTGAGCCAAAATACGAAGTTCTCCCTGATTGAATTGCAATTGAGCATCATGGGTAAATTCATTAGAAACAATCATGATCCTGCGTAATACCTGGTCAAGACTTTGACGACTAAGAGTTGCTCCATCCGATTCATCAGAGGGAATAACCTCATCATATGCCGGAAAACGGGCATCGACCAATTTGGAAATTAAACAAAAATTTTCATCCTCCAGCCTGATTGAACGTTTACCAAGATACAGATTTACCTGCCCTTTCACCTCTTCAGTAAGTTTTCTTAATTCAATAACCGCTTTTTTCGGGACAATACACTTCAGATTATGAGGAATTGTCTGTAATTTGACTTCCGATAAAGATAAACGGTGACCGTCAGTCGCTACAAGTTTAAAGTGAGAAGGTTTCTGAAGCTCGAACAAGGTTCCGGTCAAGTATTTCCTGGTTTCATCATTCGACATAGCAAAGCTGGTTGTAGCAATCATCCTGGACAGATCCTGGCCATTGATATGAACAGGATCAATATCGATATCTTCGTTCATGGCCGGATATTCATTTGCGGGAAGCGTTGACAAACGAAATTTTGATTTACCACTGCGGATATGAAGAAAAGAACTGTCTAGGGAAAGTTGAACCATCGCATCTTTATCCAATTCTTTTACAATTTCATAAAGCTTACGTGCAGAAACCGTGATAGATCCATCCTTCTCAACCTCCGCCTTAACCTTGGCCTTGAGACCCACTTCCAGATCTGTAGATGTTATTTGTAAGTGCTCACCCTTTGCCTCCAGAAGTAGATTGGAAAGAATTGGCACGGTATGTCTACGTTCGACAACATTTTGGCAACGTTGTACAGCTTGGTAAATTGATTGTTTGGAAAGCGTAACATGCATAAAAAAATCTCCCTCTTATAAAGGACTTATTTATACCAAATAGTTAGTTATCATCATAGTACTTGTGGATTATGTGGATAAGTAAATTTTTTATTACAGGCCTTATATAAGGCTGATATTGAGCTGTGAATAAACTGAAAGATAATAGTTGAGTATTCTCTGGATAACGTTCTATCTCTGATTAGGATCTCAATAATCAAATGATATCCCTTTGTTATCCACAACTTTTGATAGAGACATACACAACTTATCCTTTTATTGTCGTCAATAATCGTTGAATTTCATTATGAAAATCATCGGAATCTTTTATCATCTTACTGATTTTCCGAACAGCGTGAAGCACGGTGGTATGATCCCGTCCACCAAATTGTTCTCCAATCGCCGGATATGACATAGTGGTCAGATGTTTGCAGGCATACATTGCAATTTGACGCGGTAGTGCGATATTGCGCGTTCGTTTCTTGGAACGCATATCAAGAAGGCGAACATTGTAGTAGTTCGCAGTCATTTTTTGTATTTCATCAACATTGATCACACGTGTATCTTCGATCAGGAGATCACGTAAAACGTGTCTGGCAAATTCCATATCAATGATTTTTCCCGTCAGGGTGGCGTGAGCAGTAAGTCTGGTAAGTCCACCTTCAAGTTCGCGTACATTACAGCTAATCCGTTGCGCTAGAAGAGCAGCAACATCATCGGGCAAAGAAACACCGGCAAGTTCAGCCTTATGGCTAAGAATCGCCAGCCTTGTTTCGTAGTCTGGTGGTTGAATATCAGCCACCAAACCCCAGTTGAACCTTGATTTAAGTCGCTCTTCAAGGTGATTGATAAGTCGCGGGCTTCGATCCGACGTAAGAATAATTTGTTTGCGAACTTCATACAATGCATTGAATGTATGGAAGAATTCCTCCTGGGTGCTTCCTTTTCCGGCAATAAACTGAATATCATCTATGAAGAGAATATCTACCTGACGGTATTGTTGCCGGAACTGCTGGGTAGTCCCGTTTCGAATAGCAGCAATTAATTCGTTCGTAAAACGTTCTGAAGTTCGGTAAGCGATTTTTATTTTACTGTTCTGAACGACTGCGTTGGCAATAGCAGTAATAAGATGCGTCTTTCCCAGGCCGACACCTCCATGGATATACAAGGGGTTATAGGTTTCACCAGGGTTCTCGGCTACAGCCAGGCAAGCGGCATAACAAAATTCATTACTGGAGCCAACGACATAGTTTTTAAATGTAAACCTGGGGTCAATATAGCCATCAATTTGATTCTTCATCGGGTGTTTATGGGTATCTTCATCTCTGACATGTGAAATAAGCTTGGGATCAATTGAAAACTTTAATTCGATACCCTCACCAAATTTATCTTCCAATGTCTTTCTAATAAGGGTCTCATAACGATCCTTGAGACCATCAAGAAAAAAACGGCTTGGCACGGAGATGGAAACCAGTCTTCCCTCACAGCTTGCCTGAACAGGGCGGATCCATGCATCGAACTGACCTGCCGGAATATATTCGGCAAGTTGTTTCATGATTAACGACCAGTCTATCTTTTGAATCATATTATTCATTCCTCAACAGCTATCATAGGCACGGGTTTTCTACCACTTAATATTTTATCCGGATATAAAGGACTTTACATGACGTGGTCATGGTTAACCTGGAAAGATGAGTTGCCAGCCTGCAATCGAATCGTAGCTTGACAGAATAAAGTACTCGCCTACTATTGCCAGCCGATTTTTCAGGAGTATTTATGAGTTTTACATTTAAGCCAAGCCGTATTCGCCGCGCCCGAACACATGGCTTCCGGGCCCGCATGGCAACAAAGGCCGGACGCGCGGTAATTAACCGCCGGCGTAGCAAGGGCCGTAAGCGTCTTTCTTCCTGAAACAGGCATTTCCCGCCAAGTTTCGTCTAAGATATAAAGCTGATTTTAGAGCGTTGCGGCACGGGAAGAAGTTTGTGTGCACTTCGCTCCGGTTTAACTTTATACCGAACCGGCAGGAGCATGCACGTTTAGGGTTTGCCGTTTCCAGACGCTACGGTAAGGCTGTGTATCGGAACAGGTTCAAACGAAAGTTGCGCAATGTATTTCGATGCCATGCAGTAAGAAGAGCCGGGGTTGATATTCTCGTGATACCACAGCTTAATCACCAGGCTGGACTTAACATCAACGAAGATATGTTGACCGGGCTAAATCGAATTTTGCACTCTATCATGGAGGGGAAGGTATGAAATGGCTGCTTATAGGCTTCATTCGAGCCTACCAACTTTTGTTGTCACCTGTTCTGCCTCCAAGCTGTATCCATCAACCGACCTGTTCACGTTATGCCCTTGAAGCTTTAGAACGTTATGGGTTTATTCGGGGCACATTTATGAGTATACGCCGTTTATTACACTGCCATCCTTTCTCGCGGGGAGGCTACGATCCGGTACCATGATAATTATCTTTACCCGGTATCTATTGAAATGAGGGTGAGATGAACCAACAACGAAACTTATTCCTGGCCTTTGCATTATCCATGCTGGTACTTTTTTCATGGGGAGCTCTTTTTCCTGATGAGGCTGACCCGCTGATGCCTTCTCCTGCTGAACCAAAACTTGAGACCACGGCCACAGCGCCATCTGCTGTGATAAGCAACAGGCCGGATATTGGCCAGCTGAGCGCACCGGATGCTCAGCCCGAAATCTTTTCTAAACAAGAGAAGGAGCCACTTACTTCCGCAATGATTTCGTTCGGAAATGACCTTTTAAGCCTGAAGGTTGATCCCGGCAGTGGCACAATACACAAAGCACTACTAAACGAATATCGTCAGACTATAGACAGAAATTCCGAGCCGCTTTCTGTATTAACTGATGATGGTTTGCATACCATTGTAATGAGTACAGGTATTCTAAATGATGATGTGGAAGTAGTTTTTCATTTGGTCAATCAGGAGACCATCAGGGATACACACTCTCTTATGCTGCAGGCTGAACTTCCCGGAAATCGAGTATGGAACAGACGGCTTAGCATGCAAAATGGTTCTTATCTGGTCAGTATAGAGGATAAAATAAACAATGGTGGCCTGCGTTTATACAGGCAGATAGTTGAGCGAAATCCCGAACAGGAAACAGATACATTCTACGAACATCAGGGACCCATCGGTTTCATGGATGGTAGCCTGAAGGAAGTGGATTATTCAGATTTGATCCCGGGACAAACGGAGAAGGTTTCCGCTACAGGTGGCTGGACGGGAATGATGAGCCGTTATTTCATATCTGTGATTATTCCCGAGCAGTCACAATCCTACCTATATTATTATTCGGGTAATGGTATTACTTATCAAGCCGGCCTCATCGATGAAGGTGTTTTGAAAAATGGAGTAACAACCTATAGCGCCCAATTATACCTCGGACCAAAGTCCATTCCGATTATGAAGGACATTGGTGTAAAGCTGGAGCGGAGCGTTGATTTTGGCTGGTTTGCCTTCATTGCCAAGCCCATGCACGACCTCATTATGTTTTTATTCGGCTTTGTCTCGAATTTCGGTGTAAGCATTATTTTGATTGTTGTCTTGATCAAAATATTGTTCTACTGGCCAAGCAAGAAATCGTATGAATCGATGGCGGGTATGCGCAAGCTGCAGCCGGAAGTCGCTAAATTGAAAGAATTATATGGAGATGATCGGCAAAAAATGGGCCAGGAAATGATGGGCCTGTACAAAAAACACAAAGTTAATCCTTTGGGTGGTTGCCTGCCTATTATTATTCAGATACCGGTTTTTTTCGCATTGTACAAGGTTCTTCTGATTTCGATTGAGATGCGCCAGGCCCCGTTTATTGGCTGGATACAGGATTTATCCGTACAGGATCCTTTCTTTGTGTTGCCCGTGCTGATGGGCATTTCCATGTTTGTACAACAGCGTCTCAGCCCGGCACCACCGGATCCCGTACAGGCCAAGCTCATGAAGATGTTGCCGATCGTATTTACTGCCCTGTTCCTGTTCTTCCCCGCAGGCCTTGTCCTGTACTGGTTGGTTAATAATCTGTTATCTATTTTACAGCAGTGGTATGTAATGAAACAACTGGATGCTCTCTGACTCTGTAGCTGGCAAAGTAACCATTGCTGCTGTTTCAACACCGACCGGTCGCGGCGGTATAAGTGTTATTAGACTATCAGGCCCCGGATCGAGGACTATTTCACTACGTTTGAGCCACAGGGAAAAACACTGGCAGCCCAGGTATGCACACCTGGCGCGCTGGTACGATGAAAAAGACCAGCTTCTTGACTCCGGCATTGTCCTTTTTTTTCCGGCACCATATTCATATACCGGCGAAGATGTCATCGAATTACATGGTCATGGTAGCCCGGTGTTGACGCAGGCAATGATGAACAGGCTTTTTGATTTAGGGGCTAAGCAGGCCGGGCCTGGAGAGTTTACACGCCGGGCAGTGGAAAACGGAAAGATGGATCTGTCGCAGGCCGAAGCGGTTATTGCCACTATTGATGCAGCCACACTGCGAGCTGCAAGGCAGGCACAGCGACATTTAGTCGGTGAATTAGGACGTTGTATCGAGCGTTTGATGGATCGTCTCAGTCATATCCTTGCCCAGCTGGAGGCCTGTCTGGATTTTCCGGAAGAGGATATTCCTCCATTATTATATAAAACCCTGCATGCAGATTTGCAGAGAGACCTGATTCAACCCCTTGATGTGTTTTTACAAACTTCTATTTTTGGGGAGCGTCTGTTTCACGGGGTAACTGTTGCTATCCTGGGAGCACCCAATGTTGGAAAATCCAGTTTGCTCAACCTGCTTACAGCACGGGAACGGGCTATTGTCAGTGATGTTGCCGGCACCACCAGAGACACCCTGGAGGTGGATTTTGAGGTTTGTGGTATTCCAATGCGGCTCATTGATACAGCGGGAATACAGGAGAGCAGCGACGCTATTGAGCAGGAAGGTGTTCGTAGGTCGCATCGGGCAGCTGAAGAAGCGGATGTCGTCATATTTGTTGCGGATGTCTCGCGGCCTGACACCTGGAGAATTACTCAGAAAGTTGATCTGAAAATCATGAATAAAATGGATTTAGATAACAGGAAAGTTTTGCCAGCGTCGTTTTTGCCCGTCTGTGCTCTGAGTGGGGAAGGGCTGTCGGAAATACAGCATCATCTTGCCCGCAACCTGGAGCAGTTGCCTGCACAGGAGGAGGGTCTTTTGGTGACAAGAGAGAGGCATCGCCAGGCTCTTTCAGAATCCAGGCAGCATCTGCTCGACGGTCTGGCCAAGCTGGGAAGAGAGGATGAGCTGGAGCTTGTTGCTCTGGACTGGCATCAGGCTCGCTCTTGTCTTGGTCGCATCGTAGGGATCGGCGATATTGAAGAAATACTGGATCGCGTTTTTACCGAGTTTTGTATCGGAAAGTAAAATAATTAAAGCATAGAATTATTTTTAACATAGAATAACTATATGTTATAAAAGACATTATTAATA
>JBHHTX010000059.1:0-10233 GCA_046753585.1 Mariprofundaceae bacterium
CATATCTCTGCTCCACCTTCGATTGATCTGCATCATACTAATATCAACATCATATTGAATATAGGCCTGATAAAGGGGATCCGGATTATGAGAAAGAGAGGCGGCCCGTACGGGCCGCCTCCTTAACCGGGGGAGAGCGATAAATGGGAAGGCTTATGCAACGTCCCCCAGGAAATTTACTAGTCGTACACCTGTTCACCATGCTGAGTAACGTCAAGACCTTCACGCTCCTCATCATTCGTAACACGCAAACCGACAACGGCATCCAGTATCTTCAGGATAACAAAGGTGGCAACGCCGCAATAAACAACCGTTACCAGAATTGCTTCAAGCTGGACTATCAACTGACTTCCGATTGTCATGCCATCGGCAAGACCAACGCCGCCGAAAGCTCCGGCTGCAAATATACCTGTAAGCAGGGCTCCGACAATGCCACCGACACCGTGTACGCCAAAGGCATCGAGGGAATCATCATAACCCATGGCTTTCTTGAGGAAAGCAACGCTCCAGAAACAGGTAATACCTGCTACCAGTCCAATTGCCAGAGCACCAATCGGGCCAACGAAGCCTGATGCTGGTGTAATGGCTACCAGACCGGCGATAGCACCGGAGCAGGCGCCAAGCAGACTTGGCTTCTTGTAAACAACCCACTCAGCAAAGATCCAGGCAAGAACAGCCATAGCAGTTGCTACCTGAGTAACCAGCATGGCCATACCGGCAGTACCATCGGCAGCCAACTCCGAGCCGGCATTGAAACCGAACCAGCCAACCCACAACAGGGAAGCGCCGATAAGTGTCAGTGTCAGGTTGTGCGGTAACATCGCCTCTTTCGGATAACCTGTACGTTTTCCCAGTACCAGTGCGGTCACAAGGCCCGCAACGCCGGCATTGATGTGTACAACCGTGCCTCCGGCAAAGTCCAGCGCACCGGTCTCACCGAGAAAACCACCACCCCAGACCATATGACAGATCGGCGCATACACCACCAGCATCCAGATGCTCATAAAGAGCAGTACAGCCGAAAACTTCATACGCTCGGCAAAGGCACCAATGATCAGCACCGGTGTGATAATGGCAAAAGTCATCTGGAATGTAGCAAATACAGATTCAGGAATAGTGCCTGAAAGAGTATCTACGCTAATGCCTGCAAAAAACGCCTTCGACAGATCGCCGACATAAGCACCACCCTCACCAAAGGCCAGGGAATAGCCTGCTACGACCCATAACACACTCATAAGCGCGGCTATGGTGATCGTCTGCATGCCTACGGATAAAACATTCTTCTTGCGAACCATGCCGCCATAAAACAAGGCCAGACCCGGTAATGTCATCAACAATACCAGTGCTGTGGCGGTAATCATCCAGGCTGTATCACCTGAATTCAGTGTATCCTCAGCTATAGCCAGGTCGGGGGTAAGCAGTGCAACCGGCGCCATAGATCTAAACAGTAGCTTATTCATTATTTTCATCCTCCTTTTTTTATTTCTGACCTAATTCAATGCGTCGGCATCGGTTTCACCGGTGCGAACGCGTATGACACGCTCAACATTGGTGACAAATATCTTTCCATCACCGATCTTGTCCGTACGTGCTGCCTCAATAATGGCATCCACTACTTCGTCCAGACGATCGGCAGGAACAATCGTGGTTAGCTCCGCTTTCGGAATAAAGTCCACTTGGTATTCCGCGCCTCGGTAAAGCTCGGTGTGACCCTTCTGGCGACCATGACCGCGTACTTCACAAATTGTCATGCCGCTGATGCCCACTTCCAAAAGGGCTGTTTTCACATCATCCACCTTGAATGGCTTGATGATTGCTGTAACCATTTTCATAATAATATCCCCCTGAGTGATGAGTCTGACAGACTCCTAGAGACCGGGGGTGGCTGCCACCGCCCCCTTCTTCTCTCTGCCAAGAAATTTAGAAAGCTACGTTTACACCAAAAACAACATCGTTCTCGGCAATCGTGTTATAGATGTAGCGTTTGTTATCCCCCGGTGCCTTGTTGGCAATGGGGATGTAAGCTGTAATAGAAGGCGTGATGGTCAGATCATTGACCTCAAAATCCTTGCTGACGCCCAGGGTGATCACACTGGCGCCATCATCGAACTGCCCTGCCAGAATATCGGCTGTTCTGGTCGGGTCAGCGTCATAGAATGCAAATGAAAAAGTTGCAGACCAGTCAGCGCCAAGAAAAGATGCTCCGGCACCAACATCAATCCACAAATCTCCGCTTTCATTAAGATTGTTCACCGCAATGCTGGAATCAGCAACAGTATAATAAACCGTAACAAACGGACTGATCCGGGCATCAAGGGAAAGTCCACCATAGACTTCCACAAAGTTGGCTGTGGAGTCACGCAGATAGGTATAATAGATGCCACCAAGTGTGTAACCGAGACCTGAATCTCCGAACGACCCGGAATAATCCAGAGTCCAGTCAAATTCAACCGCATCCCTGCCGGCAAATTGTGGGGCGGGAGATGCAAAGGTGTTGGAAGCCCAAACCGAGGCGGACAATTCTCCCGGCCCCAGGGGCAAGGCAAGGCCGACATCTCCCTGAACTGCTACTTTATCTGTAGTCTGGGGGGCGCCACGCCAGTTATATGCATTGAAAGCACCGATATCACCACTCGCCGAGATACCATCTTCGGCCTGAGCCGGAGTCGTTGCTGCAAACACCATAAAAACCATCAACAACATTGTGATCCATTGTTTCCTCATTTTATTCTCCTTTTTTGAATAAATTGCCACGATCGGCTTGCCCTTTACAAGCAAATCTATTGCCAACTATAATTTTACTTATTTATCAGATAGTTACCTAAATATATATTGTTAATAAGCATAATCTTGCCTAATAATTAAGCTCTAATAGAATAATTTGCATAATATTTAAACAGAAGAAGTCAGGCTGTGCCCATTCCTCAGCTACTGCTATGATTGGCGCGACATAGACCAGCAACTAAACAGGGGAATGAACGTGGATATGAATATGCAATACGCCGTCTGGGGGTTGATTACCGGAGGCATCATGTATGTCATCGGCAACGGGGCCTGGGTTAACCACCTGGCCCGCCAGCGGGTGTGGCTCGGCTGGTTGATGTGGACTGCCGCCGGAGCAGGCATTCTTTTACTAGGTGTTGCCTTTGAGGCACGTCTGGATGGTCAACCTGACGGCATACTCCAGCGCCTGTTTACACATCCTGACGGTGTTCCTGTTGATCCGGAAAATCACTGGATCGTGTTGAGCCTTTTTGCCTTGATGTCAGTGCCCGGAGCCGCCTGTGTATTTTTCAAACAGTCCATGTACTGGACAAGAGTGGCCATCATGGCACCGGCCCTGATCGTCTTTATTCCTGCCGGCATGCAAATAAACAGCCAGAACGGCGATAATGTTGTTGCCGGAGTCGGCACCGGCCTGCTGGTGGCCGGTTTCATGCTTGCCTGGCAATACCTTCTGGATAAGGAGGTCATTGCATGAGAAATGCTGAACAGCGCGCCAGCACATTGATTGAGGCGCTACCCTATCTACAGCGCTTTGCCGACCAGAATATCGTTATTAAGTACGGCGGCGCAGCCATGGCCAGGAAAGATCTAAAAACTTCTTTTGCCACTGATATTACCCTGCTAAAGCAGGTTGGTATTAACCCTGTCGTCATTCATGGCGGTGGCCCCCAGATCGGCAGTGTACTTGACAAGGTCGGCAAGCAGGCCAAATTCGTGGGCGGCATGCGTGTCACAGATAGCGAAACCATGGATGTGGTTGAAATGGTTCTGGCCGGCCTTGTAAACAAGGAGATCGTGGCCAATATTAATCGGGCCGGTGGCAAGGCAGTTGGTTTGTCCGGTAAGGACGGTGGCCTGATTTGTGCCAGAAAACTTGTAATTGAGAGCAATGCTCCGGAACTTGACGTTCCCGAGATTATCGATCTTGGCCATGTAGGAGAAGTCAGACGGGTGAACACCCAGGTGCTGAATGTACTTGAGCGGGATCGTTTTGTACCAGTCATTGCCCCGGTTGGCTATGACAAGTCGGAAGGCGTCAGTTACAACATCAACGCTGACCTGGTCGCAGCCGCTATTGCCCGTGAGCTGGGAGCAGCCAAGCTGATTCTGCTAACTGATGTTGCCGGCGTTCTGGATGCAGACGGTCAACTGCGCACCACCATGAAAGCGGAAGGGGCCGAAAAATGGATGAAGGACGGCATTATCAGCGGCGGCATGATTCCCAAGGTTAAATGCTGTCTTGATGCTGTCCGGCACGGTGTGCAAAAAGCCCATATTATTGATGGACATATTCCCCATGCCGTGTTGCTTGAGATTCTTACCGATGAAGGAATCGGCACAGTTTTTACTGCTGACTGAGGTGACATCCTTGAACGATCGTGAGCTGAAGCATCTACTGACTAAGCTGATTAGTATCTGTGAAGCTGCCGGCAAAGCAATCCAGCAAGTGCGAAGCAAGGGCTTCAAAACAGAATACAAGGACTCACGCGGTTATGATCCTGTTACCGCCGCTGACCTGAAAGCAGATAATATCCTGAGAGAGAAACTGGATGAACTCCTGCCCGGAAGTAGCTATTTTGGCGAAGAAAGTAGTCAGGATGGAGCAGCGGAAAATGCTTATTGCTGGATTGTGGACCCCCTGGATGGTACCCGCGAATTTGTACGCGGCATTCCCGAGTATGTTGTTTCCGTCCTCCTGCAAAAAAACGGCACGAACCTGATTGCCGTTATCCACAATCCGGCCAGCGGAGATACTATTGCCGGCAGTGAGGCCGGAATATTCCTGAACGGAAAGACCACATCTACTACAACGCGCACAGAATTTCCGGGTGCAAAGGCACTGGCCAGCCGCACCGAAACCGAAGCCGGCGAATGGGATAAATTCGCTGATCTGGAGCTTGTTACTACCGGCTCGGTGGCATGGAAATGCGCGCTTGTCGCTGCCGGGCGAGCAGATTTAACATTTACACTCCGACCCAGACATGTCTGGGATGTAGGGGCAGGTTTTGCCCTTCTACAGTGGGCCGGGGGGCGGGTCAGCAACAAGGAAGGTGAAGCTATTTTCATTGTGCCGACAATGGACAAGGTTCGCTGTTTTCTGGCCTCCAACGGGCCCCTGCATACTGACCTGCTGGAACGCCTCAGGGATGTGCCTCTGGGCCCGGACAGGCGAGGCTAAAACAATAAAAAACATCGGGAAAGTTCCGATTTGAAGACTCCCCCACATATTCAGGCAATGTTGCAGGCTGATTTTTACCCGCATGCAAGAGCTGATATTGAGCTGATCCAGACACATATCTCCTGGGTTATACTCAGCGGAAGCCACGCCTATAAAGTAAAAAAACCGGTGAATTTCGGATTCCTTGACTTTACCACTCTGGATAAACGTAAATATTTCTGTGAACAGGAACTTCGCTTGAATAAAAGGCTTGCGGCTGATCTGTACCTTAAAGTCCTGCCTGTAACTCAAAAGAATGGAAATTACTATCTGGATGGGGATGGTGAGATTGTTGACTACTGCCTCAAGATGCTGCGCTTTCCGCAACATGATCTTCTCGATCAACGGCTGACAGACGATCGTTTTGAACCTGCATGGATGGATGAATTAGCCCGGGATATCGCTGATTTTCATAGCAAAGATGAAAAAATTGCTGACATGAAGCATTTTGGCGATATTCGTTTTATCCGCTCACATATCGAGGCGAATTATGCAGTCGCGGAACAATATGCAGGCAAGACCATTTCCCGAACACTGCTGGAATCTGTCCGACACCACAGTGACAAGGCATTAAATTCGCTCGACGGCATCCTTAAAAGACGACAGGAAAATAATCATATTCGCGCCTGCCATGGCGATCTCCACCTGAGAAATATTACTCTCTTTCACGACAGACCATGTGTTTTTGATTGTATCGAATTCAATGATGAATACCGCATCATTGACACCATAAACGATGTGGCTTTTCTGGTGATGGATTGTGAAGCCAGACAGCGCCCGGATCTCGGCTATCGCTTTTTATCCCGCTACCTTGAACACTCTGGCGATTATGAGGGGCTTGCTCTTCTACCCCTGTATCTGTCTTACCGCGCCTGTGTCCGGGCCAAGGCCAACTGCCTGCTGGCTTCTGATCCGGATTTGGCCGGGGAAGTACAGCAACAACAACTCCGTGAGGCTTGCCACTACCTTGAACTGGCAAAATCTTATACAGAGATACCCCGCCCCCGCCTTTTCCTTGTGGGGGGACTGTCCGGCAGCGGCAAAAGTCATCTCGCCCTGTCCGGCATCGGCAAAATTCCTGCCGTTTGTATCCGTTCCGATGCCACAAGACAACGACTGGCCGAAAGCGTCTCCTCCCTCCCCCTGTACAGTACGAAAATGAGCGAAATAACCTATGCCGCCATGTTTGATGCTGCTGAAACAACTCTCAAGGCAGGCTTCTCCGCTATCATGGATGCAACATTCCTTCGCCTTGAAGATCGGGACCGGGCCAGATCCATTGCTGAAAAGGCCGGTGTGGAATGCACTATCCTCTGGCTGGATATGGATGTATCCGTATTGAAAAAGCGAATCAGAAAAAGGACAGAAACAGGAAAAGACATTTCAGATGCAGACCTTGGCGTACTGAATAAGCAACTGTCTGAATATCAGCGCCCCGGGGAAGTCGACGTCCATTTTCTGGCTAAATCAGATTCATGGCCTGCAGACATCGGCGGGCTTGACAACATCCCCTAGACAAGGACTATTCGCATCCACCTTATGCGGGAATAGCTCAGTTGGTAGAGCGCAACCTTGCCAAGGTTGAGGTCGCCGGTTCGAGCCCGGTTTCCCGCTCCAGTCCGGGGCCTGTACGGCCCCTTTTTTTTGCATCATACGGGCAGGGTAGCCAAGTGGTAAGGCAAGGGTCTGCAAAACCTTTATTCGCGGGTTCGATTCCCGCCCCTGCCTCCAGTTACTGTTTGCTTCAGCTTCCCCTTATGATCAACACTTGCCGGGATGGCGGAATTGGTAGACGCAAGGGACTTAAAATCCCTCGGAGATAACCTCTGTGCGGGTTCGAGTCCCGCTCCCGGTACCAGTATTTTTAAGCTTTTCCCCCTATAAAGAAGGAAAAAAGATACCTCGCATCAGGTATTGATATATAGCTCAGCCCGCGTTTTTCATGAGAACAGAGAGGCACAATTATTTTTCTTATGGATTACAATGGGTTGGTGGCAAATATTCACTTTTCTCAAATGACGTTTTGTCTTTTGCGGCACCTGGCTTGCCCGGCCGCACCAGATCGAAGCCTTTAGTCTCAAACCATAGCTAAAGCTATGCTTTTTCACCTGAAAACTTCGCCTGGAATACCTGTTGAAAAATGCGGGTTAGAAGCTGTTCAATGTCGTCACAGGAAATCCTGCATTTTCATTTTTTTGACTCCACAAAATATATTACTACTATCTGTCTTAGGGTTAGCAGGAGGAGATTTTCTTGGCGGACTACTTGTTTTCCAGATGCATGGGGCAAAATGGTGATTATATATGAAACCTTTTGCAGAGGTTATTGAGGAAGTTTTTGCTCAAATCAGGGTGATATGAAGCCGAAACAAACCGGGACCGTTGCAAACCAGGCTGTCATTGACAAAGTTTTTGCCGGTCAGGTTAAGTTTCTCTATCGGCAATTGCGCCCCGGCCTGTATGCATCCATGGTTGTTGGAGTCCTGCTTGTTATGGCCTTATGGGTTCAGGCTCCCCGGCAGCATCTACTCATATGGTTAGGTATCCTCGTCACTGTAGCTGTTTCGCGCCTGTTTCTTCTGTCAACGTTCTCCCGCAAAGCGCCGGAATCCAATGTGATGCACCACTGGCTCCAATATTTTATTCTTGGTGCAGCGGCAATGGGATGTGTCTGGGGAGCAGGGGCTTTCATCCTTCTGCCTGTAGAATCACCGGGCTATATGGTTCTGATGCTGTTCGCCCTGGGCGGAATAATGGTGGCCGCGTCTCAGTCGCTATCCGCAACAATCACCCCTTTTGTCGTATTCCTGATACCAATCGCATTTCTGACAAGCGGCAAACTGTTTATGCAGGGTGAGCCTATCCATCTTTGGATGGGCTTACTGATGCTTTTTTTCTCCATCGTCCTGCTATTCTTTTCCCGTAACTTCAACAAAGTTCTGCTTAGCTCCCTAAATGCTCAATTTAACAATACCGATCTGGTACATACACTGGAGCAGGAAGTCGCTCAACGTAAACGATCGGAAACCATCGTTATTGAGCTCAATAGAAGTCTGGAGCAACTTGCTCGAAAAGAACCGCTACAAAGCATCTTCGATAATATCAACCGGATGATTGAAACACAGTTACCCGGCAGCATGAGTTCCATCCTGCTTCTTGACCCTTCCGGCAAACACCTTATTTCCACTTCCTCTCCGACACTACCGGAAGCTTACAGCAAGACCATTGACGGTGAAGCCATTGGCCCGAATGCCGGCTCTTGCGGTACCGCTGCTTACAGGAATGAGATGGTTATTGTTGATGATATCGCCAATAACCCTCTCTGGGCTGAATACAGGGATCTTGCACAGGAATATGAACTTGCGGCATGCTGGTCCGCGCCAATACGGAACGCGCTGGGCAATGTTTTGGGAACCTTTGCCCTGTATTTCAGAAAACCATGTGGGCCGGACAGCATCAAAATCGAGCTGATTCAGTCAATGGCAAATTTTGCTGGCATCGCAATTGAATACAAAGAATCCGAGAGTATATTGCAACGTCTGGCCCATGAAGATGCTCTCACCGCCCTGCCCAACCGTGCTCTGCTCATGGATCGTCTGGAACAGAGCATTGCCCAGGCCAAACGTCAGCAAGGTCAGTTTGCGGTGCTGTTTGTCGATCTGGATCACTTTAAATCAATAAATGATACTCTGGGGCATGAGGCAGGTGATATCGTACTTGTCGAGGTCGCAAACAGACTGAAGCTGTGCGTGCGTGAGATGGATACCGTGGCCCGTTTGGGTGGCGACGAGTTTATGCTCATTCTCACCGACATCAGGGATACCAGGGATGTCGTTGTCGTTGCTGAAAAGGTCTTGAAAAGACTGTCTCAAGCTTTTGATATCAATGGTGGGGAATACTTCATTGGCGGCAGTATCGGAATCAGCTTTTACCCAAATGATGGAACAGATGTTGATACTCTTATCAAAAACTCCGATGCCGCCATGTACCGCGCCAAGGATGAAGGACGTGAGGGCTATCAGTTCTATACCATAAATCTTGGTATCAAGGTCAAAGAGCGAATTACCGCAGAGAAAAACCTTCGCATGGCTATTAAGGCTGAGGAATTCATTCTTCACTATCAACCTATCATTAATTTGAAAAGTGGCCATATCAGCGGCATGGAGGCGCTTGTTCGCTGGCAACATCCGAAAAGAGGGGTGCTTCAAGCCGCTCAATTTATTCAACTGGCTGAAGAGACAGGCCTGATCCTGCCCATCGGCGAGTTAGCTCTGAGGCAAGCCTGCTTCCAGCACCAGGCCTTGCAGGATAAAGGGCTGGCCCCCTTTCCAGTTTACGTGAATCTCACGGTCAATATTTCTTCCCTGCAACTAAAAAAGAAAAATCTGCCCGCTGTGATTGAATCCATTCTTGGAGAAACCGGTCTGAACCCCTGCCAACTTGAACTTGAACTTACTGAAAATGCTACCCGGGCACCCACTGAGGAAAGCATTGCCATGCTCAGGGATCTCAAAGCTCTGGGAATAAAAATAAGCATCGACGATTTTGGAACAGGCGTTTCTTCCATCAATTCCCTGAAACACTTCCCGATTGATACCATCAAGATTGATCGCAGCCTTATTATAACATTACCCGAAGGCAAGGGGGACTCCCGAATTGTATCGGCAATGATTGATGTGGCGCATAGCCTGGATATCAAGGTCATTGCTGAAGGCGTTGAAACAACAGCGCAGCTTGAATGCCTGCGTGCATATGGCTTTGATGAAGCCCAGGGATATCTGTTCAGTCGACCTCTGCCATTTGAAAGCACTGTTCCTTTGCTGAAAAAATACTGTAATCGATCATGGTTTGACTTCTAACCCGCATTTTTCATGAGATTGCGGATATATGGCGCAGAACAGGTGTTCCAGGCGAAGTTTTCAGGTGAAAAAGCATAGCTTTAGCTATGGTTTGAGACTAGGGCCTGTTCACACTAATTCTGGGCGTAGCGAAATAGCCATTTTTGATGCG
>JBHHTX010000060.1:0-9798 GCA_046753585.1 Mariprofundaceae bacterium
CCTTCTTCAGGTGTGAAGGGCGGGTTCCAGTTATAATCATGGCAGAATGAATCGGATGAAAAGCTGTATTCATCAAATAGACGGGCAACATTCTGTTTGTTTAGTAGCATTGATTTGCCGAATGCCTTTTCAATGAATGACCCTGCCTGGCCTCCGGCTCTGAGAAGTTTTTCTGATATGGGGAAAGTGCGGATCTTTCCATGAAAAGACTTGAAAATAAGGGAATAAAGCTGTCCGCTCGTCATGTCATGGCGGTCGTTGATAATATAAGTTTCCACCGTGGGCCGCTTCAGCTTGTCTCCTAGAATTGTTTCTATTGCGGAGCAAACATTTCCTATGAAAATCATACTGCGTTTCCCCCTGGCCTTTGCCAGAGGGAGCGGAATTTTTAAACTCGCCGCTTTTAACAAAGGTAGCATATTGCCCTTGTTTCCCGGCCCGTAAACCATGGGCAAACGCAAGGTAATGCATCTTGCATCTTTTTGGGAAGAAAAAAGCTCTTCCAGACCCTGCTCTGCTTCCCATTTGCTAATGCCATAAGGCTCATCCGGCTGAGGGGACAGGAGCGGATCGATTGTTTTCGAATTCCCCAGAACCATGAGGCTGCTGATAAAAATAAATCTCTTTACTCCGGAGGCAAGCCCTTGACGTGCCAGAGCCAGAGTTATATCCCGGTTTATTTTTCTATATTCCTGCATGATATTCGGTACTTTCTTGTGCGTCATATGGACAAGTGCGGCTGAGTGTATCAGCGTTGAATCAGGGTCGAATTTCAATTGATCGATCCGGGCACTTATATCCTCCCTGTTAAGGGCTGTTAGGGGATGTTTTCCTTTGAGGCTATTATGAATAGCCCCCCCGATAAATCCTGACGCGCCGGTTAAGTAGACATGATTGTTGCTTAAATCCATCGCCATCCCCATTTGTTGAAAAAGTAAAAGGCGGATTTAACGGTAATCCAGCCAAGTTTCCAACTGCGGTGGGAGCCTCTGCTCCAGTGATGGGTAATGGTCGCATCGGGGAAATAAACAGCCCTGGAGATTTTATTCGTTCTATGCGTGATATCTGCATCCTCCAGATACATAAAGAAACCTTCATCAAACGCGCCAATCTTATCCAGAATACTTCGGCGGAAAAGCATGAAACAGCCTGACATATATGGAACCGTATAACTCTCATCATATCCACAATCCAGCATCACATAACGCTGCATCCTTTTTCTGACAGATTCTAATTGCTGGAGGAAAGGTGGCAGAAACCGGCGCAGGAACAAATCCTGGACAGATGGAAGTCGTTTGTTCAGGTGTTGAATGTTGCCATCGGGACTCAGGATTTTGGGAGATGTCAGGCCGATGTCCGAGTGTGCATCCAGGAAGTCAGTGATTTTTTCAAGGGTTCCCTGATGAATGATGACATCCGGATTCAGCACAAGGTAATACTGCGATGCCGGAGCATTTCTGATGCCGATATTATGTCCGAATGAGTATCCTCTGTTGGCCCCGCTTTCAATAATATATTCAGGGAATTTATGTTTTAGCCGATTGATATAATCGGGTTCTGATGCATTATCAATGATGCTCAGATGTATATTAATATCTGCGGTCAGCAGAGAGTTAACCGTTTCCTCCAGTTTTCCAAGGTCACTGTTATGGGTGACGATACTTGCAGCAATTTTTACCACTGGAGCTCTAAACTGTACGATTCATAAAACGCTGCGATGGTTGCCCCTGCCTGTGCGTTACACACTGAGACAGGTGGTTGACAGATTTCAAAGCAAAAGTGCGTAGCCGCGCATACAGACGATTGATGAGAGATTCGTTGCGGGCAAAGGAACAGGCTAGGGCGCAGCAGCATTTATGAATTATGCAGGTGAATAATCAGCGAACAAGCTTGATCAGGTCACCCGGAGTGGGGGACTCTTCTGCGTTTAAACCATTCAGGGCGGCAAAGCGATCTGCGGTAAAGCGGCCAAGAAGATCTCCTGATCTGGCAGCTAAACCTTGCCAGGTGTCCGTTTTTTTCCAGCTATAAAGATAAATTCGGGGCACATCTCCATCCCTGTCGGCCAGATAGGGGCGAAAAGAGCTTTCTATTGCAGAGAAGTCGGCGATATTTTCCTTAAAATGCTCCCGCTCTGACCACATGAGCATCATAAATATTCTTGGACCTTTTCGATATACACTGGCATGGACAGTAGCTTTAGAAACGTGCGGTGCGGAAATTCTGGCGATGGTATGAGCAACTTCAAAGTCATTTCTTGTGTGCTGAACAACAGGGTCCCGTCTTCTTTCGGGAAACATGCTTTCCAGGATCTCTTTGGCGGATTGCCGTTTCCTTAGCTCGGTACTTGTCAGTTGAAAATATATCTTTTGTTTGCGTACACGGGCGTTTAATGCGCTTTTGGTATTTTTTATTGACCAGCGTTCAGGAAACTCCAGCTGGATACCAAGTTTTGGATGTAAAAAATGTTGCCCTACCACTGCCCCTTCATCGGGACTATCTCCGTAGGGTTTGCCATCAAGAACCTTAAGCAGTGGTTCATGGCCGACAAAACCGGAGGAGCCTTTATCGCTTTTCGAAGTCGCTACTGCCTGATCAATACGGAGTTTGGTTTCCGGGTGACTCGAAAAGGCGCCATGATAACTCTCGACTTTTTCGCCTTCATCACGTTTTTCTGTGGAACTGATTTTATCCAGGCGTTGCAATGTGGCCAAAATTCTGGTGGTGGCATGAATGTCATAGCCGGCTTTTTGGAGGTAGCGAATAGAAAGCTTATCCGCCTCCATCTCCGCCTCTCTTCCGTAGCCCTGGACAATAGCTTGCGCCAGCAGGTTTGTAAGTTGACCAGCGGCCTGTGGTACAGGAACGAAAATTGAAGCAACCGCCATGCCGATGTTGTAGGTCTGCATTTGAGTATAGCGTTGTACCGAGTGGCGGGCTGTGACATGACCAATTTCATGCCCGAGCACTGCGGCCAGTTCAGACTCCGAGTTAAAGTGATTGAGAAGGCCCCGATGAATGTAAATATAGCCACCGGGGAGCGCAAAGGCATTGATAGTACCGTCATCTACAACATTGAAGCGGTAATATAAGTCCTGTCGGTCGGAAACAGTAGCCAGACGTTGTCCTACAACGTCTACATAGCGCACCAGGGGATCATCCTCCGGCAGCAAAGGCATCTGTTTTTCCACCTCAAAGGCCATCTTCTGACCAAGCTCCAGCTCCTGTGCCTCACTCATCAGGACAAATTCGGAGCTCTTGCTTACAGGGTTCTTGGCGCAATTTGTCAGCGTTAGCAGCATGACGAGGCATAATAGGTAGCTTATGGGCCTGTTCACGGTCTGATTTTCTCCAGATCAGTCGGGCTGTGCAAGGCCAGAAATAATTTTTTCCCCTGTGAACGGATCGTTCCATGTACCAGGACGTGCATGTCATCCCAAATTTTAGGCCATGGTTTGAAATAGTCCCGGTAGGCCCGAGGGATGCTGACAATTAATTTCCCCAGTCGGAAACGGTATTTGTTCTTTTGCAGATTTCTTACTTGTCCCTGAACGAGTCGGAACTGGCCGATATGTTTTGCGGTGACCTCATCTGCGTATAGAACCTTGAATTGATTGACTTGCCAGATGCCAATTTTTTTATTTCGGGCCAGCTGTTCATGAGCAAGCAGTTCCTTAGCCCAGCGAATGTTCGGTGTAAATGTATACACATAGGCCATGCCATGCTGGAGCATCGTCGCATTGATCCAGGTACCATCACGTAAATATACCTGCGCCAGCAAACGCCCGTAGGAGTCCCGCTTCTCTTTATCTGTTTTCAGGCGGACAGTTTTCCCCAGGGTAAGCTGCTGCAGGAGATCGGTCGCTTTCTCACCCAGCGGCTCTCCGGGTTCGGTATGGTGTGTAACTTCGGGAGCGTTGATTCCGAGCAAACGTACCTTATCGCCGTTTGCAGTTTTGAATGTATCCCCATCAAAAACCTTATCCACACGAACCCACTTGTCCGTTTCTACAACTGACAGTGTCCCGGCCTGGGCGAGACTCACTGTCAGATAAAAAATAAACCAGCCAAGTATGACTCTACATCTCATATCGCTCATTCCATCATTCCATGAAGAAAAGCACCAGTTGTTGTTACTCAGCGCAAGAGATGTTGCGAATGGAGCAGCAGTGCATAGCATGCCTTGTTCAACAACCCGTATAAGGAGAGTTATGATGGCACTGGTCGCTTCGATTCACGTTGATCTGGGCTGGAAAATGCCCGATGTGGAACTACAGAAACCCGAGGGTGGCAATGTTGCACTGAAGGACTGTGTCGGCGAAAAGGGGCTACTGGTTGCATTCACCTGCAATCACTGTCCCTATGCGCTGGCTGTCTGGCCACGCCTGATCAAACATGCTAAAACGCTGCGCGCTATGGGCGTAAACACGATAGCGGTTAATACGAATATCCATCCGGATTTTCCCGAAGACTCGATGCCGGCCATGCTTGAGAAGATCAAGGAATGGGGTGTGGATTTCCCCTATCTGGCGGATGAAACACAGGATGTGACACGCTTATTTGATGCCCAGTGTACGCCTGACCTCTACCTCTTCGACAAGGATGGAAGTCTATACTATCACGGTCGTATTGATGACTACTGGAAGGATGAGGCCAGGGTGACACAACAGGAACTAATGCCAGCCGCAGAGGCGCTGGTCACAGGTCAGCCAGCCCCGCAGCCACAGCACCCGACCATTGGCTGTTCAATCAAATGGAAAGATGAATAGGTACGGTCTGTAAGGTTCAAATTTGGCACATTGGCCAGGGCAAGCGTCTCGTTATTCCGGGCCATTTCCGCCGTCAAAGGCGGTGCGCCTCGAACCAGCTTTCTCCTGTTCCGATATCAACAGTCAGTGGTACGCTCAGTTTGACCGCCGATTCCATGTCCTTGCGCATCAGTGCAGAGACTTTATCCAGTTGTGGCTCCGGGCACTCAAGGACCAGTTCATCATGCACTTGCAGGATAAGACGGGCTTCCGGAGTTTCTTTCTTTAGCCGTGCATGCAAGCGGATCATTGCCACCTTGATTATATCCGCCGCTGAGCCTTGTAGCGGGGCATTGATGGCTGTGCGTTCGGCAAATTGACGGCGCATGCCGTTGCTACTGGTAATTTCCGGCACATAGACGCGATGGCCAAGAAGAGTCTCTACAAAAAGGTTCCGGCGGGCCTGATCCAGCGTTGCCTCCATAAAATCACGCACCTTTGGATAGCCGGCGAAATAGGCGTTGATGAATTCCTGGGCCTCACCGCGGCTAACACCCAGTTGCTTGGCCAGGCCGAAGGCGCTCATGCCATAGAGGATGCCGAAATTGATGATCTTTGCCCTTCGGCGCATATCTCTGGTTACGTCATTTAACTCCACCCGATTGACGGCAGCAGCGGTAGCGGCATGGATGTCCTCTCCATTGGCAAAGGCAGCGTTTAATACCGGATCAGCGGAGAAATGTGCCATCAGGCGCAGTTCGATCTGGGAGTAGTCAGCGGCGATAAGAATATTTCCTGCTTCAGCAGTAAACGCCTTGCGAATCTCGCGGCCTTCACTGCTTTTGATCGGGATATTTTGCAGATTGGGGTAGGAGGAGGATAGTCGACCGGTTGTTGTAACGGCCTGATTATAGGAGGTGTGCACGCGTCCGGTTTGCGAATCAATCAGTTTTTGCAAGGTATCCGTGTAGGTAGACTTCAATTTAACTAGCTGGCGAACATCCAGAATCAGGCGTGGAACTTCATATTCTTGGGAAAGCTTTTCCAATACCTCCTGACCAGTGGACCACTGACCGGACTTGGTCTTCTTCCCATCCGGTATACCAAGGGTTTCAAATAACAACACGCCGATTTGTTTGGGCGACTGGATGTTGATCTCATCACCAGCAGCAGCATGAATCTTTTTTTCCAATATCTTGATACGATGACCGAAATCATCAGACAACGCAGCCAGTTGCCCGCGATCAAGATGTGCGCCAGTCCATTCCATATCGGCCAGTACAAGGGAAAGCGGCAACTCAATGCCGTCATGCCGATCGATGCGTTCAGCCAGCTTTTTGCCAAGATTCCGGCATAGGCGCAGCGCAACCTCGGCATCTTCAGTGGCGTAGGGCAGGGCGGTTGCAATGGGGACAAGATCGAAGCTGATTTGTTTGGCACCTTTGCCAGCTACAGCTTCATACGGGATGCAGGAATAATCCAGATGTTCTTGTGCAACCGTATTCAGTTTGGGCGGATATTTACCGGGGTGCAGGCAATAAGCCAGCAACATGGAATCATATCGAATGCCGGCAAGCTCAAGCCCAGACCTTCGCAGCACTTGCAGGTCATATTTTAGATTATGGCCACACTTATACTTATCTGGATCGGCAAGGATTGGCCGCAGCGCAGCAAGTACCTTCTTCTTGTCAAGTTGATGAACCTCTTTATCATCTGACTGATGACCCAGGGGGATATACCAGCCTTCACCACTGCGGACAGAAAATGAAAGCCCAACCAGTTCAGCCTCATGGCAATTCAGAGAAGTAGTTTCAGTATCAATGGCGATTAAATTAGCCTTTTCAAGCTCGGTGAACAGGGTTTGCAGCATGGCATCATTATGAACAAGGTGATCAATTCGTTTGTGATCTGCTACAGGTTTTGGATTTGATGACCCAGGGACGCTATCAAACTCTGCCAACAGCCGGTGGAATTCCAGATCATGGAATAATATTTTTAAACGGTTGTTATCCGGATCTTTCATCATAAGGTCATCAAGCCGAACAGCTAAGGGGACATCCTCGCGCAAGCGCACAAGGTTGTAGGCAAGCCGGGCATCATCAGCATATTGAATCAGGTTCTCACGGCGTTTTTTTTGTGGGATATCGTTAGCATGGCTGAGAAGGTTTTCCATGTCCCCGTATTTTCCCAGTAGAAGTGCTGCTGTTTTTGGGCCGATACCTGGCACACCCGGAATATTGTCCGCACTGTCACCGGCTAAAGCCAGCAGATCAACAATTTGTTCCGGTTCAACCCCCCATTTATTATATACAGCCGCTGCATCAAAACGCAGGGATTTCATCGTATCAAGCATGTGGATACGTGTATTAATCAGTTGCATGAGATCTTTGTCCGAGGAGATGATGGTAACATCCCAACCCCGGCCTTCGGCCTGGCGCGCCAATGTGGCAATGACATCGTCGGCCTCGTAACCATCCACACATAAAAGGTTAAAATGAAAAGCTTGCGTTAATTCCCACACATATGGCCACTGCACAGCCAGATCCTCCGGCATAGGCGGCCTCTGCGCCTTGTAGGCGGGATATTCCTTCTGGCGGAAACTGCCACCCTTTGGATCAAAGGCCACGGCCACGTGTGTTGGCTTCAATTCAGCCAACACCCGGCGTACCATCTGCAAATAGCCATACACGGCATTTGTTGGCAGCCCTCTTGAGTTGGACAAATGCCTGATAGCATGAAAGGCACGGAAGACATAATTGGAACCGTCAATGATGGCGAGGTGAGACATGTTTGCAGATTACTACTTTTATCATCATATATACACGCAGGAAAATTCCAGCTCAGCTTTATGAAGATACTTCCAGCTTTGTGTGGCAGGCTTCACAGCAATGACAGGCATCACAAAACTGAGATGTTGATTGATGTAGAGTTTGCTTCTTCTGGTTTCCCGAGGCTAAATAATATTTTGAATAGATCTCATTGAAAAAGAAAATATTCATCCCCGATCAGGACTTCCCGGAGACATGGAGATGTGCTCTGGAAGAAAATGGTATCAAGGTTTTAACCCGTGGTGATGGCAATAAATTGTCTCTGTTGCGTGATGGTTCCAATTGGGCACTGCATCTGAATGCAAAGAGAGTCCCAATTCATCGCCAAACTTCGGCCGATATTCTGGGACAGTTTATTTCCACCCTGCTCATCCAGGAGCAGCAATTGTCCGAGGCCAAATCAACAATCAGACAGCTCAGAGCGGAAAGGGAGGAAATGGCAGGGATAGGTACAGCCATTTCCTCAGCACTGGAATTAGAAACGCTTCTACCCAGTATTCTGAATCTTACCATGGATACGACCTGCTCTGATGCGGGATCACTATATTTAATTGAACAGAACGATGGAGAAAGCAAGCTACGGTTCAAAATTTCTGAAAACCGTTCTGTTGTTTTGCCTGACCTTGGCGACCTATCCTTCCCTGTTGATGAGAGCAGTCTGGTAGGCAAGTGTGCTCTTCACGGTAAGCCACTCCGGGTAATAAAAGAGAAAACACTGATCAATAGAGATCATGATGAACGAATCAATACCCTTTTCAATTACAGGGCAGTCAATCTGTTGATGGTTCCTCTGAAAAATCAGAGAGGGGAAATATTAGGCGTCCTGCAATTGATTAACCGTAAAAAGGCAAATGAAGACAGGCTTACCGAACTCAAATCTTTTGGAAGCAAAATTATTCCCTTTAGCAAAGATGATGAGGTTGTTGCCGGCTTACTCGGTAGTCAGGCGGCCGTAGCCATTGAGAAGGCCCGTTTGTATACTGAAATTAATGATCTTTTTGAGAGTTTTGTTCGCGCTTCAGTGAAAACTATTGAGCAAAGAGATCCCACCACAGCCGGGCATTCGGATCGTGTCGCACATTACACCGTCTCGCTGGCAAAAGCCGTGGATCGAGGTGGATATAAACAATTCTGCCTGACGCCAGAAAGAGAAAGAATGTTACGCTACGCTGGGCTCTTGCATGACTTTGGTAAAATCGGTGTGCGTGAGCATGTGCTTGTAAAGGCTAAAAAGCTGATACCGGATAGAGAGACGGTTATTCATACTAGGGTTGACCTCCTGAAGGCACTGGCTGAAAGGGATAATCTCAAGAAAAGACTTTTGACTTTGCTGGATCATGGCAGTGACGGTTACTGGGAAAGGGATCAGGTACTGGCTGAAGAGCTGGACTTACGTCTTGGCCATTTAAATGAGGCACTTGATCAGGTGTTGAAAGTGAATCAGCCTAATCTTATGCCATCTGAAAGCTCTGAATCAATCAATAGTTTGTGTGGAATCAGGCATGTAAATCATGATGGTAGAGAGTTTACGCTACTGGATGAGCAGGACATTGAGAACCTCAGCATCTCAAGGGGAAGCCTGAGCAAGGAGGAGCGACGTGAAGTTGAGGCGCATGTCGTTCATACCATAGACTTCATGCAACACATTCCCTGGCCGGATGATTTGAAAGACATCACCAGAATTGCCGGGTCTCACCACGAAAAACTGGATGGCAGCGGCTATCCTTATGGACTGGTTGCAAAGGAAATTTGCATCGAAACCAGAATGATGACTATTTGTGATATTTTTGACGCGCTGACTGCGGTTGATCGTCCCTATAAAAAATCAGCCTCGACGGAAACGGCACTGGATATCCTTTACCGGGAGACAAAGGCCGGGAAAATTGATAAAGATATTCTGGATATTTTTATTGCAGCGAATATTCATGATATGGCTCACCTTAAAACAACACATTAACCGCAATTATTAGTTACGGTGAAAGATATTTCCCCGAAGTAAGCCGGCAAGACCTTTAATTTCCTGTTGGTCATAGCCTCCGCTTTCTATGGCCAGAAACCCCCGAAGTTGAGCTAATGCTCTGCTCTGCCTAGGGTCTCCTCATAAAGTCGCAACCTATTGATATATTAAGATAAATAGAGATTCCGGAGGGCTAAAGTGTAAGGAAAGGGCCACACTTGGCTCAAAAGGCTTGCACATGATACGAGAGATTAGCGGACGCCAA
>JBHHTX010000061.1:0-9602 GCA_046753585.1 Mariprofundaceae bacterium
CCATGTCTATAGTGCCTATGGCCGATGGTGCCATTGTAGAAAGTACAGTCATGGATTCAAAAGCGGTAGTTCAAGCCCTGAGGCAGGCAACCGATATCGCCCGGCCTTCTACACGCCGTGTTTGTTTTGCGGTTTCGGGGAATGCCGTGATTATGAAAAACATAGTGATCCCCGTGATGACTGAGTTTGAGCTTGAAACCCAGATTGAGTACGAAGCCGAGCAGTATCTTCCTTTCGATATAGACGATATATATCTGGATTTTCAGATTCTTGGAGCAAGTCCCCATGACCCGGGCTCCATGGAAGTCCTTATTGTCGCCTGCAAACGTGATATAATTGATGATTACCAGCTGGTTCTTAGTGATGCCGGCCTGCAAGCCGGGTGTGTTGATTGCTGTGTTTTTTGTCTGGAAAATGTTTTTGAGTTGATACATTCACCAACACCTGTTGATAAAGTCACCTCCCTTTCTCCCGGGGAGGAGCATGCGGCTGCCCTGATAAATATTGGAGCATCGACGATTAACATCAATGTTATCTGTGATGGACGTACGAGATTTGTGCGGGATCAGTTTTATGGCGGTGATAATTTAACTCAGGAGATTATGAAAGCACATAGCCTTTCTCAGCAGGCAGCTGAACAGGTCAAGCTGGAAAGTTTCTCCGGAATTGGTGACAGGGTGCTGGAAGAGTTTTACGTTCATCTCATCTCTGATCTGGGGCGGTCACTGGATTATTATGCAGCCAACAATGCCGAACATCCGATAAACAAGATGTATCTGAGTGGTGGTTGTGCCCTCATTCCAGGTATTACTTCAGAACTTGAACAGCGTTTGGGTATTGCAACAGAGGTTTTTAACCCGTTTCAAAACATTACCGTTCCCCGACGTAAATATGACCAGGCTTATATCGATGAAATAGGCCCCCGTATGGTTGTGCCACTTGGTCTGGCGCTGAGAAGCTTTGATGAATGAAGAGTTTCGAACCTGTTTTGCGGTTGACGTTCCTGTGGCTTACTAAATGATTTCCATCAACCTTCTGCCTTATAGGGAAGCTCGCCGTCGCCAGCAGATTCTTCAACATCTTATCGTAGCTGTGGGTCTGTTTGCCATTATCTTTGTCATGATCGCAGCTGGACATCTGTATTATACAAACATTCTGGATACAAAGAGGGAAGAGACTGCTTCATTACAGGCGGAAAATCGAGCTCTGGCAAAAAAGATTGGTAAAATAAAGAACTTTGACAAGCTGAAAAAAGACGTTGAGAGCAAGCTTAATCTGGTGGACAGATTACAGAAAAGCCGTTTCCGGTCACTGGGCAGATTGATCTCCTTGTCCGAATCTATACCCGAGAATATCTGGCTAAACACAATTTCCGATCAGGGTAATTCCATGAAGTTGTCCGGCTTTGGCGAAAGTAACAAGGCCGTTGCCAATTTCATGCGTAGTATTGACCAGTCCAGTACTTACAACGATGTTCGGCTTGAGGTTATTCGCCGTATCAAAATTGGGGATGTGCCAGTACGTGAATTTATCCTTACCATGAGTATGCCGGAGCAAGAGAAGCAGAAGAAAATTAACAAACCGGTTCGATCCGGAGGACAGTCATGATCAAGTATCTTGATGTTCTGAATCCTGTGCTTTCCCTTGAAATGTGGAAAAAGCTGGCAGGTGTTGCCGGAGTTGTTGTCTTGCTGTCCGCCTTGTATGTCTACTTTATCTGGATGCCGATCAAGGATGAAATTGACCAGGAACAGAGGAATGTGCTGCACCAGCAGCAAATATTGGAGAGGAACAAGGTTCTGGCCAGGGACTTGCCCAGAAAAAAAGAAGAGTTTGCCAGGCTGGAAAAGGAGTTAAAGGTTGCCTTGAATATGTTACCCAGGGCTTCACAAATTCCTGATTTGCTGGAGAATGTGTCAAGGGCGGGAAAAGATTCCGGCCTGGAGTTCTCTGTTTTCAAGCCGCTGGCCGAGGTTCCGAAGCAATTCTATGCAGAGGTTCCGGTTGATCTCAGGGTTACCGGTAGCTATCGGCAACTTCTAACCTTCCTGAGCCGGGTGGGAGAGATGCCGCGCATTGTTGATGTAAAAGATTTGGAAATTCAGGATGGCGGTGGCGGAAATTTGCAGGTAAAGGGTTTGGCGGTAACCTATCGTTTCATAGAGGCTAGTGAACGCAAAAGGCTAAAGGCTGCCAGGAAGGGCAGATGAGTCTGACAGCCGGGAGGATGATAAAGTGAGAGCAGCAGCAACTATCAGCAGGAGTATGCTGGTCCTGAGCGTAGCTTTGTTGGCGCTTGTCTCTACGGATGCACAGGCTGGGCAAATCAAATCCATTCATCTCCAGAAGTCCTCAAGCTTGCAGACAGTTACAATCGCTATGGATAAACCCCTGACGTACGAGGTCTATAATCTGGAATCCCCACCGCGCCTTGTCCTGAATTTTTCCGGTTCAACCCTGCGCCAGGGTGTTCAACCCCTGCGTGATGATACCTCCGGTGTGAAGAGTGTTTTCCCGCTTGTCTCTGCTGACGGTGTGCGCCTTGAGATCAGTATGGATCGTATTCTGAGTTATAAGATTGAGGAAAAGGGAAAAAAATTGCAGCTCCATTTCCAGATGCCAAAATCCGGGAAGGCTGCAGAAAAAGAAACAGCTGAAGTGCGGGATATTGAAGTTCGTGATAAAGGTGGCCTTACCGTACTTCGATTGCGTGGGCGCAATATGGATGCCAATCGCAATATTTTCATGACCGAAGATGGCCGGTCCCTTATTCTTGATATGTGGGGCGCTTCTTCCGTGCTTCCCAAAGATCATTATGGCTATTCCACCCGGAATGTTCGTGATGTAACGATTGGCAAGGCCGAAGGTCGCCTGCGGCTGGTAATCGGCCTGGTGCCCGGTGATGGGGTGAATCAGCAGATTGAGGCCTCAGCGGCTGAAATGGTGATTCGTATTGGTAATCTCACCCCCAAGCGCCGCTCCGGTTTCATTCGGGTCGAGGAAGTTGGTTTTCAACCAGAAGATCGGATTGCTCACCTGATCATCAGGACGGATCGGGCTGATCCCATTCTCAGTCTTCGGGAAAAGGGTGATCATGTAATCATCGATATTAAACATGCCGAACTGGATAAAAAGCTTGAGCGTTCACTGGATGTCAGTGAGTTTCCCGGACCGATACGACAAATTGATACCTACAAGGTTAATGACCGGGTTCGTGTTGTGGCTCGATTGAGAGAGAAATCCAGTGTTTCCTCTTTTCAGAGTGGAAATATTTTAACCATTAACCTGATTCCGGAAGACATGGTTAAGGCTGGCAAGGGGGTTTCGGATCGCTTTGCCTATACGGGCCAGAAAGTTACCTTCGATTTCAAGGATATCGATATTCGCAATGCCCTGAAGCTGATTGCTGAAATGAGCAACCTGAACATCATTATGACGAATGATGTTGAAGGCACCCTGACCCTGCGATTGATTGATGTTCCCTGGGATCAGGCCCTGGATCTTATCCTGAGGGCACAGGGCCTTGGTAGTGAGAAGCTCGGCAATGTGGTGCGTATTGCGCCCATGGAAGTGATACGGGATGAAAATGAATCGAAGTTGCAGGCTCTACGCGGTACCGAACAACTTGAGCCTTTGAGAACCGAGATTGTTACGCTGAGTTATGCCCGGGTTGAAGATGTAAAAAAAATGTTTGAAGAGGCGCAGGCCGCCCGTAAAACCGGACTTCCCGGCACTCCCGAGGCAGTTGCCGGTACCACCGGCGTCGGCATTTTCTCACCACGCGGCAGTTTTCTCATCGACAAGCGTACCAATACCCTGATTATCAAGGATACGGATAAATCCATTGATGATATTAAACGGCTGCTTGCCACCATCGACCAGCCGGTCAAACAGGTTCTCATTGAGGCCCGTATTGTTGAGGCAACCGATTCATTTCTGGAAGAGTTTGGCATACGTTGGGGTGGTGGGTTTAACACTGAAACCGGCCGTAATTTCCCCGGGGGAGTTGCCGTAGGGGCGGGGCAGGGCGGAACAGGAGTCGGTGCCGGCGGTTTGACTACTACTGGTGATAACGTGGATGCGATCCTGGCCGGTGGTACCAATGCCGCCGGAGGCCGGGGATTTCTTGTTGATTTGCCAGCGGCTGTCGGCACGGGCGCTGGTGGGGCCATTGGACTCAGCCTGGGATCATTCAGCAATGTATTTAATCTTGATCTTGAACTTTCAGCTGCCGAGGCAGATGGCGAGATCAAGATCATTTCCAACCCGCGTGTAGTGACCACTAATTTACAGACGGCAAGGATTGACAAAGGTAGAGACGTGCCCTTTGTAACCGTAAGCCAGAATGGTACCAATGTGGAATTCAAGGAGGCCACCCTGGGCATTGAGGTGACGCCCCAAATCACAGCCGATAATCGTGTTATTCTGCATGTCATCATTTCTAAGGACAGTGTCAGTCCGGATGTTAATGCAGGACAACAGATACTTGATGTTCAGAAAGTTGAAACTGAAGTGTTTATGAATAATGGAGATACTATAGTTATTGGCGGGGTTTATACCCGTGATCAATCTACCAGCATTTCCGGTATCCCGCTCCTTATGGATATTCCGGTTCTCGGTTGGTTGTTCAAAAAGAGGCTTGTAAAGGACGACAAGACGGAATTACTGATCTTCCTTACGCCGAAGATCATTGATACTGGTATGGACCAGGCAGGGGGGAATATATGAACGTGCAGCCAATCGACAGTCTGTCTACAATATTGAAAACCTTGCAGAAAAAGTCTTTTTTAATCCTTCCCCTGTTGCTGGCTCTCCTACTTTCCGCCTGCGGTAATGCACCATCCGGCAGTCGATCAGGTGCAAATGTGCCTCTCAGCGTAAGCCCTGCAGATATGATATTGACATTTAACGGGAACGGCAGTGGTAATTGCACCGCAGGAAACACACTTACCGCCAATTTTCAGGTGAATGGCGGCTTTCCGCCCTACCAGATTTTCTCCTCCGTTCCGCAGATTACAGGTTTCTCAACGACCACCCTGCTAAACAGTGGTGATGTTTTAACAATTCCCGTTACCTGCCCCATAAATATTGTGGGCTTCTCCGATTTGACCATCACGGATAACAAGGGTGCGCAGGCAACTGCCAAGTTGACTGTCGAATTAACTCCGGGCACGGGTCCCGGTGCGCTGGTTATTACCAACACTTCCCCCTTGCCGGCCGGCGTGGTCAACCAGGCCTACAATGTTGTCATGGCCGCTACAGGTGGCACGGCTCCGCTTATCTGGTCCGTACAATCCGGTAATTTACCGCCGGGTCTGACGCTTAATCCGAATACAGGCATTCTGGCTGGCACACCGACAGCTGCCGGCATCTTCAGCTTTGTTATTAATGTTACAGATGCCGCAGCCAAGTCTGCTTTTATGGCGTTTACACTTGATGTCACCGGTTCGGTATCGATCACCACAGCTACGCCTTTGCCAAATGGCCTTCTCAATCAGTTCTATACCAAGATTATGGCTGCCGCCGGAGGTGTGCCTCCATATACCTGGGCAGTTAATACGGGCACACTTCCACCCGGTGTAACACTTGACCCTGCTACCGGTATTCTTTCCGGCACGCCCACGGCTTCGGGAACTTTTAACTTTATCATCAGTGTGAATGACGCTGCCCTGAACCTGGCCCTGAAGTCATTTGCATTGACCATTGATCCGGGTGCAGGCGCTGGCACAGGCCCGACAATTGGTACCACCGTTCTACCGGATGCAACCAATCTCCTTGCCTACTCCGGTTTATTATCCGCTACGGGTGGAACGCAACCTTTAACATGGGCTCTTGCTGGCGGTGTTCTGCCGGCAGGTCTGGCTCTTGCCCCGGCTACCGGTATTATTTCCGGTACGCCGAATGACGTTGCCGGAATCTATAATCTTGTTGTGTCGGTAACCGATGCTGCCGGCCTGGCTGCTTTTGCCTCGGTTTCTTTAACCCTGAATGCCGGCGTTGCACCGCCACCGGCAAGTACGGCCACTCAGATATCGCTGGGCACGACCCAGACCAGTGTGTTATCCGATAATTCCAACAGTGCCACCGTCACCGCCACGGTGCTGGATGCCAACTTTGCCGTGGTGCCGGGGGCAGTAGTGCAGTTCGTTGCCACCGGTGGTCAGCTTTCGGCCAGTACCGGTGTTACCGATGCCAACGGCCAGGTGCCGGTTACTTTCTCTTCCGGCACAGTCGATCCCACCAATCAGGTGGTGAATATCACAGCTACGGTGGCAGGTGTAACTCCACCCTTGAGCGCCCAGATACCCATCCAGATCGTTGGTTCTACAGTAACACTGGCTACCAATTTGACTAACCTGACCAGCACCCCCCCCGGCAATGTTGCCAGCCTGACCGTTACCGTCCGCGATGCAGGGGGCATCCCCGTATTCAATACGCCTGTTACCCTGTCACTTGATCCCAACCCGCTTCTGACCGGTGGTGTGACTCTCTTCCCTCAGACCGGAACAACAGATCTGAATGGTCAGCTGGTGGTCACCGTAACAGGCACCCTGGCCGGCAACGTCAATGTTATTGCTCAGGCAGTGGGTGCACAGTCAACTCAGGCCTATACAGTCAGTACTGTCGGGGCGGCTTTTGGTATCTGCGATCCGAACGCGACTGTATTGCTACCACCTCCTCCATGTCCGCCTGTAGCCGGCCCGGTTGCTTCTCCAACCGGCGCCCCCGGCATAACAGTCTGGGTGAATGTGCCGGTAACTGTCCCGGCTATTGCAAATGTACGGTTTGCCACAACTCTTGGAGCCTGGAACGCCGTTGCGGGTCAGACTGTTGTAACAATTCCGACCGCGGTTCCGGGATTCTTTTCAGCTACGCTTGCCTCCGCACTTGCCGGCATTGCTAATGTGCAGGTGGATGGATTGGATGCGGCAGGAAATGTGGTCGCTACTGATTTGTTAACGGTTGCCTTTTCAGCCACGACAGCCAGTCAGATCACGCTGCAATCCAATGTCAATGTTGTACAACCCAGTACCGGCGGCCTGACCCATACGGCCACCCTCACGGCAACGGTGCGTGATGCCGGTGGTCAGGTGGTGGGCGGTGCTCCCGTCGCTTTCTCTATTCTCAACCCCACAGGTGGCGGCGAAACCATTTCACCTGTTGTGGTGTTGACCGATGCCACCGGCCAGGCGGTTACGACCTTCACTTCCGGTTCGCTCAGTTCAACACCTGGCGGGGTAAATATTCAGGCAGGAGTCATTGGCACGGCCCTCACTGCCCAGGCCAATATTGTTATTGGCGGCACCGCCGGATCAGTGCTCATTTCCCGGGGTAGCCAGATTACCATTGTGGATGCCACCACCTATGCCCTGCCCATGGCTGTATTGGTATCAGATGCCAACGGTAATTCCGTGGCCAATGCCGTTGTTTCGCTTAAGGCCTGGCCCTTACAATTCTCCACCGGTTTCTGGGTGGATACCTCCGGCCCACCGCCTAATGGCACCGGACCCTTTGCGGCTGCTATTACCAGCACCTTTGGTAATGAGGATTTAAACAGGAACTTGACTCTTGACCCCATAACAGGTCCGTTTTCTCCATGTTTTGGTGGTCCTGAAGATGGGTGCACTGGCCATCCGGCAGATGGCGTGCTGACGCCGCCAAATTCCGCTGCCGGCAGTGTGCCGTTAACGGTGACGACCAATGCAAGCGGTGTAGCCAACTTCAACCTTACCTATCTGAAGAACAGCGCCGTCTGGATAGAGGACGAGATTACCGCCAGTACTCTGGTGTTTGGCACCGAGACTACATCCCAGCTGATCTTCCGCCTGCCGGCTGAACAGGGAGAAGCGGATTCCGGCGTGCTTCCCGGTTCACCATATGGTGCCGGCGTATTGACAGGTCTTACCATCACTACATTATCTCCTTTAACCCCCGGTACTGTAGGCGTGGCCTACCTGGCGACGCTGGCGGCTACGGGAGGGGCAGCACCCTACACCTGGAATGAATTTGTTCCGGGCACACTGCCGCCAGGTTTGGCACTTAACTCTGCAACTGGTCAGATCAGTGGTATTCCTGGCCTGCCTGCTGCAACAACGTATAATTTTCTGATTTCCGTAACGGACAGTCTTGGAAGTACGGTCATCAAGAACTTCACCCTGACCATCAACTAGGGGATGATTTCTTCCCATCCCCGGGTGGCTGGTAGATGATGACGGACAATGGCTGAATCAAGCCGGCTGACCCTCATCGGTTTGATGGGGGCGGGGAAGAGCAGGATTGGTCGCAGACTTGCGGTACATCTGAATTTGCCGCTTATTGATCTGGATGAGCGCATTGTGGTTGCCGAGGGTCGCAGTATTGCCGACATCTTCGCTGAGGACGGGGAAGCTGAATTTCGCAGGCTTGAGTCTGAGATGCTGCGGAGTGTGATTGAAGAAAATGCTATCATTGCAACTGGCGGCGGCATTGTTTTATCCGAAGAGAACCGTGCGCTGCTTAAACGCCATCCACCGGTAATCTGGCTGGATTCATCAGCCAAGGCGCTGGCCAAACGAATAGGGAAAAATACAAAGCGGCCCTTGATGGTCGGGGTCGATCCACTGGAGAAGACGCGGGAACTTGCAACCATGCGCAATCCATTCTATGCCGAATGTTCTGATTTTTACCTGCGTTCAGATCAGATGAGCAAGCAGGAGGCGGTGGATACTATTATCACGTTTCTGTCAGAATGGCGGCATGACTAGAACCTATCGGGTTGAACTCGGGCGTCGCTCCTACAATATCCACATCGAACCGGGTTGTCTGGGGAATTTCGGCATTGCCCTGCGGGGGTTGCTGCCTGAGGCAGAGCATTGCCTTATAGTCAGTAATGATGTGGTGGCACCACTTTATCTGGAAAGGGTAAAAAATAGCCTGGAGGAATCCGGCTGGAAGGTTGCCGCACATATTCTGCCCGATGGAGAACGTTTTAAACGTCTGGAAACCTGGTCCGGCATACTGGATACCCTGATGCAGGAGCGGTTAACACGGCAGGAACCGGTTATAGCCCTTGGCGGAGGCGTAGTAGGGGACATGGCCGGTTTTGCCGCGGCCTGTTATCGTCGTGGTGTGCCCCTGATTCAGATTCCGACCACATTATTGGCCCAGGTGGATTCCAGTGTCGGAGGCAAGACCGCTGTGAATCATAGCCTGGGTAAAAACATGATTGGCTCCTTTTACCAGCCGGACCTGGTCTGGATTGATCCGGAAGTGCTTGACACCCTGCCGCAGCGTGAGCTTCGGGCCGGTGTGGCTGAAGTAGTGAAATACGGACTGATCCGTGATGTCGCTTTCTTCTCGAGCCTGGAAGACAGGACTCCAGAGTTGCTGAATCTCAATGCCGATGCGCTTATGCAGGTAATCCATACATCCTGTCGGCACAAGAGCGAAGTCGTGATGCGTGATGAGCTGGAGCGGGGTGAACGCGCCCTGTTAAACCTTGGCCACACCTTTGGTCATGCCATTGAGGCCATGACACAGTTTCAAAGCTATTTACATGGTGAGGCCGTGGCTATCGGTACGCTGATGGCATCACGCCTGTCCGAACAGTTGGGCCACGCTCC
>JBHHTX010000062.1:0-9530 GCA_046753585.1 Mariprofundaceae bacterium
TCCTTATAAAACAGGTAGTTTTCCCTCTTGATTGTTTCCCCGTCAGGGATAGGAAAAAAAGCACTCTTTTTGTCGCAAACAAGCCAGAATCCATGTCTGATCCTGGTATAAGGGATACTTTCCAGGTCACTGTTCAGGCTTATTCCCTTGGCCTCTTTATCGGAATTTTTCAGTTCTATAATGGAATCCCTGAGCTTGGCAGGGTGGACAAAAGGAAAGGGAGGAGAAATAAAGGGGTTTTCTTCAAAGTCTTTAAGAAATTGATCAATCGGCAGTTCAATCTGCGTAAAAAATAATGTTGGAACCCATTTGCTATGCCTGGTTCCTGTTATGTATTGAGCATACTCCACAGCATTTAGTTTGGTCATGGATAGTACGGTTGTAGGGCAGATCTGGGCATAGGTTCTTATCAGGCCGGGCTCATGAGGCTTGTCATGTTTCCCCTGCTTCAGTTCAAATGTCCGTCCATTGGGAGTCACCAGATAAAGGTTTTTTACAGCATCGAGGTCAACGTGCTCAAGCACCCGGTATGAACTTATATACTTTGTTGCTTTTGGTTGTCCATTTTCATGAGGAATCAGGCCTGCGAATCCTTTCTCAATATCAAAAAAGTCGTGGCGGAAGTCAGCCTCAACCTCGGCAAAGATCACCTTGCCGTGATAATGACGAGGTGATCCAACCTGGTAGTGCTTGCCAAATTGTTCAGGATCCAGTTGCGAAGCCACAAGAGAATTGTTGGGATAGAGAATTTGATACAGTCGTTTTTGATATTCCATGATATTCCTGACCTTTGACGGGTTTGTCACCATCTTCTTTTGTTTACCCTAACACTATCTTCTTCTCCTTACGAACCGCAACCTTGCCTTTGAACCCGGAAGCAAAATTGACATGCAGCGGATGCTGCCCCGGCTTAAACGATGCCTCAAACAAAGGAAGTAATCGGCAAAGGAATCAAAACGCGATACGCATGATTTACGCTTAAACCAATATCCTCGTTCATTCCGGCCAGTAGGTGACACGGGTGGAACAGGTTTCGCCGATGACAAGACGTGAAACGTGAATATGTACATTGTCCAGTCTACTGGCTACTTTCTCATAGAGAATGCGTGCAACATTTTCACTGCTGGGGTTGATTCTATCGAAGGGTGGAATGTCGTTCAGGTGATAGTGATCCCATTCGGAGATGGCATCTTTTAATGCCTGCTTCAGAACTTTGTAGTCAATGGCGATGCCGATTTCATTCAGTTCCGTACATTTCAGATAGAGCTCAACCTTCCAGTTGTGGCCGTGCAGTCGGGCGCAATCACCGGGATAACCACGCAGGGCATGCGAGGCGGAAAAGTCGGTTTGCACCATAAGCTCATACCATGGCATGGTAAATCAGCCCTGCGAATCAGCCGAGGGCAGGAGAACTGCCGCTGAAACCTTCCGCCCTTCACCCAGAAGAAGGTTGTAGGTTCTGGCACAGGCACGGGAATCCATGCATTCAAAGGGTATATGCGCATCACTTAAGGCATCCAGTATCTCCGGAGGAGGGAAGGTGGTCTTTCTGCCTGTTCCCAGCAGTAGCAATTCCGGGGGTGCAAGAAATATATCTTCAAGATCTTCAGCTCGAAGGGCGTGGATCATTTCAGGTCCCCACGGACCGGATATTTCTCCTGCATGCAAAAGGATTCCATATTCGTAACGTTGCTGATTGATTTGTAGGAAATGATCGCCGTAGGCTCTGAATATCAGACTTTCTTCAGGCAGTTCCGGAGTAATGTCTCCTTGAAGATGGTTGGTTATGGCCTGGCATCCATCTCGGAGAAATCTTCCTCACTAAGTTTGAAGCGACCATGCAGGGATAGCATGACGGGACTGGCCACGTAAATGGAAGAATAGGTTCCCACCAAAATGCCAATAATGAGCGCAAAGGCAAAGTCGTGAATCACTTCTCCTCCCAGGAAAAACAGGGAAAGTACGACGAGAAGTGTAGTCAGTGAGGTCATCAGGGTTCGCGACAGGGTCTGATTAAGAGAAGAATTGACGATTTCGACCTCTGAAGACTGATTCTTTTTTCTTCGATTCGCGGCAAGGTTTTCACGAACCCGATCAAAGACAACGATGGTGTCGTTCAGCGAGTAACCAATGACAGTCAGGATGGCCGCGACAACAGGCAGGGAGAACTCCTTACCGGTCATTGCAAAAACACCGATAACCAGAGTGATATCATGAAGTAAAGCCGCATCAGCACCGATAGCGAAGCGAAGCTCAAAGCGGAAAGTTACATAGATAAGGATAGCTAGCATGGCGATCAGTACAGACATGATGCCGGCACGAGTGAGCTCTTCACCTACCTGAGGCCCGACGAATTCAACCCGGCGCATTTCAACGCTGCCCGATCCTGAACCCTTCTCCAAAGCCGCCAGAATTTCACTGCTAATTGACGATGAATCCTTATCAGCAACATTCTGTACACGGATCAGGATTTCCTCGGGCGAGCCGAACTCCTGAATGGTTGCCGCACCATATCCGGCCGGCACAAGCGATTGACGCACATCTGCAATATTGGCCGCCTGAGTAAATTTAACCTCTACCAGCGTGCCTCCTGTAAAGTCAATACCGAAATTGAGTCCCTTGGCCAGCAGAAAGACCAGAGACAGCAGGATCAATATGCTACTGGCTGCAAGGGCGATTTTGCGTTTCCCCAAAAAATCAATATGGGTGTCAGAACGAATCAGTTGCATCATATGTATTCCTCAGGGTCTGTTAAATACTCAGTGTTTCTACACGATCACGTTTTTCCAGGGCCAGGGAGGTAATGGCCCGGGTGAGCATAATGGCAGTGAACATGGAGGCTAAAATACCCACAGACAAGGTAACGGCGAAGCCTTTAACTGGCCCGCTGCCAAACTGGAAAAGAACAATGGCAGCGATTAGTGTCGTAATATTGGCATCCACGATGGTTGTAAGCGCCTTGTCATAACCGCCATCGATTGCAGCAAACGGCGTTTTTCCGAGGCTAAGCTCCTCACGGATGCGTTCAAAGATCAGTACGTTGGCATCTACCGCCATACCAATGGTAAGTACAATGCCGGCGATACCGGGCAGGGTGAGTGTGGCACCAATCATGCTCATGGCTGCAACGATCAGTACGAGGTTGAATAAAAGCGCAAGATTGGCTGCGAGGCCAAACATGCGGTAATAAACGGCCATGAAAATCAATACCAGTATGCCGCCAATGATAATCGAATTTAGCCCCATCTCGACAGAATCCTGTCCCAGGCTTGGCCCGACTGAACGCTCCTCCACAACCTTGACAGGTGCGGGCAGGGCACCTGCACGGAGTACGATAGCCAGGTCACGCGCACTTTCCGGAGTAAAGCTTCCTGAAATCTGGGCTGACCCCCCCGGGATTCGTTCCCGTATAACAGGGGCGGACTGGACGACGCCTTCCAGAATAATGGCAAAACGTTCGCCGACATGGGATCCGGTTAATCTATCGAATTTGCGGGCACCCTTGCTACTGAATTTCAGATTAACCACATACTCATTAAAGCGTGAATCAATACTTACACGGGCATCTACAACTTCGGTACCGGAAAGCTCAGTACGCTTTTTCAACAAATAAGGCTGACGAAAACTCTTTCCAGACGAGACTTCCTGTTCACCATAAACGATTATATCACCGGGTGGGATTTCGCCGCTCAGAGCTTTATCCAGATCGCCTTTTTCATCGACCAGCTTGAATTCCAGCTGGGCTGTTCGACCGATCAGGCTCTTGGCCCTGGATGAGTCTTCATAGCCTGGGATCTGGACCAGTATCCGCCGATCTCCCTGTTTGACGATGACAGGCTCAGTAGTGCCAAGCGCATCAATTCGGTTACGAATAACTTCAATGGACTGGTCTACAGCAAATTTCTTGATTTCTGTTGCTTCAGACTCATTGATAGTAAGGTTGAGACTGGTTTCATCCTGAATCGCCAGAGTGAAGGATGGAAAAGCCTCTCTTAAAAGCTTCTCGGCTGCTGCAAGATCTTCACTTCTTTTCAGGGTGATCAGAAGTTTTTGATCACCATCGGTGTCAAGCTTCCTGTACCTGATTTTACTGGAGCGCAAAGTCTGGCGGGCGGTATCTATGCCTCCCTCAACATTGTGAGCGACGGCTTTATCTACGTCGACTTCCAGAACCAGGTGGATACCACCCCTGAGGTCCAGGCCCAGATTCAATGGCTGGCTGAATGCCCCGGGCCACCAGGAAGGCAATGAAGTAACATTTGCCAGTCCGCCGAGAAGCGATACGGTGAGGACAACGGCAATTAACCAGATTTTCCAACGTGGGTATGCATGCATAATTAGTTCAGCCTATTCGACAAGGTTTGCAATGGTATCACGTTTGATTTTGACCCTGACCCCGTCGGCAATTTCAACCTTAATGGAGTCTTCACTCACGGATTTGATCGTTCCGTAGATGCCTCCTGCGGTCAAAATCTTATCGCCACTCTTTAATTCTTCCACCATCTTGCGGTGTTCCTTCTGACGTTTTTGCTGAGGTCTGATAAGGAGAAAGTAAAAGATGAACATGATCAGAATCAGCGGGATAAACGAAGCAAGGCCGCCGGCAGCCGCTTCTTCTGCGGCAAAGGCGGTCGGAATGCCAAACATGATCAAGGTGATAGATAAGCACCATATACGGGGGGATTTAAGCTTATTCATGTATTATTTTCTCCTGATGCCTGATCCTTGCATCTATAGGTTCGCAGGTAGTGATCACGGAAGTCAGGCCATGTACCTTCCATAAGTGAGGCGCGAGCCCGGTGCATGAGCGCGGCATAGTAATGGAGATTGTGCAAGGTGTTCAAGCTCGAACTTAATATTTCCCGACTTATATATAAATGGCGCAGGTAGGCTCGGGAAAAATTATTACAGGTATAACAGTTGCAGTCTTCCATCACGGGCCTGGGATCGTCACGGTGTATGGCATGCTTGATCCTTAGCGGGCCATGGTCGGTAAACAGCATGCCATTTCTCGCATTTCTGGTGGGGAGCACGCAGTCAAACATGTCAATTCCACGGTCTATACACTCTATCAAATCAGCCGGAGTGCCTACACCCATGAGATAATGCGGTTTCTTTTCAGGTAAATGTGGAGCAAGTGCATCCAGTACCGTAAGCATCTCCTGCTTTGTCTCGCCAACAGACAAGCCACCAATGGCTATACCCTCAAAACCGATTTTCTCAAGAGTCGACAGATGTTGCAGCCGGAGATCCGGATATATGCTTCCCTGGACAATGCCGAACAAGGCCTGCCGGTCATTCGGAAGCAGAAGATTGCGGCACTCCTGTGCCCAGCGCGAAGACAGATCCATGGAGGATCGGGCCTCCGCCATAGTGGCGGGGTAGGGGGTGCATTCATCAAAGGCCATAACAATATCACCACCCAATTGTTGTTGAATCTGCATGCTTTCTTTCGGGCCCAGAAAGACTTCAGAGCCATCAATGTGTGACTGGAAACGCACACCGTTCGCTTCTATCTTCCTTATTTTCCCAAGTGACCATACCTGAAAACCACCGGAATCGGTAAGAATGGGTCCATCCCAGGCCATAAATCGATGCAGTCCTCCCAGTCGCTCGACAAGATCAGCGCCGGGCCGCAGCATCAAATGGTATGTGTTGCCCAGGATAATGCGCGCGCCGAGATCCTTAAGGTCTTTTGGAAGCATGGCCTTGACTGTGCCAAGCGTTCCAACCGGCATAAATACCGGTGTTTTTACGTCCCCGTGGGGCAATGAAAGCAAACCGCAGCGGGCTTTGCCTGCCGTATCTTTGCCGGTGACTTTAAAGGAAAGCGCTGCCATGGATTGCTACCTGCCGCTTGAGCAGGACGAATAGTTCAGCTTAAAATTCAGAAGCGGATGTTACCGGATTTTCGGCATTTGCTCCTGTTTTCAGAGCAGGCTCGTTATCTGTTACAGGGTCAGGTTGGCTTGATGAAGGTGTCTGTTCAGCGGCAGGGGGTTCCAATGTTGAACTCGGCGAGGATGGTTCTTCAGCTACAACTGGAGTATTTTCTTCCTGAGATGCGGACTCCGTTGCTGATATCTCCGTCGAAGGCTTTTCAACAGACGTCGTTTCCTGTTCTTTCTTTACCTTGTCATCGGGAGAAGTCATTCCCAGTAAAATCCCTTCAATTTCAGTGATCTTTGCCTGCATTTCACCTTTGGTGAGCTTAGCAATGTCCTGGATATTCAGCAGCGTCTTTTGTAACCCGGCCTGGATGAGCGCCTGTTTATCGCTTTCAATACCTTCGTCAAGATTACTTAAACGCTCGCTGATAACAGCAACCTGACTACTGAGATCGCCTACACGTTTATCCATATTCCTTGTAAAGGAGCTACACTGGGTTGTGTAAAAGGAGTAAGAAGCAAGCAGGATTGCAATAAGGGATAAGATAAGAGGAAGGTGCAGGCCTCGTCGGCAGATGCCGGAAGTCGGGCACTGTTTTTTTGTTTTTTCGCCAGCATTGGCATTCTCGACCGGTTCGGTTTGCGGAGAGGCTGCTGTTTCCTTGTTTGGGGCTGGCTGATCTTCAGGTTTTGTGTCGCTCATGTGTATATCCTTTTGTAATTTATACACCGCATTATGCACTAAGTTATATTTTTCATGAAGCCCGAGTTTCGGGGTCAATTGACTGCCGAGGCATTGTTTATGTTAGCCTGGCCTCCGACATGAGCGATCAATATATTCGCGTGCGCGGCGCACGAATGCATAATCTGAAGAATATTTCCCTGGATATTCCACGAGAGAAGCTGGTCGTTATTACCGGCGTTTCCGGTTCCGGTAAATCTTCTCTGGCCTTTGATACCCTGTATGCCGAGGGCCAGAGACGTTACGTGGAATCTCTCTCCGCCTATGCCCGGCAGTTTCTGGGTATCATGGATAGGCCGGACGTGGATGTCATAGAGGGATTGTCGCCCGCCATCTCAATTGAACAGAAAACTACCAGCAGAAATCCACGCTCAACCGTTGGTACAGTAACGGAGGTTTACGATTATCTTCGCCTGTTGTACGCACGCATTGGCCAGCCGCACTGCCACGGTTGTAGTAAACCTATCACATCCCAGAGCGCCAGCCAGATGATTGATGCCCTGCTGTTATTGCCCGAAGGTACAAAGTTGCAACTTCTTGCCCCGATAGCCCGTGGCAGGAAAGGAGAATTTCGGAAGGAGCTGGATAAGGCCGGAGGCGAGGGTTTTGTACGCGTACGGATAGATGGAGACATTCTGCCGATTGAAGAGGTATCGGCTCTTAATCGGAACAAGAAGCATGATATTGAACTGGTCGTGGATCGCCTGGTCATGCGGCCCGGGATACGCACACGCCTGGCTGATTCTGTCGAGACCGCTTTGCGTTACGGCAATGGTTTGCTACTGGTGCTGACAGGTGATGACATTCAAACATTTTCCGAACACTTTGCCTGTCCCGATTGTGGGATTTCATACCCCGAGGTTGAGCCAAGACTTTTTTCATTTAACTCACCTCACGGTGCCTGTCCGGCTTGTGACGGACTTGGCTTTCGCACGGTTTTCGATCCGGAGATGGTTGTGCCAGACACATCATTATCATTAAAACAGGGAGCTATTGCCCCGTGGTCAGGACGGGAGACGCCATTTTTGCAACAAACCATGCATGCTCTGGCCGATCATCTGGGTATAAAAATATATACGCCCTTTGCCGACCTGCCTGAGGAGGCAAAACAATTTATCTTCTATGGATCCGGAGATAAAGAGATTCGTTTTAACTATTCTCATGATGGTAAAACACGTCAGCACAGGCAAATGTTCGAAGGGGTTTTATCCAGTCTGGAGCGCAGGTATCGTGAAACCGAGTCGGATGATGTGCGCGAAAGTCTGGGGCGCTACATTAATCCTGTTGCCTGCCCTGAATGCGCAGGCTCTCGACTGAATCGCGCCGCAAGACATGTCTTGATCGAGGGTAAAAGTCTGCCGGAACTGGTCAGGCTTCCTTTGCGAGAGGCCCAGATATGGATACAAGGGCTGAAGCTTTCCAGCCAGCAACAGATTATTGCCGAGCGGGTAATGGAGGAAGTTACGGCGCGATTGAGTTTTTTGATCCGCGTGGGGCTGGATTATCTATCGCTGGATCGGACTGCGGCTACGTTGTCGGGGGGAGAGGCTCAGCGCATCCGCCTTGCTACACAGATCGGTTCAGCCCTGGTTGGTGTTCTCTATATTCTGGATGAGCCGACCATAGGACTCCATCAAAGAGATAATGACCGTCTTCTGGCTACATTGGAACAACTTTGCGGTATAGGTAATTCGGTGGTGGTGGTAGAACATGACGAGGACACGATCAGGCGTGCTGACTGGGTCATCGATATGGGGCCAGGGGCAGGGGAGCATGGTGGGGAGATAGTGGCGCAGGGTAATCTGGAGGCAATCATGAATTGCTCTCGCTCACTTACCTCCGACTATTTGAGCGGACAAAAATGTATCCCGGTTCCAAAACGGAGACTTGTCGAAAAGGGTCATCCGATGATCAGTGTTCGCGGGGCCAGAGCCCATAACTTGCAGGGGGTCGATGTTGATTTTCCCTCCGGTCGGCTAAGTTGTGTGACAGGTGTTTCCGGATCGGGGAAATCAACGTTATTGATTGATACCTTCTATCGGGCGCTTGCCAAACAGCGGCGGCAGCTTGTGGAGCGTGTAGGGCCTTATGATGCCATGTTGGGTGACGAGTTAATTGATAAGGTGATTGATATTGATCAAAGCCCTATCGGACGTACACCAAGATCGAATCCGGCAACTTATACGGGTGTGTTTACGCCTGTTCGCGAATTATTCTCGACCCTTCCTGAGGCGCGTGCCAGAGCTTATAAGCCGGGACGGTTCTCATTTAACGTCAAAGGTGGCAGATGTGAGACCTGCCAGGGAGACGGGGTTATCAAGGTTGAGATGAACTTTCTCCCCGATGTCTATGTGCATTGCGAATCATGTCAGGGAAGGCGCTATAATCGTGAAACTCTGGATATCCGCTACAAGGGGAAAAACATTGCCGAGATCCTTGATTTGACGGTCAGTGAGGCAGCGCAGTTCTTCACAAACATTACACCCGTACGCCATCGTCTGGAAACCCTGCAAAGGGTAGGCCTTGGCTACATCAGACTCGGGCAGGCTGCGACCACGCTTTCCGGCGGTGAGGCACAACGGGTTAAACTGTCCAGGGAACTGGCTCGTCGCGCCACCGGTAATACCCTGTATATTCTCGATGAGCCCACGACAGGCCTTCACTTTGCTGATGTGGCCCAGTTACTGGAGGTGCTGCACGCCCTGGTGGAGAGCGGTAACACGGTTATTGTGATAGAGCACAATCTGGATGTAATCAAGACTGCTGACTGGCTTGTCGATATGGGGCCGGAAGGTGGGGATCGAGGCGGCAGGGTTGTCATTGCCGGGACGCCGGAAGATGTGGCACGATGTTCCGCTTCCCATACGGGGATCTATCTGAAAAGGTGTATGTGTTTCTGA
>JBHHTX010000063.1:0-9449 GCA_046753585.1 Mariprofundaceae bacterium
CCCCACCATTCAGGCTTTTATAAATCCTGCTACCGGAAGGCGACTTGATAATGGCGTAGAGCTTGTTTGAATCAAGCGGGTCCATGACAATGTCATACACCACAGCATCTCTTGGCAATAACCTGCGTAAGTCCAGACGCATAGGAGTGGTAGACTTCCTCAGGTGGGAAATGTCAAATTCAATGCTATTGCCCGCCACAAGGTAGGTTCGAACAAGGGCGGGTTCCGGTGTGATCTCTTCCTCATTCTTTCCTTTAAGAACAACGACCCTGACGGCCCCTGCATGTGAGGCAACAATCTCGAGCAACCCATCTTTATAGTCTTGAGTATAACTGACCTTGCCTGACGTCCAGTCAACCCGGTGTGAAATACGATTCACCCCCCCTCGACCATGCCAATTTACAACAATGTTCCTCAGACCCGGATCAGCTTCCTTCTCTCCTACAGCTTCAAAGTCCAGACGAATGCGGGCTCCACCAAGCGGCACTGGAATAATGCCGCGAAAATCAGCAGAAAAATAAAGACCGGCCGGTGGCACGGGGACATCCACAATATCACCTTCAATATCGCGGAAGGAATAAAGCATTCTGCTTACATACTCCTGATTAATGATGCCGGTCGGGCCAATTCCGCTCCATTTGTTTCTGATGAGATTTCTCTTTTCCTGATCCGTTAAAAGTCCGTGTTCATATATATTACCTTTCGCCATGGCCTGCTTCTGATTTTCATTCAGCCGGTTCCAGAACAGGCCATATTTGCTCTCGGGCAGTAAATCATGCTGATATGCCCGAAGTACAACATCTTGTATATTGGTATCCATGGACAGGGTTCTCACCCTCACTGCACTCACATCAGGCATGTCGGCTAAACTGAGGACGCTCACCTTGCCATCCGTCGGTTGCCAGGCTGGATCAAGAAAGAAATTGCCGGCAATCGTTTCACTGAAGCGCTCATCCCAGTACCTTGTCACCTTGGCCCGGTAGTGGTGCTGATGTTCTTTCAAAACCTTGCCTTTTTTATCAAGAAACTGAAATTCAATACCATATCGCCATTCCAACTCTGTATCCTGACTCATCTCGGATGGAAGCGTGGCATTGCTGACCACACGAATAACAGGGCTCTGCGTAGAAACAGGAAATGTCGTCCAGTTATTACGATCCAGAACGTATGAAATGCTAATGCGGGCAGCATCAAGCTTTTCGTTGGACAGGACTTCCCCCGTCATCTGGCGGTACAGACCCTGCCAGGTTGGCAACCACCACCAGCCTACAAACAGTAAGACAAGGCTAAGTGCCAGCAAGCGTTCTCTTAATCGCACGGCCTAACCTCCAAACTCGAGCCAGCCCGAGCGAGTTCCGACAAAACGTTCCGAGATAAACGACATATCATCAGACCCATTTATCTGAAACGATTTTTCAGGCTGGCGCGGGTGAAGATTAGCTAGCAACAAGAGTCTTTTGGCTGAATACACCGCTATAAAATCCTGTCTCGTGTTCACATCGATCAAGCGTTCAAAGCTGAAGCCAGGCCATTGCTTTCTGATCTTTTGCAGGGTTATGACGTCCTGCGTGAGCATATAATGCGCAATCTCGGACCTGAGGCCGGTTGGTACGCTGCTTGATTTCCCCCATGGCTTGTTCTTGTCAATATATGACTGGAATTCCGTGAAAACAGCGGGTATTTCAAATATGTCAAATTTAGCTTCCTGAACCCGATTTTCCGTTTGCTGGCGAAAAGCCTGACGCAGCAGGGGAGAAAGCCACAGGACTGCAAATTCCTTGTTCCGGGACTGTGGCATATACATGGCCTGAGGCATGCCTCCACCATCATAACCTATAGTTTCTTCCCCTCCATCAACAATGTTTACCTCAAGCCCATCATCCTGCAAATATGCGCGCAGGATATTGCCGAGCTTGCTTAATCCGGCCTCATCAAAAACGCCATCGTTGAATGATAACAGGACATCGCCATCAGGTAATTCCACCTGCCCTGGCATTCCTCCAAAACCACGACACTGCATAACAAGCAGAGCCTGGTCACCGGATTCACGTAACAAAACCTGATTGACGAGGTTAAAAATGTTCTCTTTGTTCTCAACCTTGATCAAATCCGACTTACGATTCTGGTTGCTTTCAAAGTGCGCCCCACTGATCAACAATGCTCTGGCGTTCAGGCGCTCAAACAAAGACACGCCATATTCGAAACTGCTTAACTCGAAGAGTGGACGCGGCACCTGAACAACAAAATTCTGAACCGCGCCGAGGCGCAGCACATAAGTGCCCCAGTAATGCCTGTCGGGCACATCTTCTCTGGCCGTAAGTATTATATACTGGCTCTTGGTCAGGCGGTGCCGATAACGGATGATACGATAATTTACTGCCGCTGCCGATATGGCGATAGCCCGAAGCTCTTCCAGACCGGATTCAGTCCAGTTCTCCCCGGAAAACCCTCTGCTCGCAATATCGAGCAAGGGTGTTAAAACCTCCTGATCAAAAAATAACAGTTCCTCAACACGGGGCGGGACATATAAGTTTGAGCCCTTCTCTGCGATTTGTCCCTTGCCACTCAACAACCAGTCCTGGAGATAACCATCAATGCGTTGCTCGCGAACCTCTAGCTGCAAATCGAATTCTGACAACAAATACCTGGACATCAACTTTCGGACATCTTTTCGATTAAGCACAAGTTCAGCGAAACCGGATCTTGTCGAATCACGCTGAATATTTTTCAACGACGTGTTCGCCCAGTGAATATCAAAGCCGTCAATCATGTCCTTGATCAGCACCATATTAAGATCTGGAGGTAGAGTTCCCTTGACCCAAAGGGCACTCCTCAAGTCAGGTAGGTCAATATCCTTCTCTATATCCCGGCGTTTTCCGGAAATTTTCCGGGCCCTTTCCTGAGTATAACCCCTCACCTGCAGGACATCGCGCCTCGCCATGGTTTTATGGAAGGCATGAAACAGCGTATTGTAATTGGCAAGCACATCGGATGCCTGATTCAAATTTGTATCCCTGGCTACACCGGCTATAGCCAGACCCTTGCCCTGCATGGACTTGAACAGCAAGGCCCCTGCATTCATCGCTCCCCACTCATCAACCGGTGAAGGCACCTCAACAAGAAGGCGGCTGGTGGACAGAAGGTCGATGACATAAATACCCCAGCCACGCTTGAGCCCACCTTCTTTCAGGTAAATATATCGATCTTCCAAAAGCGTGATTTGATAATCAACCCTCGATAACTGAGCTGCAGCCTCATCAAGGTGTTTCTTATCACGGTCATCAGCATAGCGAAGGATCGAGCGAACCCCCTCGGTGAACAGATCAATCTCCTGAGGAAGCGGGCTTTCAAAACTATCCTGCGGACGCTGTTTATAAAGCTCCACCTGATCATCGCGAACAACTTCGGTAAGACGTTTGCCGGAACGATCAAATACTACAGGACTTGCAACTGCCCCTGAGGGGACAGACCACGTCCACAGATTGGGAAGAAATGTCAGGGAGAAACCGACAACACTTGCCGCAAAAACTGCAACGAGAGAAGTCTGAAGTACGGTGCGCGTCATCTTTACCGCTATATCTTTGTCGTACATCTTGATGGCAATCAGGGTGGAAAGGAGGTAACCGAATGCATAAAAATCTGTAATTCTTACCTCAGGGGCCACAGCCAGAAGCAGATAACCGAGAAGTATTTTGTACGCAAAGCCAATATTGAAAAATAGCAGCAGCTTGCGCCCACCTTCAATGCTTGCGGTACGGAACATCGGAGACATTAAAATTAGCTTGGCTACAAGCAAGATTACAAACGCCTCCACGAAGGAAGCCAGGATCTTCATTGGCTGATACCACTGCAAAGCCAGAAGCGCCGGAATCAATATGCCACTGTAATCCCAGCCATAACGGAGATTCATCCGTGATGCAATAAATGCGGCAACGAGTAAAATAATATATGCCTTGGGGCCAGCCAGAATTGAAGAAGCCAGATCCTCATAAAGATAACCCAGATCGCTCAGGCTCAAATTCGTGAATTCCAGGAGGCCATAGCGAACGATAAAGAAAGTCACTACAACAGGCACAACCAACGGCGTTATTCCACGAACAAAACCTGTTTTCCAGAATTGGTTTGCGATCAGGATGACGATAATCAGCCCGAGGCTGTGTAATGCATCCCTGTAATCAAACTGGATGTTATAATTATTTATCAGATACTCACCAAATAACGGAAAAACCCAGCCGTCAAAGGTGATGCGCACAAGAACACTGATCAAAATCAGGGCAAAAAAGCGATCCCGCCCAAAGAAATGGCACCACTTCCCCCATCGCGATAAATATTCCGAGAAAAACCAGGCCAGAAGATAAGTTACTACGCCCTCTACCGTAATCGCGAAAACAGACCATGGCTTGAGAATAAGGAGAGGCACAAGATAGCCCGGAACGACAAGGCCACCAAGCACCCAGCCAAAACGGAGGTTAAAAAACGCAATAACGAATACGCCAACCCAAACAGTTGTTACAACTGAACTGGCTAGCCCTCCGGGCGGGAATATCTGCAGAGGAAAGAAATCCATGCTGGTCCTTTACAGTTTTTTGATCTGTTTGACCAAATCTGGCATTTTAACTGGCTTAAAAACGACTGCATTAGCGCCAGCTGCCATAATTCGATCCTCTATACCAGGTTGTTCAATCGAGGTCAGAACCAAAGCCGGCGTTGATGACTTGATCTCCTGCCGCAGCCAGTTCAGAAAACCAAAACCATCCAGAACCTGCATTGTTAAACCAAGAATGATCAGATCCGGCTTTTCCTTTGTGTAGACAGTCTGGGCCTCTCTCCCATCAGCGGCATGCAAGACTGTAAAACCTTCTAGTTGCAGTGATAAGCCGATCAATTCTTGCAAGAACGAATCCTCTTCGGCATATAAAATTCGGTTGCCTTTATCCTGACCAAACATCAGATCAGCCCCTTCATACGCATTTCAATGCGCATACCTTCACCAACTTCACTCATGGCATTCAAGCTTCCTCCCCAACTGCGAACCCTTGAAACAGCTTCGCGTACATCCCTGAACTCTTCTGAACTAAAAGCCGCATCACCATACAGGCATTCCTGAAAACGATCGTTGGGAACACCAAAACCTGAGTTCTTCATCAGATAGATGATTTCACCTTCCCGAGACTCGATTTGAATATCTATTTCACTATTTTCAGTGGCATCATTCAGTAATAGTGTCAGGAAAGATCGCAGTACATCAGCAAGGCCGTGGGGGGACGCCAGCACAAGTCTGAGAAATTCAGGTGCATGGCTGCCAATGGTCACTTTTCGTTCAAGGCTCTGTTTCTCCAGCGAATGTATGGCAAAATCAAGGGGCACCCTGGCATCAACGGGGAATACTCCGGTAATCTCTTCTTCAATATCCACCGCCATATAATTGTGCGACTCCTCAAACACACCCTCCATATGATCTACCTTGGCCTGAATCATATCCTCGGCGTGCTCTCTCTGCTTACGCGTAATCTCTGTATGCGTTAACAGGGAAGAAGCCACGATAATGGACTGCAAATCATTGCGGAACTGAAAAACCAACCTTTCCGCCAATTGTTCCTTCAGTTGATATAAAGACTTCATTTCGGAAATATCAACCAGCTCATACAGGATGCCATGCATCTCAAAGGGATGGGCCTCACCCGTAGCCAAGGGGTCAACGGTTCCATCCTGTTGTGCCAGAGCCCTCACATTCAGGATAAATGACCTGTCCGAATCAGGCAGCTCCCTCACCGGAAGAGACATACGTCCGTGCTCCAGAACTATGTGCTGGAAATAGCCTTTGGCTTTCTGGGTATCAATACCGCTGACTGCGGTCATAAAATCAAGGGCTGTCATCTCGTACGGCACAAACCCCATCGACTTGGCAAGCTCTTCCATGTGCCTGTTAACCTGGACAACATTGCCAAACAGATCATAAAGAATTGTAGCCGTCCCCATGCCATTCATCACATCTTCCAGGTTCGTAAGGCGACGATCCAGCAGCTCTATAGATTTTCCCAGCTCCCTGCATGGAACATCCTTGCCTTCCACCCCGAAAATATCGCGGTAGCTGCCTAATTCTTCCTCTTTTCTGGCAGACCAACGTTGACGATGGTATAAGAGTTCAGCAATTTGACCGGCAAAATCTTTTACAGTCCGTGTGAATTCCGGATTTAGATTCACCTCATTGGCATCCACCCCAAACACCCAGAAACCCAGAACATCTCCACCGAACACCAAAGGCGCAATATATTGAAGTTCATTTTCCGCCGGGCTTTTTAAATACGACCGCTTGCTTTCGATGCGAATTGGCCCGTTTTCTTTGATAGCAGTGCTATATGGTGTCCTTTCATAATCGCGACGCATCTCATCAATATCCTCTACCGTGCAGTAGAGAGCCTTGACTTCCCGCACACGATGATCACCCGGGACACGTTCAAGAAAGATTAAACGATTCAGGTGTAACATCTGGTTAACCATATTAGCAGCCTGAGACCAGTGTTCCTGAGAATCATAGAAACTTGCCGGAAACAACCGCTCTTCCAGCTTTGCTGACAGGTTGAGAAGCATGCGATGCAAGGACTGATCCTCAATAATCGCCCTTTTCCTGAAGAAAAGAATAAAGAATGCCAGTTGAGTAACAGCCATTTCAGTGAGAGGAATCCAGACTCTGGCATTGGCAAGCAATAGCCAGGCTGTGGCTACATAGGCGATGAAGATTAGCAGACTCAACCATGTGGACTGGCGAATATTCAACCACTGAAATGCGAGCAAACTTGCCGCCACCAACGTCAGCAAAATAGCAAGCTGCACAATCAAATTCGATTCGGTCACCGTTCTCTTGGTGAGAAGGCTGTAAAGGGCTGCTCCCCGATATTCAAGGACAGACATTCTTGTGTCGCCGGAAGTTACAGGCGTGCGAAGCCCAGGGGTGTCGCCACCCCATTTAAAACCAATTAAAACGCTGCGGCCTTTTACCATCTCATCAACAAGGCCACCCTTTAATGCTCGGTCAAGTGATACCTTCGGAAGCCGATCAGGACCTATCTCAAAATTAACCAGATAGGAGGGGCTGGTGACGGAAACAGGATGGCCAAGAACAGCCTGGGCAGCCACCGTTTCAACAGATGGATAAGATTTTCCATCAATTTCATAATTCAGATATTGCCTTCGATATACCCCGTAATCGTCAGGAGGAACTGCGACAACGCCATAGGAAACCTCGATGCCCTCCGCAGCCCGCGGAGCAGGTTCAAGCATAATCTTATCGGGGTTGGTCGGATCAGAAACAAGCTTCTGACCGAAAATAACATTGCCATAACTTTGGGCCTGCTTGTAGAAGGCGCTTGAAGCCCCGCCAGGGGAAAACGCAAAAGTAATTTGCTTTGCGCCTTTCTTTTCAAGAGTGTCCAGCAGGTTTCCCCAAACATTATCGCCTGACTGAGCCTGCGCGGAATCAGCTTCAATCAACAATATTTGCCGGGCAGAAACCTGACCCTGTTGAGAACGGACAAAAGCATCATAAGCCCAACCGTTGATAAAACCGAATGCCCCTAACCAGCCCAGCAACCACACGAAGGTAGCAATTACCAGGCCATATACAAGCCCCGCATAGGTTAGCCGCCAACCGCTAAATGACATAACCACACCTCCCTAAAGTTGCAACTATAGAAAACATCCACCCTAAAGATCAACAGGTGGCGCCCCCCAATTTAGATCTTCCGCTCAAAATAAAACCGCCTCAGATCAGCCTCAACCGGTAAACATATTGCCCCGAAAAATCGGAAGGCAACATAAACCCGACGAAATGTACCATAAATTAGCAGAGAAGATACAGCTTTAAACTGTAGTATAAGATTAGCTTCATATATGCATCTGCTTGATTATCTTATAAGTATGAAATACATTATGCAGCAGATCTTAAAAATGAAGGGGGGGGAGTATTATGTTTCGTCTTGTTTTATCCATCTTTTTGTTCGCTATCTCTGTTGTTGTAATTGGGCCACAGCAAGCCATGGCCGGGGAAGAAATGAAGGGAAGCACCTCATCCTATATGGTGCCTTTTAACAGGTTAAGCTTGCCGGTTTATGCCGGGCAGGAAGAGGGCTTCAGCATCCATGGGAATGTCGGCATCCCCAGCGCCTATATCTGGCGCGGCATAGACCTGACAGCAGAACCAGCCTTTGTATATGGGGATATTATTCTGGGTTACAAAGGATTCTATGGCTCAACATGGGTGATTTCACAATCCGACCGCGGTGGCATTCCACCTAGATTCCAGGTTGCTGTTGAGGTCGACTGGAGCGTGGGCTATGCCAATAATTTCAAGAATATGTATTTTGATCTTGGTGGCACATGGCATACATTTCTGCATGATAACAAGGCTAACTTTGCCGAGGTCTATGCGGGATTATCCTACGACTGGGTCGTTACCCCTTTCGTCAAGGGTTATTATGCGGTTAATGATAATTTAAATCTGACCCCTGCCCTGCAATTACCGGGAGTCCTGCCCGGCATTCCAGGTGGATTGCGACAAATTCTAAAGGGAGATTTGTGGGTTGAGGCGGGCTTGAGGACCAAAGTCATTGGCTTTGACTTGCTTGCTGCCGTGGCCTTTGCCAGCTATGACTCCGATCCGGTTCTTCGCCCGCTGACCGTCCCTCCCATCGCCTTTTTTGAGGATGGCCTGAATCTGATCACACTGGGGATAAGTCGTGATATTCAAATTGATGAGACCACTATGACTCTTTATGTCATCGGTACAATTCCAACGGCAGCCTCAGATCTTCTGGGCAACAAACATATCTACGGAGGCCCCGCAGCTGAGGACCTGGTTATCGGCATGAATATCGCCTTTTAGCTGGTGCGGAGCATCCGTACAAGCCACGGATGCTCCTGTTGCTGCAGGGCTACTTCAAAACGGAATATCATCATCTGTTGGCGTATCAGCAGGCCCCGGACTGGCGGCAAAGGGGTCTTTTTCTGTCGGCGCGGGGGCTTGCTGCTGGGGGGCATCGTTCGTTCTTGCCCCTGAACCACCACCAAGCATCTTCATCTCATTGGCACGGATATCGGTCGTGTATCTATCGTTGCCATCACGGTCCTGCCATTTACGGGTTTCAATCTTGCCTTCCACATAGATACGGGAACCCTTGCTTAAATACTGGTTGGCAATCTCGCCGAGTCGCCCCCACATAACAACACGATGCCACTCGGTACGCTCCTGCGGCTCGCCGGTTCTGCTTTTGAATTTCTCGGTTGTCGCCAGGTTCAGGTTGCAAACACAGGTGCCGTCCTTTGTGAAACGCGTTTCGGGATCAGCTCCCAGATTTCCAATCAGCATGACCTTGTTCAGCATATATCCCTCCGTAAAATAAAATCGACGATCAAGTTAGCCTGAAGCTACAGCCAAGGCAATATGAATCCTT
>JBHHTX010000064.1:0-9366 GCA_046753585.1 Mariprofundaceae bacterium
TTGTTATCCATAAGAAAAATAATTGTGCCTCTCTGTTCTCATGAAAAATGCGGGCCAGACATATTAACCCCCGGTGTAAGGTAAAAGGCTGCATATCTCCTGAATATAACGGGGCTTGTGACAGGATGTATCGCGGTTCACAAATGTTTATTCAGCCAGTCTTCCAGCATGGTTCTCATTTCATACAGTCGTTTTTCATCGGGGGCTTCAAAACGTAATACCAGGGCAGGCTGGGTATTGGAGGCGCGAAGCAGGCCCCAGCCGTCCTCAAATTTCAAACGCATGCCATCGACATCAATGATCTCAAAGCCTAGCGAAGCAAAATGTGTTATAGCTTCATCCACGAGCTTAAATTTTCGCTGATCCGGACAGTTCAGCCTGATCTCGGGCGTGGTAACAGAGTGGGGGAGATCCGCAAACATCAAGGAAACGGGTTGATCCTGCCCCGCAATGACCTCCATCAGGCGGGCGCCGGCATAAATGGCATCATCATGTCCAAAATATCGATCGGCAAAGAAGATATGGCCACTCATTTCACCGGCCAGCAAAGCTCCTGTTTCCTTCATCTTTGCCTTGATCGGCGAGTGACCTGTACGCCACATGATTGGCTTACCGCCATGCGCTGCGATATTGTCGTACATGTGCTGTGAGGATTTGACCTCGGAGATGATGGTAGAACCGGGATATTTCTTAAGAAGGTGAAGTGAGAGCAGGAGCAAGAGCATATCCCCCCAGATAATCGAGCCCTTTTCATCAACGATGCCGATGCGGTCACCGTCACCATCAAAAGCGATGCCCAAATCAGCCTTGTGTTCCCGTACCGCATCACGTACTGCCCTTAGATTAGCCACGATGGTGGGGTCGGGATGATGATTGGGGAAGTGACCATCTGGCTCGCAATACAACTCAATGACCTCACAGCCCAGTTTGCGATAAATGGAGCTTGCCAGCGGACCCGCCGCACCATTTCCGCCATCGATGGCTACTTTTAGCGGTCGGGAGAGACAAATGTCCTGCAATACGAACCGTTTATAATCTTCAAACATACCAAGCTTTTTAAGCTGACCTGGAATTGTTGCTACGGGCATCTGTCTCTGGATATGTTGCTGTATTCTGCGAATATCCTCTCCATGCAAGGAGTCCGGGCCACGCATCATTTTGAAGCCGTTATATTCAGGCGGGTTATGGCTGCCGGTAACCACGATACAACCGGCTGCGCCAATATGATGCACGCCAAAATAAGCCAGAGGTGTGGGCACCATGCCGATATCCACTACATTGCGGCCGCAGGAAATTAAACCTTTACTGAGTGCGGCCATCAAGTCCGGCCCGGAAAGTCTGGCATCCCTGCCCAGAATAACAGGCTTTTTTTCACCATCCGGTAATAAGCAGGCAAATGCCTGCCCCAGCTTATACGCAAAGGCCTCACTGATTTCCTGACCGTACACTCCCCGGATGTCGTATTCCCGAAAAATATGGACGGGAAATACAGGCATAGATGAGCTCAAAGGTTCTGCGATTTGACTATCTGCTGTTTTTCGGAAAGGAGGTCAGCCAGAAAGAGGATGTAGTTGGGGCCAGTTTGAATGATGTGGCTGACCTTGTACTGATTTTCCTGATCTGCATTTGATATATTCAAAACTGTTCCTTCGAAAATATCCTTTTCAGGAGAGAGTACACGAAGGGAATGGATGGCCTGTTCGGCTATCACATGCCAGGGAGCTAAATCATACATGGGTTCCATCGTTCCGCCGGCCAAAGAAGCTTTCATCAATCGTTGCTTGCCCTGCAGGAATTCGATACCAAGACGTTGCTCCCCGGTTTTGGGTTCTCTGAACCAGCGAATGAATCCCAGCTCCGGCTCACCCTTATGTTTCGGCCATTTCAAACCAACCATTGAGCCCACACGATCTGAAAGTTTATGAGATGATGTTCGCTCGAGGCCGACGCCGGTTTTACTGATGTCAGTTACCCACCATGCATCTTGTGAGGACCATTCAAATGGGGCGAATTCGTAACCATCCATGGAAAGGGTACCTTGGCTTTCAATGAAGATCCTTTCCAGATCCCATTCCAGATATGCCCGTGTTTTCCTGTATTCATAACGACTGGCACGTTTTTTTATGCTCAGAGCATTCAGTATAGAGCTGCTTCCTGTCATTGTGATGCGGAGAGCATCCTCTGTATGCATGTCTTCCTTCTGCAGATCCGAATTGTCCAATAGTCGTTTGGACTTTTTAACATTCTTGACCAGACTGGCAAGAAAAGCATCCACGGGGATAACGATTGCATCTGTGGAAAAGGTTTCAGGAAGAGTAGAACTTATGCGTGGTGTCTCATTGGGTTTTGACAGCTTGCTCACCAGAAAAACCTTGCCCGGCATTGATGGTGGATGGCCGTGGTGCAGACATAAATATGGATGGAGGTCTTTCGCATGTTCCTCCAACAGACTCGACATAATTTTTTGCTCCGAGACCGACTTCTGGAAAAAGTTTAAGGCCCTTGATAGTTCATATACGGATACAGCTTTTTGAAAACGAGAGCACGCATCTTCTGAGCCCCCCGGCAGTGCAGGTAGTACGCCGAGGCCCAGGCGTGTCAGGCTGAACACCTGGCGTATTGTGATAATAGCCGATGACCGGTAGGCCTCAAGGTCATAACGGAGCAGTTGAATTGCCAGTTCAAGTGCAGTAGCTGTGATATCCATTAATGACGGATAGTATTCAGGTTCTGTTCGGGCTGCTTCCTGTAGCATCTCGACGGCTATTTTATAGGAATTGAGGATAGCCGCCGTTGTTTGGGCATCAAACAGGTCCAGTTCACGTTCGAAACGATTCAAAACCTTCAGGCGGAATTGAAGCGGCAAGAGCGGGTTTGCATTAAGGCGTGAAAGATAGGCCTTCATGCTGTAGCGAAGTTCCTTTATTGCCTCTGGTGATCTGTTGGTGCGATGCCTGTGTAGCTGTTTTTCAAGATCAATAAAAGGCAAGGTGATGGCATCGGTGATCAATTCAGCTTTGCCAAGCTCCAGGCGTTGCGTATGTAGCCTTAGATCGGTTTCCAGTTCAAGAGGGATTGATGGCATAGATACGGTTAACGCTTAATCTCCGGTTTTCAGACGATCGACGAGTTCACATACACCGGGAATAAAACCATTAGCGTAATATGGATCTTCGGAGAATCTGTAAGCGGCGTGACCTGCGAACATAAGATTTTGATCCGGTTCGGCGCCATGCGCAATATCCTGAAGAGTTTTCTGGATACAATAACTTCTCGGGTCTGCCTTCCGGCCTGTGGTACCGAGTTCGTTGGTGGACCAGTTACTGAAGAGACACTGGGAAAGGCAGCCCATGCAGTCCAGTTGATCCTGTCGTATTTCACGAGCCTTGTCTGGATCAACAAAAATCAGGGTAGAGTCCGGTGTTGGCAAGGCTCTGGAGAAACCATCTTTCAGCCATGACCGGGCACGTTTGAGGTCAGGTTTGGTGACGTAGACCTTTTTATTGCGAACACCAAAGGTGAATTCAAAGGTATGTTCACCGGCCGGATGATTGACAAAGGCAATTTCACGATCGGAACGTTCATAGAGCTCATGCATGAAGCTGTTGTAAACAGCAGAAGAGTAGAAACCGGTTGGTGAGAAGCGGTTCAGTGCCACATCTCCCTTCCTGAGATTCAATAAACGGTTTTTCCAGGCTTCCGATATGGGGCTCTCTTTGGTCAGCAGGGGGCGTGTACCAAACTGAAAGGCAATAGGCCCGATTTCCGGATTATCCAGCCAGTCCGTCCATTCTCTCAAAAACCAGACTCCTCCTGCCATAATGATCGGGGTTTCACTGAGCCCATACTCATTCATGGTTTTTCGCAGGGCGGCTACCCGGGCATAGGGTTTTTCCGGTTTGTTCGGATCCTCGGTATTGGACAGGCCATTGTGGCCACCGGCAAGCCACGGGTCTTCGTAGACGACGCCACCCAGCCATTCAGGATATTTCCGGTAGGAACGCAGCCAGAGTGCGCGTAAGGCACGAGCCGAAGAAACGATGGGGTAATAGTGAACCCCGTACTCGGCAGCAAGGGGAGCAAGGCGAAAAGGCATACCCGCGCCGCAGGTTACGCCGTGAATCAGACCTTTTGCCCCCTGGAATACGCCATGCATGATGCGTTCGGATGACCCCATTTCCCAGAGAACATTCATATGAATGCGGCCCTGGCCAGCAGCAGCCTCGTGCGCAATTTTTGCCTGACTGATTCCACCCTCGATGGCATAGGATATCAATTCATCATGGCGGCTTCGGCGGCTCTTTCCCTGATAGATCAGCGGGATAATTTCACCGTTTTCATCAAGTTTGTCGGCAAATACAGCCGAGAAGGTTCCGATACCACCTGCCCTGGCCCACATGCCGGAGCTGAGCCCGTTGGAGATGGCAATTCCTTTTCCTCCCTCCACCAGTGGGAGAACTTCTTTACCGTGTATGTTCAGTGGTTTAAGTGAGAAAGACATTATAGATTCCTGTTCCGTGATCGTGAAATGGAAAGCAGAGAAAGTCAACATTCTTGACTCAGAAAATTTTTTAGCAGCTGTCCGGGTGTGGATTGCCTGCCAGGCAGTTTTCAGAAAAATCGGTGGCGAGCTGGAGAATTGAAGAGCCATGCGAATCAATATTGCAGGAGAAAGAACAGATGTGGAAACAGAAAACTATTTTTTTGCGGGCAAGGTCAAGAGGCTTTCATCTGGTTACAACAGAGATAGTCGAGCAGCTTCCTGAACTGGCTGAATTCAGTGTGGGGGTAGCCTCCTTCTTTATCAAGCACACCAGCGCCAGTCTAACGATCAACGAAAATGCCGACCCGGATGTGCGCCGCGACATGGAAACGCATTTCAATCATTTTGTGCCGGAAAATCAGCATTATTATCGGCATGTTCTTGAAGGGTCAGACGATATGCCAGCCCATATCAAGGCCTCAACGATCGGTAGTAATATCACTGTGCCGATTATGGATGGTCGTCTGGGATTTGGTGACTGGCAGGGCATTTATCTCGGTGAGCATCGCGATCATGGCAGCTGCCGCCAGATTATCGTGACCCTGCACGGTGAGTGAGATCATTGCAGTGCTGATGTTGCTGCCGGTTGTAAAATTAGATCCGGCCAGTTTAGTCTGATCATGAATATACTTGCGCTTGGCATCCATTGCCGCTATAAATCGGCTAAATTAAATCCGGCTTTATCAAGAGCAGTGGAGGGTCTGGGCCCTGTGAGACTGCGGCAACCGGTCGTTTAAGCTTGTTACAGCGACGTTAGGTGCCAATTCCTACCCTACGGGGATAGATAAAGCGCGGGTTGAATATCTTCTATTGCGGGCACCAGCTCCGCTTTGTTGTTTTCAACCCCCGCTTATGCGGGGGTTTCTTTTTTCTGCCACGCCGGACAGGAGTGTGGTACATGAGTGGAAATATTGTACGCTGTTTAAAATGCAGGGAATGTGGTCAGGAATATGAGATTTCCCCCGTTCATGTATGTGAATACTGTTTCGGGCCACTGGAAGTGGCATACGACTACGACAAGCTGATCGGAACGCTGACTCGTGAATTGATTGAATCACGGCCCCGGAATATGTGGCGTTACAAGGAACTTCTGCCACTCAATGATGATCCGACTGTTGGCAGGGAAGTTGGCTTTACACCGCTTATCCGGGCCAGAAATCTGGAGAAGGTTCTGGGTGTTTCCGAGCTGTATATCAAGAATGATTCGGTTTGTTATCCAACACTTTCCTTTAAGGATCGGGTAGTTTCAGTCGCTTTGTCCAAGGCCGTTGAGTTTGGTTTTACAACGGTAGCCTGTGCCTCGACAGGGAATCTGGCCGGGAGTGTAGCCGCCAATGCTGCTGCCGCCGGCCTGAAATCCTATGTGTTTATTCCCAGTGACCTGGAGCAGGGGAAAATACTTGGTGCAGGCATTTACGGCACCAGAATCGTAGCTATCAGCGGGAACTATGATGATGTGAATCGTCTTTGTTCGGAGATAGCCGGCAAATACGACTGGGCCTTCGTCAATGTCAATGTTCGTCCCTTTTATGCCGAGGGTTCGAAGACACTTGGTTTTGAAATGATGGAACAGCTGGGCTGGAAAGTGCCACAGAATATTGTTGTGCCGCTGGCTTCCGGTTCGCTTTGCACGAAAATAGACAAGTCTCGGAAAGAATTTATCAAACTCGGCTTGATTGAGGACGAAGCTACCCGTTTCTTTGGCGCTCAGGCGACAGCTTGTTCCCCGATTTCAACGTCAGTGAAGGACGGAACCGAGCTTATCCACCCACAGCGTCCGGCAACCATCGCCAAATCGCTGGCTATAGGGAACCCTGCTGACGGATACTATGCCAACCAGGTTATCCGGCATTCGGATGGCTGGGCGGAAGATGTCAGCGATGCGGAGGTTGTGGCCGCCATGAAACTGCTGGCTGAAACCGAGGGTATCTTTACCGAGACTGCCGGTGGCGTCACGCTGGGTGTGGCCAAAAAGCTTATTGAACAGGGTCGAATCAAGCCGGATGAATCTACTGTCCTTTGTATCACCGGCAACGGTCTGAAGACGCTGGAGGCCGTTGACGGTAAAGTGAATAAACCCAGCCAGATCGGGCCGTCGTTGAAGGAATTTGATGTCCTGGCCGAGGGTGAACAGCCTGACTGATGCCTTCATCTCAGTTGAAGCGCACGATATTGGGTTTTTGGGCTGATTCAGAAAAGTGAAAGAGGAACGGGACAGGAGTAGCGTGTCCCGATATGCATGGATAGATACCATGTTTCATAGTTTTTAAGGAGGTACAAGATGAGTATAGCAGTTCGTATTCCTACCCCGCTTCGCAAGCTGACAGGGGGTGCTGATGAGGTAAGCGTCACGGCAGCCAGTGTAGGGGCGTTGATAAATAACCTGGAAGAGGTGCATCCGGGTTTAAAAGAACGATTGTGTGATGAGAGTGGAGAAATCCGGCGTTTTGTAAACATCTATGTTAACGATGAAGATGTCCGTTTCCTGCAGGGAAAAGAAACAACACTCAATGATGGAGATGATGTTTCTATCGTACCTGCAATTGCCGGAGGCTCGATGTGATTTTGCGGCTGTATCTCACTTTCGGTCAGGACATTGTTAAAAAGCCCCTGATTTGGCAGCTGGCAAAAGAATTTGACATCGTTACCAATATCCGTACTGCCGAGGTCAAGGAAGATATGGGCCTTGTCGGCCTGGAAATGGATGGTGAGAGCGGACAGATCGAGGCTGCAGTACGCTGGCTTCAGGAGCAGGGCGTACATGTTGAACCGATTGAACAGAGCGTCATTGCCGGCTGACTACACATGCTTTGCCGGATGCAAGGAAAATATATTTATAATACATAGAGGTGTAAAATGGCTATTTCCCCCAATATATCAGCGACTGTAGGAAACACTCCGCTGGTTCGTCTACAAAGTCTGGAAGGAGATCTTCCCGCAGAGCTTTTGCTCAAGCTTGAGTTTTTTAATCCCCTTAACTCGGTAAAAGATCGTATTGGCAGATCCATGATTCAGGCTGCTGAACATGATGGAAAGCTGAAGCCGGGCGGAACAATTGTTGAGCCGACATCCGGAAACACGGGAATCGCGCTGGCCTTTATTGCTGCTGCCAAAGGCTACCGCTGCATCCTTACCATGCCCGAGTCAATGAGTCTGGAGCGGCGCAAGCTCCTGAAGGCTCTTGGTGCGGAACTGGAGTTGACGCCCGCAGAGAAGGGGATGAAAGGAGCAATTGAGAAGGCTAAGGATATTGTCAATAAAACTTCCGATGCCTTTATGCCGCAGCAGTTTGAAAATCCCGCAAATCCTGAAGCGCACCGTCAGACAACGGCTGAGGAAATCTGGAAGGATACCGATGGAGAAGTGGATGCCATTGTTGCCGGTGTTGGTACCGGCGGCACCATTACCGGTGTGGCTGAGGTGATAAAATCGCGTAACCCTGCCTTTCGCGCTATTGCGGTTGAGCCGGCTGACTCGCCGATCATCTCAGGCGGAACTCCGGGGCCACACAAGATTCAGGGCATTGGTGCCGGTTTTATACCAGCCAATCTGAATGTCGATATTGTCGATGGCGTTGAACAGGTCAGCAATGACGAGGCGTTCGACACCGCACGACTTCTAATGCGGGAAGCAGGTATTCCTGGAGGTATTTCTTCAGGTGCAGCCCTGACAGCCGGACTTCGCCTCGCTCACAAAGCCGAATACAAGGGCAAACGGATTGTTGTGATTTTGCCCTCAATGGCTGAGCGCTATTTGTCGACGGATCTTTTCAAGGGTATCGATATTTAAAGAACTGTTCGCTGTCAGCTTAGAAGCGCTAGCCATTCGGGGCAGGATAATTGTCATGTCCTTGCTGGCAAATGGTTTCAATTTAACGGATAGCAGGAGATTATGTGATTGATTTTACGGAAGAACAGATAGAGAGATACAGCCGTCATATTATTTTGCCGGAAGTTGGCGGTTCAGGTCAGTCAACACTGCTGGAATCGAGGGTGTTCATGATAGGGGCCGGAGGTCTGGGCTCTCCTGTGGCGTATTATCTGGCTGCGGCGGGCGTCGGAACGATCGGTATTGCGGATGCCGACCATGTGGATATGTCCAATCTTCAACGCCAGATCCTTCATACCAATGATCGTGTTGGTATGTCAAAGACAGAGTCAGCGGAGTTAACGGTCAGGGCTTTGAATCCGGATGTGGAGGTAGTGACTTACCCGTATCGTATCACGGAGGAGAATATCCGTGGGATTATCCGGGATTACGATGTCATTGTTGATGGCTGCGATAATTTCCCGACCCGGTTTCTGGTTAACGATGCCTGCTTTCTTGAGAAAAAGCCGCTGGTAAGCGGCGCTATGTTCCGCTTTGAGGGGCAGGTGGCTACATTCAAGCCCCACGCAGATCCGGAAGGCCCGTGTTACCGTTGTCTTTATCCTGAGCCTCCACCTTCAGGTCTGGTTCCGTCCTGTTCAGAAGCGGGAATCCTGGGTGCGCTGGCAGGCGCTGTCGGCACGATCCAGGCTGTGGAAGTGATCAAGGAGTTGCTTGGTATAGGTGATTCCCTGTCTGGAAAACTGATGGTCTTTGATGCAATGCGAATGGACTGGAAGAAGCTGAAACTGCGCAAAGATCCGGCCTGCCCTCTGTGTAGTGACAACCCTACAGTGACAGAGCTTGAGACGTATGAGCAGGCCTGCGAACTTCAGATTTAAGCACTACTGATTATATGATACAAGAGACAGGAGAGACATATGTCTAAAGAATTTAAGTTTGTAAGCAATGCAGATCTTGATGAATTTGAATCAGGTCTGAAAGCCTTTCTGGAT
>JBHHTX010000065.1:0-9287 GCA_046753585.1 Mariprofundaceae bacterium
GGGTTTTATTGATGCAGGCGCATAATGTTCCCATGGTCAGTATGCAATTGACCACGGTATCAGGAAGTCGTTTTGATCCGGGCCAGCGTGGCGGGACGGCTGCATTATTGGCCCAGATGCTCACAGATCATACAGCCAAGCATGATCACAAGGCATGGGCACAATATCTTGATATCGATGCTATTCAGTTGGGTGGCAGTGTAACTCAGGATAGCTTAAGTCTATCTGTGACCGTATTGAAGGAGGCTCTGGGCGAGGGTGTGGCCGCCTTGTCAGAGGCAGTACTTCATCCGGGCTGGAATAAAAAACGATTCAATATACTTAAAGAGGACGCAGTTTCAGCTGCACAAAAGGCTCGCGAAAATCCTGGCCATATCGCATCAGAGACCACAATACAGCTTCTGTTCGGCGCCCACCCCTACGGGCATCTTTCTCAAGGTAGTGTGCAAAGCCTGTCAAAGGTCAAGCTTGCCAACCTTAAAGCTCTGTATAAGGAGCAAGTGAGGCCACAGGAGGCAGTTCTGGCAGTTAGTGGAGATGTCGCCATGCAGGAACTCATTGCTCTGATTCAGCCAGCCCTGAAGGAATGGAAAGGTCACGGTAAACAGGCATTGTTTGATATTCAGGCTGCAAAGCATCGACCGAGCTTTACTTCTGTAAGTATGGCCTCACAACAGACACACCTGGCCTTTGCCCGACTTGGATCAGCCAGGAAAGACGCTGATCTGTTCCCTTTACTAATTTTGAACCATATTTTTGGCGGAAGCGGCTTTGCCTCGATCCTGATGCAGGAGGTGCGTGAAAAGCGCGGGCTTGTGTATGGTATCTATTCTTATTTCTCACCTCTGGCTACTTCCGGGCCTTATATTATCAAGCTGCAAACAAAGGCTTCACAAAAAGAAGAGGCTGCACACATTGTCCAGAGCCAACTGCTAAAACTGTCCAGCACAGGCGTGAACAGGAAACAACTTAAGGCTGCCAAAAGCAATCTGGTGGGCAGCTTTGCCCAGCGTATGGATTCCAACAGGGAGCGTATGGGGTTGATCTCCATGATTGGTTTTTATGATTTGCCACTGAATTATTTGCAGGTCTGGACAGACAAGATTAAATCTATCCGGCTGGAGCAGGTAAATAACGTGGCTAGAAAGTATTATCCACCTGAACAATGGAGTCTGATTCAGGTTGGACCAAGGGTGGAACCAGCTTCCAAATCGGATGTATCAACGGAATAAATGCGCATCACTGCCGGAGAGCTTCGTGGTCGCAAGGTCACCATGCCGGAAATCCCCGGACTCCGTCCAACCCCTTCTAAAGTTCGCCAGGCCCTGTTTAATATTTTACAGGATGTTCAGGACTGGAACGTTCTCGACCTTTTTTCCGGCAGTGGCCTGATGGCTCTGGAGTGCCTTTCGAGAAAGGCCGGGCGGGTGATCTCCATTGAAAAAAACTCCCGATTATGTCAGCACATGATTGATACCCGTGAGGCATGGGAATTGCGGGGTCGCTGGCAAATTTATCATGGCAAGGTGAACAAGGTAACGGGAAACATTACAGAGGCTTCTTTTGACCTTGTATATGCCGATCCACCTTACGATCAGGGTTTTGCTGAGCGCATTCCTCATTGGCTATCCAAAGTTGAAGTCAGGATTGAGCATCTGGTTATAGAAGAATCATCCAGAGCCAGGCCACACTGGCCTGAAGGGTGGACACAAACTGCGTGCAGGCGTTACGGTGACACCTGTCTGTATTTTCTTGAACAGGAGCGCAGAAAATGAATAGAGCCGCTGTTTATCCGGGTACATTTGATCCTGTGACCCTGGGGCACATGGATGTTGTTCAACGAGGGTTAAAATTATTTGACAGGATAATTATTGGAGTGGCTGAAAATCCTGCAAAAAAACCGCAGTTTGGTTTTGAAACCAGGCTAAGCATGGTGAGTGAAACATTTGCAGATGAAAACCGAGTTGATACGGAAGCTTTTTCCGGCCTTCTCGTTGAATTTGCTCGGGAACAGCGGGCAAATGCTATTCTGAGAGGTTTGCGGGCAGCCTCTGACTTTGAATATGAATTCCAGATGGCGACCATGAACAGAAGGCTGGATGAAGGTATTGAAACCATGTTTGTTATGGCCCGCGAGGACTATACCTTTGTTTCCTCCCGCTTCATTCGGGAAATTTCCGGAATGGGGGGTGATGTTTCCGCTTTGGTGCCCGGGCCGGTTATTCCTTACCTGGAGAAATAAGCTCCAGTGAGGCCCACTCCGACTGAAACTCCACCCGGCATGGCTTCAGGCCCTCATTTACAAATGAGCGTTTAACATCATCAATCTGTGATTCCATCACACCTGAAAGAATGAGATGTTGGCCAGTGGCAGCGGCAAGCCCGGGTGCCATTTCAATCAGGGGCCTTGCCAGAATATTGGCGACGACAATATCAAACGGTTCATGTGGCGGCTCTTGACCAATTTCAAACCGGATATTCACATGATTGATATCCGCATTCTTTCTGGCTGTAACAATCGCAACGGGATCGTTATCAACGCCCATGATATGTTGTATGCCGAGTTTTGCAGCCGCAATGGCCAGCAAGCCAGAACCGCAGCCCATGTCCAGCAAGGATTTCGGCAAGGTTTGATCACAAATCCGCTCAATTGCAATCAGGCATAATCGGGTCGTTGCATGCTGGCCGGTGCCAAAGGCCATGCCGGGATCAAGAACAATATCAATACGCTTGTCGCCCGGTGGAGCACAGAAAGACGGGCGCACACATAATCTTTTGCCTGCTTCAACCATTTTCCAATCCGCCTGCCATGCTGTTTTCCAGTCCGAATTCAGCGTTTTCACACAGATGTTCTCGGCTCGAACTCCTGCCAGTAACGCAGCAGCAGTAATTCGTGCCCGAACCAGGCTGGCATCACTGGCAGATGAATCGAACCAGGCCAGGCGAAAGAACCTTCCTGTTTCCATATCTGATTCTTCACAGAAGCCGGATGCATTCAAACTTTCTCCAAGGTGGAGAAAGGATGATTCTGAAATGCATTCGGATGGAATCTTCATCTCCAACAAGGTTTTTTCTTGCATAAATCATCCACCTCGGTTGCAATACTATCCTGTTGGCTCAACGATGGCCTCATACAACATGGTCACAGAATCCAGATCAGGAGATTTTTTGAAGCATTGTTCCTCGTATAACATGAAGGTGGAGTCAAATGTGCGACTGACCAGTCCGGAGTGTAAGGATGTAGTTACCAAAATGGACCTCCTGCCTGTCAAGGGTACTGAATTGCCGCCATTCATTTGCGGGCAATATGTACGCCTGGGGCTCCCCGGACTGAAACGTCCGGCTCCTGAATATTTTGCCATTGCTACCGAGCCTGAAGAAAGAGGGCACTTCGAGTTCGTTATCAAACGTCGGGAGGGAATTTCCAGATTGCTGGCTGATCTGGAAGAACGGGCACTGGTTGAGGTCGAGGGACCGATGGGAAAGGGATATGACCTGGCCGGACACGAGCACAGGGATATCTATCTGGTTGGGGTCGGAACTGGCATTGCACCCCTGCGTTCGATTTGGCGTTCTATCATCAGAAGGCGGCAAGACTTTGGTAAGGTGGCCATATATGCCGGTTTTCTGAGTCCCATGCATCACCTGCTGACTGATGAGTTTGAGTCACTAAGTGAGCATAATATTCAAGTCAGTGTCTCCATGTCGTTGAGCAAAGATGACTGGGATGGGCCTATCGGTTTTGTGCAGGATGTTATCAGGGCTGACGCACCCGATGGCAGCAATGCAATAGCCTGTCTGGCGGGTATGAGTGCCATGGTAGACTCTTGTCGGGAAACGTTGCAGAATCTCGGTTTTGATGACCGCCACATCCTCCTCAATCACTAGAAAGCTTTTAAAGCTTCCATTACTCAGTTTGGATGTTGGTATCCGACGTATTGGCGTAGCCGTATCAGACAGCCTCGGCCTGACTTGCCACGGAGTCCAATGTCTGTATCGCCAACATGCGGACTGGCAGAAGCAGGTATTGGATATTGCTCACAAGTATAGTTGCAAGGGGATTGTTGTAGGACTCGCCTTGAATATGGATGGCAGTGAAGGTCCGCAGGCTGCCGACTGTAGAATGGCTGCTGCACAACTTCAAAAATTCACTGACCTGACCATCGATCTATGGGATGAGCGCCTGAGCTCATGGTCAGCCAGAGAGCGTTTGCGCGAACAGGGTCTGCGAGAGGAGAAGGTGAGCAAGCTTGTCGATCAGACAGCTGCGGCTATTATTCTTGAAGACTTTCTCGCCGCCAACCCGGTGCATAAAGCATGAGTACAGTTATCTTCACAGCCTCGGATATTGAGGCGGCCATGAATAGAATGATCTCGGCCATTAAAGCAGAGAATGTTTATCTGATCGGTATTCAGCGAGGTGGAGCCATGGTGGCTGACTCCTTGCAGTGTTTGTTGCTCGAAGCTGGCTGCAATGTGGAACGCGGTAATCTGGATATAGGTCTTTACCGGGATGATCTAGATACCATCGGTTACCATCCCGAGGTGCATCCCAGTCACCTTCCTTTTGATATGGATGGTAAAAACATCTGGTTGATTGATGATGTTCTCTATACCGGACGTACTATTCGTGCCGCTCTGGGTGAAATTTTTGATTATGGCCGACCAGCCAGTATCAAGCTCGCTGTTTTGCTTGATCGTGGAGGCAGAGAGCTGCCTCTTGCCGCAGATATTACAGGTCTTTATCACGAAACGCCTCACGGCATTCTGGTGAAGCTGATTTGTGAAACCGATATCTGGCATTTCGAACAGCAAGGGGGCGAATCTTGAATTGGTTGCGCCGTCAGAGGCTGGAGAAGTGAGATCGATTAAACACATTCTCGGTATTGCGGAGCTGGATCGCCAACAAATCGGGTATTTGATCAACCTAAGCCAGTCTTTCTTCGAACTTTCCCGCCGCCCTATCAAAAAAGCCCCCACCCTCAGGGGTAAAACTGTCATCAATCTCTTTTTTGAGAACTCCACCAGAACCCGAACGAGCTTTGAACTGGCTGGCAAACGACTTTCAGCAGATGTGATCAACATCTCTGCCTCAACAAGCGCGACCAAGAAAGGGGAAACTCTTCTTGATACGGCCTACACGCTGGAAGCCATGCGTCCGGATGTGCTGGTAATGCGCCACAGTCTGGCCGGGGCCTGCAATTTTTTGACACAGTTCCTGAAAGGCTCCGCCATAGTCAATGCCGGTGACGGTGAGCATGAACACCCGACCCAGATTCTCACCGATTTACTCACCCTGAAGCAGAGTCTGGGAAATATTGAAGGCAAAGTTATCACCATGGTCGGTGATATCGCCCATTCACGCGTGGCCAAGTCGCACCTGCTGGCGGCAAAGAAGATGGGTTATCAGATTCGGCTGGCAGCGCCGAAGACATTGTTACCGAGATACATTGAATCTTTTGGCTGCGAAGTATTCCATGATTTTGATGCCGCTATTCCGGGCTCGGATGTTTTATATATGCTGAGGGTGCAAAACGAACGGCTGGAATCCGAATGCTGTTTCCCTTCTATTCGAGAATACCATGAGGCCTATGGCCTCAATATGGAGCGCCTGCAGAGAGCGGGAGAGAATGCCCTGGTCTTGCATCCGGGACCGATGAACAGGGGAGTTGAAATTGCTACAAATGTCGCTGATGGTGTAAAAAGCCGCATCCTCGATCAGGTGGAAAATGGTGTAGCCGTGCGCATGGCTGTCCTCACAGCCCTGTGTGGCGGAGTTCAGTCTTCCGGTAAGCGCGGCAGCAGAAAACTGGTGGCCAGGCAAGCGATGGAATCCCAAAGGGATTTGTGGACATGAGCCGGACATTGCTGATTTGTGGTGGCCATGTCATTGATCCGGCTAACGGCATAGATGCGGTCGGGGATATATGGGTAGAAGATGGGCATATTGTTGCTAAAGGTCAGGCCAGGGCAGATGAAATTATTGATGCCAAAGGCCTGATAGTTTGTCCAGGTCTTATTGATATGCATGTGCATCTGCGTGAACCGGGCCAGGAATGGAAAGAAGATATTGAATCCGGATCCAGGGCGGCAGTGGCCGGCGGAGTAACCAGCATGTGCTGCATGCCGAACACCAGGCCGAGACTGGATCATGCCGGTGTTATCAGACAGGTGATTGAGCGTGCCAGCAACCTGGGTTTATGTCGCCTGCATCCGATTGCTGCTACGACTATCGGCCTGCAGGGAAAACGCCTTACTGAGATGAGGGAGCTCAAACACGCCGGTGCCGTAGCCTTTTCTGACGATGGTATGCCGATCTGGCATGCCGGTATTATGCGCAAGGCTCTTGAATACGCTTCCAGCTTTGATTATCTGATTATTCAACATGCCGAGGAACTTCAACTGACCGAAGGAGGGGCAATCAATGAAGGCTTGGTATCCACCCGACTCGGCGTAGCCGGTATGCCGGTTGAGGGTGAAGATGCCATGGTAGCCCGCGATATTATGCTGGCTGAGCTTACAGAGAGCAGATATCACGTTGCCCATATTTCCAGCGGAAGCAGTGTGGAGATTGTCCGCCAGGCCAGAGCCAGGGGTCTGAAGGTTTCAGCAGAGGCCGCACCCCACCACTTTAGCCTTACTGAAGAAGAGCTGCTCGGGTTCAATGCAAACGCCAAGATGAATCCTCCCCTGCGAACAGAAGAAGATCGTCGGGCAGTCATTGAAGGCCTGAAAGATGGAACCATTGAGATTATTGCGACGGATCACGCCCCCCATCATGAAGATGACAAGCGCTGCGGCCTTTCCTGCGCCGCATTTGGCATCGTAGGTCTGGAAACAATGCTGCCTGTATCCCTGGAGCTGGTACGTGATGGTTTTCTTTCGATGAGTGCTCTCATTGCCAAGATGACATGCAATCCTGCTGATCTTCTCGGCCTTGAGTCGGGCACGCTTTCCATCGACAAACCAGCCGATATAACGATCTTTGACCCGGGCGCAAGGTGGACACTGGACAGAAATAAGCTATTCTCAAAATCAATAAATACCCCCTGGCATGGATGTGAGCTGACTGGCAAGGTCGTGCACACAATCAGCAATGGTTGCCTGGTCTTCAGCAATGGAGAAATCATTGCCTGAACCTCACCGTAATACCATCTACGAGGAAAAAGCAAAAATCATCTCCAATGTAGCCAAAGAAGGAGGCCAGTTTATCCTGAGGCTGAAGGCAGCGAAGATCTCGGCTGCTGCCCAACCCGGCCAGTTTATACATATCCGGGTGTCCGAAGGTCGGGCCCTGCGTCGACCGATTTCCATCATGTGCACCAACCCGAAGCAGGGAAAGCTTGATTTGCTGGTAAAAACCGTTGGTCAGGGCACTGATGATCTTGCACAGCGCAGGACAGGAGAAGAACTGAGCATTCTGGGCCCTATCGGCAGACCCTTTGATCTGGCTGACCTTTCAAAACGCTATGTCTGTATTGGCGGCGGGGTAGGCATCCCGCCAATGATTGCTGTTGCCCAGGCCTTGAAGGGGAAAGCAGATATCGTGGTTTTTGCCGGATCTGAACTTGAATTTCCCTTCGCCCTGAAACCTTCCGGTTTTTTACTACCGGGCATAGACGGGAATACCATTCGTGGTATCAGTTCCCTGGAGGAATGGGGTGTGCCCTCTCGCCTAGCTTCCAATATCGGAATGTATGGCTGCCACGAAGGCTTTGTCACTGATTTGACAGCGAACTATCTGCAGGCTTTGGATAAAATGGAACGTAAACGCTGCATCATTCTTTCCTGCGGGCCGCATCCCATGTTGCATGCAGTCGCAGATCTTGCCCGACATTTCGAAATTCCTGCGCAACTCAGTCTGGAGGAATATATGGCTTGCGGTATTGGCGGTTGCGCCGGCTGTGTGGTTAGAACAATTGAGAAAGGCAAGAAGTACTACCGTCGTGTCTGCGTGGATGGCCCGGTTTTCCCGGCCAGCATTTTACCTGAATTCAATTAGTGGATAGTAAATTTTCCTCCATGAACGAGCTGGAGAGAAAAATCATGCATTGCAGCCTCTGCACAAGACTTGTTGCTTACCGTGCACAGGTATCGGAAGAGAAAAAATGTGTCTATTCAGATTGGGATTACTGGGGCAAGCCAGTGCCCGGCTTTGGCGATCCTGATGCCAGGCTGCTCATAGTCGGCCTGGCGCCGGCAGCACATGGTTCCAACAGAACCGGACGAATGTTCACCGGTGATTTGCCAAACGGTGCTTCCGTGTGGCTGATGCGTTCGCTGTTCAGAAACGGTTTTGCCAATCAGCCGGAAAGCTTGCATCAAAATGACGGACTGAAACTAACTTTCGCCTGGATGACGGCAGCCGTGCGCTGCGCTCCACCGGCAAATAAACCGACAGGTGAAGAGTTTGTAAACTGTTCAAACTATCTCAGGGAGGAAATGCGATTGCTTGAATCCGTCAGGATCATCGTGCCGCTGGGGCTTCAGGCCTTTGATGCGGTGCTCAAAGCCCTTGCCTGGATGGGAGCGGAAATACCGAGACCAAAGCCGAAGTTCGGGCATGGAAAGCGAATCAGTCTTCCGGGTATGCCGACCATCCTCTGTTGTTATCATACAAGCCGTCAGAATACGAATACGGGCAGACTCAGTGAAGCCGGACTGGACAGCATCTTTAGGGAGGCGAGGAGTTTGAGTGACCTGGACGTCGCCAAAGCGTAAACTTCGTTACTACGGGAGATATCCATGACTCATCTGCGCATAGCCACCCGAGGATCTGCGCTTGCTCTATGGCAGGCAAAACATGTTGCTGCTGAACTTGAACGCCTGCATGAAGGTCTTACGACGGAGCTCGTGCGCATCAAGACGACAGGTGACAAGATCCTGGATGTTCCTTTGGCCAAGATGGGCGGAAAAGGTTTGTTTACAAAAGAGATTGAGGACGCTTTACTGGAAAATCGGGCCGATCTTGCCGTTCATTCGATGAAAGATGTGCCGGCAGCCTTACCGGATGGCCTGATGATACGTGCGATCCTGAAAAGGGAAGATCCGAGGGATACGGCTGCAACCATCACTGGTAGTGATTTATCATCACTTCCCGGGAATGCCCGTATCGGCACTTCATCGTTGCGGCGAATCTGTCAGATAAAGGCGAGATATCCCGATTTCGAGTTTATTTCCATACGCGGAAATGTGCAGACACGTCTGAATAAACTTGGCCGTGAGGTTGATGCCGTTATCCTTGCTGCTGCCGGCGTTATGCGGCTGGGCATTGCCGATAAAATGCA
>JBHHTX010000066.1:0-9152 GCA_046753585.1 Mariprofundaceae bacterium
AAGACTGGCGTTGATCAGCACTTCGGGCTGATTATCCCAAATGGTTTCAGCCGCCAGCAAAATAGGCTGCTCAGCATTAAACTGCTGATCCTCACCGGCAACTCCGTGAGCAAGGAAGGACTCGGGATGAACTGTCCATAACTTTGCATCCAGTTTTTCCATCATTTCCACATCGGGACAAAAAATAAGAACATGTGGCTGCAGACGCTTGCGCCGAAGTAGAAGCCGCGCAATACCTTCAACCCGGCCATCCTCATCAAGACGCTCAAAATAAACCTTAAGACTCAAAACGTTTCCTCCAGCGTAGCGCAACCCATGCCAGTGCTAAAACCGATACTGGCAAAATAAGCGGCTCGGCAGTTGATGGCTGAATACGGTAACCAAGCCCGAGGATTACTGCCAGCACGATCAATATCAATGCCGAAATATTCCAGGCCCATACCGAAGATTCCCAACTCTGTTCCGGCCAATGCAGACGGTAAATCCAGGCTCCCCACATACAAAATACACCTATACCAAAACCGACCCAGACATCGACAGGAAAATGCACACCCCCGTAAACGCGACTGATTGCTGCAAGCAACATCAGAGAACCAACAAGCCAGGCACGCCAGTCATGGCGTCCAAAAACAAGCATGGCCAGGAAGAAAACCACGCCAAGCGAGGTTGCATGACCGGATGGAAAGCTATGGCTCATCAGAGGATGTCCGAGGATATGAACATCGGCAAATTCGGCTGCCGGCCTGGGTAAATTGAAAATATGTTTCAGAATCTGGGCAATCAATCCGGAACCAAGAAAGGCCACAAGAGCCGCCACTCCAGCACGCAGATTCCATAACATCAGGGCCGTCACAACAATGGCAACAACCAAGCCGTCACCCAGACCGCCCAGTAAACCGAAAATAGCATCCAGCCAGAGGGTGTTGGCACCGTTAATCCACAGAAAGAGCGCATCATTGAAAAACCAGATAAGCAGGGAAGAAGAAAGAAAAATGCCGACACAAAGGCCGGCATATCCCCTGCCCGGCTCTGCGTCTGTCAACAACGATCTCTGTTCATCCGGCACGTCTGCTTAAAAAATCCAGCAACAGACGCACTCCCGCTCCGGTAGCGCCGCTGACACTCGTATCATCTCCTTTCATATTCCAGGCTGTGCCGGCGATATCAAGGTGCGCCCAGGGCACATCATCAACAAATCGTGACAGGAAACAGGCTGCAGTAATTGTCCCGGCTTCACGGCCACCGATATTTTTAATGTCGGCAATCTTGCTCTTGATCTGCTCCTGGTATTCATCAAAAAGCGGCAACCTCCAGACTCGATCATAGGTATGACCGGCGGACTTCTCCAATGCTGAAAGCAATCCCTCATTATTGCCCAACAAACCCGAGGCTTGCGAACCCAGGGCGATGACGCAGGCCCCTGTCAGAGTGGCCAGGTCGATGATGGCTGCCGGCTTCTGTTCAGCCGCATAGGCCAGTGCATCGGCCAGGATGATACGTCCCTCCGCATCCGTATTCAGAACCTCGATATTGATACCTTTATATGATTTGATGATATCACCCGGCTTGTAGGCAGAAGCACCCAGAAGGTTCTCTGTGGAGGCTATCACGGCCATGATATTTAACCGCAAACCCATGCTTTTTACTGCCTTGAAGGTTCCAAGCACAGCCGCAGCGCCACACATATCAAATTTCATTTCATCCATACTTTGTGGCGGCTTGATACTGATACCGCCGGCATCAAAGGTAAGGCCTTTACCAACAATGGCGACCGGGGCATCGCCCTCCTCGCCTCCCCTGTAATTCAGAATGATAAATCGGGGCTCCTCCGAAGAACCCTGATTGACAGCCATCAAACCACGGAATCCGGCCTCTTCAATTTCTCTTTTATCCATTACCGTTACAGAAACCCTGCCATCTTCCAGACTCTTTGCCTGTTCGCCAAGAAAAGACGGGGTGCAAACATTTCCCGGCTCATTGGCCAGGTCACGCGCAAAAATAACACCATCACAACAGGCACGGGCGACTTGGACTGCATCCTTCGCTACGTTGATTTGCTTCCGGGAAGGAATCATCAGTGTAACGGATCGCAAAGTCCTTTTGTTCTCTTTTTTCTGGCTCTGATACTTTGTAAAATTGTACAAGCCCAGCCAGATACCTTCCGCAATCGCCTGCACCCTGTCGGCAAGGGAAGTGTTGCGAATATTCAGTTCGGCCAGATACATTGAAATATCCCTGGCTCCACTCTTGTCCAGACGACGAGCTGCAGTTGCGGCAAGGCGGCGAAGCTTGTGAAGATCAAGTGCCTTTTCTTCTCCGGTTCCCAGTAAAACCAGCCGCGATGACAGGCTCCCCTCCGCATGATAAAGAATGCCGACTTCACCAAAGTTTCCCTGTTGGTCAAATTTCCTCAGATAAGAACCAAGCGCATTCCGGCCTGGATGCTGCAAGGCTGATCCACTGACAGAAAGCTTTCTTCCGGCCAGAAGAGGAAGGACGATTGCATCATCTCGCTGCTTATCCGGAGAACCTGATTTTATTTTTATCTCGATCATTTGGGTCACATCCTTAACGATTAGTTTACAACTGCCACATCATACTAACATTGCGCTAAGGGGCAATCGGGCAGGCAAAGGCCATCCATCTGCTTTACCTCCGGTTATTTCACATGGACGAAATGCTGCCTGCATGGTTGACTTCGCAATGTCCATGGAGAACCAATGTGCAACCCCGAACGATTTAACAGCCCCGAATATATCAACGTCATTGACTGCGACGCATCGGAATTGCGTTGTGTGATCAATCAAGACGCTTGTTTACTTATCCGGAACTCCGGTATCGGGCATTATCCTAGAGAGGCGTGTGGCCTGCTGATCGGCAGCGTTCAGGATCATACATGGGTCATTGATGAGGCGCGGGAAGTTCGCAATACAAACACTGAGCGAGCCGCTGATCGGTTTCAGCTTGATCCGGATGAATATCGGGAAACAGATCGGGAGTTAAGGAAAAGCAAGCGTGATATCATCGGCATTTATCACAGCCATCCTGACTGTCCCGCCAAACCGTCGCCGACAGATCTGGCCAGCGCCTGGGAAGGCTATGCATATATCATCGTTAGTATACACAACGGAACACCAGCTGATTTGAACTGCTGGGCACTCAACGCTCAAGGTAACAAATTTTGTCCGGTTCCCTTGCAGGAGACCACATCTTGAAACTGCTGCTTGCTATCATTCTGGCAGCAACTATTGCTGCCTGTGCACCAACGGGCCTGGAGATCCAAACAAGCACACAGGAAAGAGAAGAAGTTCAAACCCCTCAAAAGGCAATGGGTAGCGAGTTCCTTTATCTGGCTGCACTGGATGCTATTAACCATGGGAAAGTCGGCCTTGCTATCCGATTTCTTGAAACTCTGGTGGAGAAAGATCCACAGGCGAAAGAGCCACGCCTTCAACTGGCTGAACTTCTACTTCTCAAAACCCGATTTCCTGAGGCAGAAAAACACGTTAGAACCATCCTCTCCGATGAGCTCCTGGAAAAAGAGATCAAAATTCGGGCGCTTATGCTGCATGCCAGAGTTTTTTCCGCACAGGGAAAATTGGAAGATAGTCTAGGTAAAATTCATTTGCTGCTTCAGAAACAACCGGATTTACTTCAGGCTCGCGTGTTGCAAATCAGGCTGCTAAGCCAAATGGGTAAAGTGGATGAGGCTCACGCGGCTATCAAAGAAACGTTAAAGTCTACACCGCACCCGGAAATATTAAGGCTTCAGGCGCAACTTTATCTTCGTCAGGAAAAAGTTGTCAAAGCCCAACAGTCGATTGAAGCCCTGTTAAAAGCATCTCCTCATGACGAGCGTGCTGTGCTCATGTTGAGTAATATGGCCGTCGCACAGGGTAATATTGCAAAGGCTGAAGCTGTTTTGCGGGCTTTTATCCAGGGGCATCCTCGGGCCTTTGCAGCCACCAATAGTTTGGGGCAACTTCTGGTTCAACAAAAACGTGTTGATGAGGCCATTGAAGTTTACAAAGAGCTTGCCTTCAACACTGGTGAACCCAGTGAAGTCTTAACCAGCCTTGGTCTGCTCTACTATCAAAAGGAAGACTTTTCGGAAGCTGCCACAACCTTCCGAAAAGCTCTGGCAAAACAGGATAGCAGTTCCTCTATCCGCTTCTACCTCGCTGCCAGCCTGGAGGCCTTGGGAAAGGCGGAAGAAGCGGCTGAACTTTACAGGAACTTTGATCCCAAGGAGCAGGAATACAGCAAGACTCAACTGAGACTTGCCAGTATCGAACTGAGTCAGAATAAAATGAAAAGAGCGATCAAACGGTTAACTGTCTTGATCGATCGATACCCCAAGCTGGCTGAGGCCCACATCATGCTAAGCTCCGTTCGTTTGCAGCAAAAAAAGTTCAAGCTTTTGCTACAGGAATCAGAGCAGGCACTGGGCCTGGAGGAAATCCCTGCGGATTTACTGCTTAACCGGGCTATTGCCTACGAAAAACTTCATGATTATGTCGGTGCAGAGACAAATTTAAGGCGACTTCTGACAATTGAGCCTGACAACGCAGAAGCCTTGAACTTTCTCGGATATCTGTTTGCAGAACGTGGTATTCAGCTCGATGAAGCAGAAAAACTGATCAGACGAGCACTGAAACAGAGGCCGAAAGATCCGTATTATCTCGATTCTCTTGCCTGGGTATATTTTCAGCGGCAAGAGTACGCAAAAGCCCTCGAACTACAACAAAAGGCGCTGGAAGAACTATCAGATGACCCGGTCATGTTTGAGCATTTGGGCGATATGTTATGGAAAACCGGTGATATTGAGGCGGCTCGTAGAGCCTGGAATAAAGCCATTACGACTGGTCACAAAAAAGCTGATAAATTGCGTGAAAAAATATCAACGGGATTATGATAACAACCAGTCGATTTTGGAAAATAATATTTCGAATAGTTCTTGTCGGGGTTCTTGCCGCTTGCGCCAAGCAATCTCCGGAAATAAGGACTCAAACCTTGACAGAGTTTACAGGCCGACTGATCGTCATTGAGCCTGCACGACGCTGGCAGGTCCTGGTAAACTGGCACTCAACAGATAGGGATTCGGGCAAGTTACGTCTGACTCATGCTGCAACCGGACGCATCATTGAGTTGCACTGGCAAAAAAATCAGATGCACTTACGTGACAATCAGGCTGCCTTTACCTCATGGAAAAATATAGACCTGAAGGATCTCGCCTCCTTCGGCATTTCATTGCAGCCAAATGATATCTCTCTCTTTCTAGCTGGCCAGACGCCTTCGGGTTTTGCTGTCACCGCTAAAAACAGATGGACGGGAAAACGAATGGATAGCCTGCTTAAAGTAAAGTGGATACAAAACAGAAACCAGCTACGAATTACGGATGCAACTCTTGGAAAAACAGCTATCCTGACGGTTGATGACTGATCTCGTTCTGCCAGCGCCAGCCAAAATCAACCTGCACCTTCAGGTTGATGGCAAGAGGCCGGACGGCTATCACCTTCTTGATACAAGCTTCGCCTACGTGGATATTGCTGACCGGCTGGAGTTTAACATTGACCAAAAGTTGTCTGTTTCCTGTTCCCGAAGCCATCTCTCGGGACCAGGCAATCTCGTTTACGTCGTGCTTGATGCTCTGCGCAAAACCTATGGCATCCGTCAGGGTATGCATGTAGTCATTTCGAAACACTTGCCGGAAAAGGCTGGTCTGGGTGGGGGATCCAGTGATGCCGCAACAGCCATAATGGCAGCAAATGACCTGTGGAAACTTTCCCTATCCACCAAAGAGTTAATAGATTTTTCAATTCCCTTTGGTGCTGATATCCCCTGTTTCCTGTTTGGACGTGCCAGTATCGCCAGCGGCACAGGTGAGCGCCTGCTACCCTTGAGCCATTCCCTGCCAAAAGGTTATGTTCTGCTTGCCTATCCGGGGAAGGGAGTTTCCACTATGGATGTTTTTCGTCATCATGATACGTTGATTGAATTGACCCAAAATAAGCAGCTGGATATGATTCGCAACCATTCAAATTCCAATGTATGCGTTGACCGGTTAGGCTGTAACGATTTGGAGGTTGCTGCAACCAGCATTTGCCCCGCAATTGGTCATCTACTTTGTGTCATGCGTGTCTCGGAGGGGACTTCATGGATGAGCGGCAGCGGTTCAACGTGCGTGGGTCTTTTTCCATCACGCAGCAAAGCATCGTCTCTGGCCGAGGATCTCAAATCAAAGGGGCTGGCATCCTGGACACATATTGGAAGCCTGCTGGATTTGCATCCCATGAAAGCAGCATGAATGGGCAAAATTGGGGCGTAGCCAAGTGGTAAGGCACCGGTTTTTGGTATCGGCATGCGCAGGTTCGAATCCTGCCGCCCCAGCCACTCTATCAGGTCAGCTGACATGAACAGGGCAGCTGAAAGGTTTATTAAAAAAAGTTTGAATCATGGCAACTATTAGGAGCACCGATCCTATGCTACAAAAAAGAATGCGCCTGTTTCCCGGCACTTCAATCCCGGAGCTTGCCCAGGAGGTAAGCGACTATTTGAGCATGCCTTTTGGTGGCATCTACATCCAGCGCTTTTCGGATGGTGAAATTTTCATGCAAATCCAGGAGTCTATTCGAGGTCTGGATGCCTTTTTCATTCAAAGCAGTTCCAGCCCCGCCAACGACAACTTGATGGAGCTGTTAATCTTTATTGACGCAGCTAAACGGGCCTCAGCCCGTCACATCTGTGCGGTTATGCCTTATTTCGGATATGCCAGACAAGACAGGAAAACTGCTGGCCGAACACCAATTTCGGCCAAGCTCGTTGCTGACCTTCTGACCATGGCCGGAGCTACCCGTATTTTAACCATGGATCTGCATGCGGGTCAGATTCAGGGTTTTTTCAATATTCCTGTGGATCATATTTATGCAACACCAGTATTTCTGGAGGATATTCGTAAACAACAACTGGATAGTACTGTAATCGTGTCTCCGGATGTTGGCGGCGTGGTGCGTGCACGTGAGTTAGCCAAACGTTTGCATGTGCCGATGGCCATTGTGGACAAACGCCGTCCGGCACCAAACGAAGCCAAGGTAATGAATATTATTGGTGAGATTGAAAATATGCACTGTATTCTGGTGGATGATATGGTTGACACCGCCGGCACCTTGTGTAGTGCTGTAGATGCCTTGATGGAACGTGGTGCCAGCAAGGTTTCGGCTTATGCCACTCATGGTGTGCTCTCTGGTGCAGCCGCCGAAAACCTGGCAAATTCAAGGCTGAGTGAACTGGTGGTTACCAATACGATTGCCTTGCCTGAAAAAATTACCACGACCGGAAAGGTTCGCATTCTTTCCGTTGCCGGTCTTGTTGGCGAGACCATCAATCGTATTTACTCAGAACGTTCAGTCAGCAGCTTGTTTAATTAGGAAAGGCATTGCATCATTGCGCGCCCAAAAAACGGGATATCTAATTTATAGTAACGAATGGCAAGTGTGTGATGCCGCAGCATTACGTACTTTTGATTTTAGGAGGAAATGATGAGCAGCTATACTCTGGAAGCTGAGGTTCGAGAACAGAAGGGCAAAGGCAACGCACGCCGTTTGCGCCGTGACGGGAAATTACCCGGCATCTTGTACGGGGGAAGCAAACCAGAAGTGTCTCTGAGCATAGACTCTCTTTCGCTTTCCAAGCTGATTGAGGATGCAGGGTTCCACACCTCCTTGCTAGAACTGAAGATTAAAGGTGCATCCGGGAAAAACACCGCCCTGGTGAAAGATATCCAGTGGGACCCTCTTACTGACAATGCCGTGCACATCGATTTTCACCGGGTCTCATCCAAGGATACCGTACACATTGAAGTTCCCGTTGTTACCGTGGGCCATGAAAAGTGCCCTGGCGCTATAAAAGGCGGCTTCTTTGATAGCATTCGGCATACCCTTGAGGTTGTCTGCCGGGCTGACCTTATTCCTGACAGCATCGAAATTGACTGCTCCAGTATGGATATTGGCGATGTTGTCCATGTAGAGGATATTTCCCTTCCTGATGGCGTTGAGATTCCCCATGATACTAATTTCACCGTTTTGACCATTCTGGCACCGACTGTAGAGGAGGCACCGGAAACAGATGAGGAAGAGCTTACAGCAGCAGAAGAGGAAAAAGAGGCTACCGAATAGAGCACGAGATCCTGACACTTTTATTGGCCAAGTCTTTTGCAATTCGAGAGCAGGCATAACCCAAACCCTTCAGGAATAGTTCGGGCTGTATTTCCTTGCAATTGATCATCGGTCTGGGAAATCCTGGTAAGCAGTATCTGGATCACCGACATAACGTCGGTTACCGCTTTCTTGATATGCTTGCTGACCGCATGGGACTTGGTTTTTCCACAAACTCGCGCTTTTACGCAGATGTTGCCAGCTGGTGTACTCATGGTTCAAAGGTTCTACTGGCAAAACCCCGGACATATATGAATATGAGCGGTAAATCGGTTGCCGCTCTGAGTAATTTCTACCGTATTCCCACGAGTGATATCTACGTTGTATATGATGATCTGGATCTGCCGGGAATGAAGCTTCGTATCAAACGCGGTGGCGGACATGGTGGCCACAACGGGGTCAAATCATTAAATCAGCACCTTGCTGACCCGGAGTATGCACGCATTAAAATTGGAATCGGCAGACCTGAACAGGGTGATGTCACATCCTGGGTTCTCGGCCATCAAACTCCGGCAGAGAAAGCTGTGGAAGACAAGGTCTTTTCCTGTCTGCTCGAAAACCTGCCCCTGATTCTGACAGGAGATTTATCCATGGCCGCAAACAGGATTCATTTATGCCTCCATGAAGAAAAAATATCCGAGAGGGAAAGCTGATGGCTCTGGCCATCGGTATCGTCGGCCTGCCCAACGTGGGCAAATCCACCCTGTTTAACGCACTTGCAGGAGGTGGTGCTGAAGCATCCAACTACCCCTTTTGTACGATTGATCCAAATGTCGGGGTTGTACCCATCCCTGACCCGCGACTGGATCGCCTGACCGAAATCGTGCAGCCACAACGTGTGCAACATGCAACTGTTGAGTTTGTGGATATCGCAGGACTTGTTGCCGGTGCCTCCAAAGGTGAAGGGCTGGGAAATAAATTCCTAGCAAACATCCGTGA
>JBHHTX010000067.1:0-9103 GCA_046753585.1 Mariprofundaceae bacterium
CTTATTTGGGGCAGCAGCGCTTCGGTCAGAATTAGTGTGAACAGGCCCTAATATAGCCCGCTGTGTTTTTCCAACGCTCACTGCGGTCGTTGGGCCTGCATAAAGCCATTCAACATGTACAAATAAAAAGGCTCAGGTCTAACAATCCAATATAATAAAAAAGAAATCGGGGAGTGTGTGTTCTTTTCAGGTTTATCGTTGGACTCAGACCCACCCTGTAAGCCTCTGCGGTAAAAAAGAGCTGTCAGGAAAATCAGTGGTGATCTGAACCGTTACGAATCGAGGACGATCTCCGCCGGCCTGGTATGGCTGAGAAACTCTATATTGGACATGGTTAAACCATAAGCGCCGGCATAGCCGAAGACGGCAATATCTCCCACATCCGCTGCTTCAACAGATACATCATTGGCCAGCTTGTCTGCTCCGGTGCATAGCGGGCCACCAAAATAGACTGATTCGTTTTGAACGAACTCCTGAGAAGAAAAAAGTCTGTCGCGATGCGTGCGGATAATGGCTACAGGATGGTTGATCGCTAAAGCTGCCGGACGACGAAAATGGTTGATGCCGCCGGCACAAATGATCTGTTTTTTGCCGCGTGATTCCTTGATATCCAGAATCTCGGAGCAGAACCAACCGGAATCTGCGGCCAGATACCGGCCCAGTTCCAGAACAAAGTGTCGCCCTTGAAAGCCATATTCCCCGATCATTTTCTTTAAACCATCGGCATAGGCCTGCGGATCAAAATCATTTCCCGATTCCAGATAATCAATGCCAAAACCACCACCGAAATCGACGATATCGCATATGACTCCTGTGAAACCTGCCTCGATCTTTCTGGTCAGGTCAAATACCAACTCACAATTTTTGAGCAGATCATCAACATTTAACACACCACTGGCCGCATACACATGCAGGCCCCGGAAATTCAGATGATTGAGCCCTAGAATATCAGGTAATATGTCATCCAGCTTTTCCTCATCTACACCGAATTTCTTCGAACCTCCTGAAAAGGTGGTTTGCGCCTCGTGAATATCAAAATTAACGTTGATACGCAGTAATATGTCCTGTTTTTGTCCCGTTTCCGCACAGATAGTATTTAAGCGATGTGCCTCAAGCAGGGATTCGATATGCACGGTACGCACGCCATGCTCCACGCTCCAGCGTAATTCCTCCGGCGATTTACCGGGCCCTGTGTAGATAAGCTGATCGGGTTTGAAGCCCGCTTTTATCGCCTTTTCAGCTTCTCCAAGACTGGCGATCTCTATACCGACGGCACCAGCCTCGGCTGCCGCAGTCAGGAAGGCGGGGTGCGGGTTGGCCTTCATGGCATAGAAAACTTCAACACCTGCCGGCATGATTTTCTGAAGAGATCTGATTTTCCGACGCATGTTTTCCACATCATAAATGTAGCAATTCAATGTACCGTCAGAACTCGCCCGCCGCCGGAGTTCAGCCTTGATATTGGCAGGTATCTTCATATCTAAAGCCTGATCTTTTTGAGTCTGCTGGCAAGCTCCGCAGCCTTTTCGGGGCCATCGACAAGGGCAATACGGACAAAACCCTCGCCGGGATTGCTGCCAGACGGATCGTCTGCGGCTAGATATTTGCCCGGCAGAATGGTGACAGACTGCTGCTCATAGGCCGCCACAGCAAAGGCTTCGCCATTTTCAACTGCCAGCCAGATAAAGAATCCTCCGGCCGGAATCGTACAGGTTGCCGAACCTTGACTGTAAACCTCGTCAAAGGCTTGCAGGCTTTGTCGGAAACATTGCCGGTTCGTTACCACATGGGTTTCATCCTCCCAGGCGTGGGCGGCCAACATCTGCAATGGTAAGGGTGTCGCCGGGCCTGCATAGCTTCTGAGTCTGGCGAACTGGCCAATCAGCGAGGCATCTCCGGCAATAAACCCGGATCTCATGCCTGGCAGGGCCGAACGCTTGGACAGGGAATTAAAGACAAGGCAACGCCCGTAGTCTTTTCTGCCCAATTGCTCAGCTATTTGCAATAAGCCGGCTGGAGGCTCGTTCCAATATATTTCCGAATAACATTCATCGGCGCAAACAACAAAATCATAATGATCGGCCCGCTGTAAAAGTCCGGCATAATAGTTCCGGTCTGCTATCCAGCCGGTTGGATTCGATGGTGAACAGACATAAACCATAGCGGTTCGATCCCATACCTCGTCCGGAACATCCTCAAGTCTCGGTTCAAAATGATGTTCCGGTCCGCAAGTCAAAAAGAATGGCCTTGCACCGGCTATTACTGCCGCACCAAGATAAATCTGATACATCGGATTGGGCATGAGGACATACGGTTTAGGATCGGCTTCCGGGTCAATCAGGGCATGTGCAACGGAATACAGAGCCTCACGCGTACCATTGGCAGAAAGCACCTGGGTTTCCGCATCAATGTATTTCAAACCATAGCGACGCTGTAACCATCTACAGATGCTTTCCCGTAAAATCTGCGAGCCACGTGTCGGCGGATAGCGTGAAAATCCGCCTATGTTTTCAAGCAGGACTTCCCGGGTAAATTCGGGAGGGGGTAATCTTGGCTCACCTGCGCCTGCATCAATATGATCAAGCCGCGAATCCGGAACGCTATCTGCCAGCAGTTTGCTCAGACGTTCAAAAGGATAGGGGCCAAGGCTATTGAGCCGGGGCTGAGCAAGGCTCATTGTGGTGCGGATTTAGCCCGAATAGTCTTGCTCCAGGCAGAGAGCCTGCCCAGGCCGTCAACTGCCCTGAGGCGGAAGGCATACTCTACTCTTCCCCCTCTCAGGCTAACCAGCTTTCGCATGTTTTCACCGGCAACCTTGAGGCTGGGAGGTTGCTCAAAATAACGTCTCCAGAAACCCGGACAGTTGCAGTGGGGATCAATCTCCGCCCTGTCGATCTGATAGCCAACACCTTCCGATCCGCCCTCCAGTCGAATATCAAATGCCAGATTATTGGTAACAATCTCATGCTTGAGCGAGGCGATTTCCGGCGGCGGAGTTTCAGCAGTAAGCTGTGGTGGCTCCTTGCGGCCACACGCTACCAATACCAGTGCTATACAAAGAAAAACAGAGACAGATAAAGCCTTCTTCATTTATAACTCCATACGTTTGTGCCAGTACAAACACTGGCTTCTAACCTGATCCGGTGCAGTGCCACCAAAGTGGTTCCGGGCTTTCACGCAAGCCTCAACAGATAAAGAGGCAACCATTGCCATTTTCAGGCGGGTGTCAATTGAGGCACAGTCAGCTTCTGTCAGCTCTTCAAGCCTGCTTCCATGATGCACGCAATGCGCAACAGCCTTACCCACTATTTCATGTGCATCACGAAACCCGACACCGGCACGCACCAGGTGATCGGCCAGATCTGTAGCAGTTGAAAAACCACCGCTGGCTGCATCATACATACCTTTCTTGTTTACCTTAATGCCCGGAAGCATTGCGGCAAAGGCTGCCAGACAATCCTCGAGATTATCCAGAGGGGCAAAGGCCACAACCTTATCCTCCTGTAAATCCCTGTTGTAGGCCAGCGGCAACCCCTTGATAATCGTCAGCATGGCCACAAGTCCGCCAATGATGCCACCGGTTTTACCCCGAACCAGTTCAGGAACATCCGGATTTTTCTTTTGCGGCATGATGGAACTTCCCGTGCAAAAGGCATCAGGTAATTCGACAAACCCAAACTGCTGGGAATTCCATGCAACCAGTTCTTCAGACAGGCGCGACAAATGCACGGCACAAGTGGATGCTGCAGCAATGATCTCAAGCAGGAAATCTCGCGAGGCAACAGCATCGATTGAATTGGCACATGGCCTGTCAAAGCCCAACTCATCAGCCGTCATCTCCCTGTTAACAGGGAAGGTGGTTCCGGCCATGGCTGCGGCGCCGAGAGGGCATTCATTCATTCTCTTGCCAGCATCGAGAAAGCGGCCTGCATCTCGATCCAGCATTTCTACATAGGCCAGTAAATGATGACCAAGCGTTATCGGCTGGGCAATTTGCAAGTGGGTAAACCCCGGCATGATCGTTTCGGCATGGGCCTCGGCCAGTTTAACCAATACGCACTGGAGAGTGCGAATACGAGTAGCCAGGGTGTCAATACGCTGGCGAAGGTGCAGGCGCAGATCGGTAGCGACCTGATCATTACGGGAACGGGCCGTGTGTAGCTTCTTGCCATCTTCACCAATGCGGTTAATGAGCCTGCTTTCGATATTCATATGCACATCTTCCAGTTCGGGCAAAAAGGCGAATGTGTCCTGATCGATTTCAGTTTCGATTTCGTCCAGGCCTTTTGCTATACGCTGGAATGATGCCTCGGAAATAATGCCCTGTTTTGCAAGCATACGGGCATGAGCCCTGGAACCCCTGATATCTTCGGCATACATGCGGCGATCAATATCGATGGAAGCGGTAAAGTCTTCCACAAGCTTATCTGTGCCTTCCTCAAACCTGCCGCCCCAGGGCTTGTCTGCCATATAGTGCTCCTTATCAGCTCGTATAGTCTGGAACTATACCCGTCAGGAGGGGGATCGGAAATGCATCACTGAAACGAGCTTACAGAGCATTCCGGATCAAGACGGTTTCTGATGAATTTCGGACAGGGTTATGCTGTTATAGGTATTAACGCGCTTCTTCCAGCCTGCCAACCATCGTTGTTCATTGCGTGCAGGAGGTGAAAGCTGAACCCTGCGGGTCAGTATGAAGGAGGCAGCTTTGGCAAACTCCTGCAGAACCACATCTCCCGTAGCTTTACCCCGCATGTGTTCCAGTACCTGAAGCAGTCCCCACCCCTTTCCATGATATCGTTCGTCAGGCTTCACGCCTTCTCCCTTGAAGTTCACATAATCTACCAGCACGTAGCTACCCATCGTGGAATTGGCCAGACGATAAAACTGGGTGCGAATGTGGGCTCGGCTTGGCTCCGGGGCGCTATCCAGCATTTTTGGCAAAGCGGTTTTCAGACGATTTACTAGAAATTCTGCCTGAAATGACTTTGTTTCCGCCAGGAAATGGCGCAATTCGATCATTTTAAGGCTTTTCTGCGCGGCCATAAATGCTTGTCGTGTTTGCCAGGGAGGATCTGCATCCGATTCAAAGGCAAGCCAGTCCGGAAGCTGTACTCCCTTTTCGTACATATATCGCAACAGTTTGGGAAAACTCTCTTCAAATGGCCCGGAATACCCCTGGGGATACCAGATGAAATGACCGATACCCAGAGAGGCAAACTCCTCCCCTTTATTCCAGGAGGTCAAACAAGCCTCTTTACCTGCACACTCATTCTGGAAAATCAACTCACCGATATGGTGTGCCTCCTCAGACGGAATGTTAATGTTATTGTCTCCACAAGCCGTCAACAGCAGAGCGGCGAAGAGAAATATTTGTTTAGGTTTCATACTCAATGCTGAGGAATGTTCGCTATCGACCAAAGTATTTGCTGGAATATATTATTTCTTTGCATCTTCTTCCCGTGCTTGCGAAAGTGCAGATGCAACCAGTCCAGTTGGTACAGCAACAATTCCCAGGCCGATTGTAAGAATAAAGAATGTAAAAATCTTGCCCCCGGCTGTAATCGGAGACATATCTCCGTAGCCAACCGTTGTGAGGGTTGTAACAGCCCACCACAGGCTATGAAAAACTGATTTAAACTGTTCCGGTTGGGCTGCATTCTCAAAGTAGTAAATCCCGACAGCGGATAAATAGAGCATGATCAAGGCCACAAACCCAAACAGAATAAGCTCCTCTTTTGCTATGACCAGAGCTCGATGGAATCTCCTTATAGCCTGGTTGTACTTGAATAACTTTAGAATACGTACCAGACGAAGCAGTCTGAACACCCTGACAGCACGCAGATCAAGGCCTGATGCAATATAAAACGGAAGGATTGCAGCCAAATCCACCATACCATAAAAACTGAATATAAATCGGGTTTTATTCTCAGCGACCATGACTCGCAGGACATATTCAAACGTAAAGATAGCTACCGTAATGGCCTCTATCATATACAGTAGCTCTTTGGTTTCAGTTGACAGGTCTGGCAGGGTATCAATTGAAAATGTCACAAGGGATATAACAATCAAGGATTGAATAGTGAAAGCAAAAATCCTGGCTGGAAGATAATTTGTATTATCAATCCATTTCCGAATCTGATCTTTACGAATCAACGACTAAGCCTCTTGCAACTTAACAGCCTTGGTTTTCATCTATTGCACCCCTTCCATCTGTCGTTTTCCCGGCTTATCGGAAGTCCCGGTTGAAATGTAGCTGTTCAATGCGATCAACGCCTGCTCGGAAACCTTCTGGCGGCGCTCCCGTCTGGAAAATCTTTGCTTACCTTCTCGTTTAGGGCCCGGAGGCAGCAGACCAAAATTGATATTCATCGGCTGAAAATCCTCTGCTCTTGCACCTGAAACATGCGCCAGCAATGCTCCGTGCGCAGTCGTATCCGGTGGTGGAACAGGGGAGTTTCCGTTAATTATATCAGCCAGAAAACGCCCGGCCATAAGACCCATAGCCGCCGATTCCACATATCCTTCTACACCGGTGATTTGGCCGGCAAAGAGAATTCTTGGTTGTTTTTTGAAGCGCAGGCACGAGTCCAGTAAAGCGGGAGATTTGATAAACGTGTTCCGATGCAGTGATCCCAGACGAAAAAATTCGGCTGCCTCCAGACCTGGAATCATGCGGAATACACGTTGTTGCTCACCATATTTCATCTTGGTCTGGAAACCGACAATGTTCAGAAGGCTGCCCCGACGGTTGTCCTGCCGGAGTTGAACCACGGCATGAAAATGCTTGCCGCTAACAGGGTGTTTCAGGCCAACCGGTTTCATTGGCCCGAAACGCAGTGTATCCAGGCCCCTTTCCGCCATCACCTCAATCGGCATGCATCCCTCAAAAAAGGGCACATTCTCAAATTCCTTAAATTCAACTTTTTCAGAGGCGATGAGTGCCTCTATGAAGTCTTTATATTGCTGCTCGTCCATCGGGCAATTCAAATAATCGCCGAGGCTTCCTTCCGAAACATTCTTGTCATAACGTGATTTCCAGTAGGCGATATCCATATTGACGGTTTCAGCATCCACCACCGGGGCAATCGCATCAAAGAAGCTCAGCCCGTCTTCACCGGTCAATTCCCTGATTTTCCCGTGCAAAGCATCCGAGGTCAGAGGCCCGGTTGCGATCAACACCGGGCCTTTAGCGGGAATCTCTGTCACCTCACCTTCAACAAATTCAATTTCTGCCAATGCATGCAAATGCCGGCTTACTGTTTCCGAGAACAACTCACGATCCACAGCCAGTGCCCCGCCGGCAGGAAGGCGCGCTTCGTCCGCGCATTGCATAATGAGGGAATCCAGCCGGCGCATCTCCTCATGCAAAAGGCCCACGGCATTTTCAAGATGGTCGGCACGGAAGGAATTGGAGCAGACAAGCTCGGCACATTTGCCTGTCTGGTGTGCCGGAGTAAGTTTGGCTGGCCGCATCTCGTGTAAACGCACGGATACACCATGCCTGGCCAGTTGCCAGGCAGCCTCGGAACCCGCCAGGCCTGCGCCAATGATAGTAACAGTCTGCATGAGCAAAGATTAGCCCAGATGCTGTGTTAGTTCACGGAGAGAATATCTTGCTGCCCGGCATTGCCCGGGTATAAGATAGCCCATGCGATTTTTTATTTTGATATCCCTCTGTTGCGGGCTGGCCATTTCAGCTTATGCAGCCGAAGAACCCAAAGGTACGAAGGTGTCACTGTCGGCACAGGCGGAGTCCTGGCTTGCCAATGACGAGCTCATTGTCACCTTCCGGATTTCGGCAGAAGGAAACAACGCTGATAAGTTACGGCAACAGGTAAATCGGAAAAGCAAACAAATCCTAAAGAGACTTAGGCGTGAAAAACTGAAGGTCTCTACAACCGGTCGAAGAATGGAAGAAGTTCGTGATTATAAACGCAGAATTCGAACAGGCTGGCGCCTGACTCAGACCGGGCAGATTGTAAGTGAAGACCTTGATGCTGTTGCCGCATGGCTGGGTGATATCGAATCCATTGGTGTGGAACTGCAGGGCATTCAGTATGGCGTGAGCAGCAAAGCCAGGCGTAAGGCGGCAAACCGGCTGCGTTTGCAGGCGATTTCAGGATTTCGGGCCAAGGCCAGGCTGGTTGCCGGGGCGCTTGATGCCTCAACATTCCGCATCATAAATCTGCGCACCAGTAGCCCGAAACTGCCCCGCCCCGCACCTTTCAGGGCTATGTCTATGACAGCGGAAAAGGCGCAACCGGCTTTATCTGTCGGTGAGAGCCATCTTGTCATCGAAGTCAGTGGTTCAATTGAAGTTCCATTCAGGGACTTCAAAGCAGAATAGCACCCTCCCACTGTAGTAACCTTCTCTTCCATTCTTCCCCGCAGGTAAAGCCGCCAATCCCGTTTTTGGCTACCACACGGTGGCAGGGTACTAGAATCGGCAGCGGATTCGCGCCCAGTGCCTGACCAATAGCCCGGGGTTTGCTGCCGACTCTTTTGGCAAGCTGGCCATAGCTCAAGGTTTGCCCTGGTGGAATACCCATCAGTTTTTTTCGCATACGGGACTGAAAACGGTTGGCCGCCCGGCCAAGTCTTGGCCTTTCCCGAAAGCCAGGAAGAGAAAAATATGCATCCAGCCAGAGTGTAAGCTGAAGATGTGAGGGGCACGGTGGCGCATCAGTTTCCTGTAGAAACACCCGGCGGCAAATGCCATTCTGAACATGTAACCCGATACCACCCAAGGGTGAATCATAACTGAACAGGTGTACTGGCTTTTTCATATCAGGCTATAGCTCCCCAATAAGCTGGGATTGGTTCAACAACTGATGATGCCCCGTAAGCAAGCAACTTCATTCAAGACTGAAGCGTTCCGGATTGATTGTATCGCACAATAGACTGGACTCTATCTTCTCCTCACTGATTTCTTCCAGGCTGTTTGCCGGAGGCCGGAGGCTCCGAACGGCAGATAATGTCCTTTTGCTCTGTCCTTTCAAGTTGGTTTTTGATCGCAGTCAGGACCGGTTTAATAGAACTGAATATTTCTCCGGGCATGATGTCCAGAGATTTCGTCGAATAATATTGATTGAGTAGAAAC
>JBHHTX010000068.1:0-9049 GCA_046753585.1 Mariprofundaceae bacterium
TCCAGTGCTGGATGGGTAGTTCAAGTGTGACGACCCCACAGGTCGGAATATTTGTTATATGTGTTCCTGTCAGCTGCTTAGCCAATTCGGTGAGGCCCGGATTATGTGCCAGCAGGACCAGGGTCTGAGCATGTTCTGCTGCTCGTCGAATTAGAGACTTCATGGTGGATGGGCTGGCCAGATACAATTTGTTTTTCCATTGAATATCCGTTTCGGGAAAGCTAAGGGCTGGAATAATAAGCCTGGCCGTAGCCTTTGCTCTGCAGGCAGAGCTGACCATAAAGGCATCAGCTTGAATGCCTCGTGCTGCCAGTCGTTGTCCCATCACGGGCGCATCATGTTTGCCACGGGCATTGAGGTCACGGTCAAAATCTGCGGCGCTGAAATCACTCCAGTCTGATTTGGCATGACGGATTAGTACCAATATTTTCAAAGCTTAGAGCTCTGCTGCCGGCATGGACTTTGAAACATCAGTGAGCCTTTCCAGCAGTGAACGCGCCTCTATAACGACCGTTGTCAATTGATCCGGCCCAGGGAGGTCAAATTAGCTTTGCGCGGCAGAGGATTAACAGGGGACATTCGGCACAGGCAGGTTTTATTAGGCAGTAGCGTTTGGCATGTTCGACTATCAGGGCGTGGTATTCATTAAACAGGGAGGCTTCGGCAGTCAGGCGTTCGTGGAAATGATGTTGCGCTTCCTCATAGCTCATGTCTGGAAGGAGAACACCCAGTCGTTGAAATATTCGTTTCGTATAGGCATCAATGATAAAGACAGGTCTGTCAAAGGCGTAGAGCAAGATGGAATCGGCTGTCTCCGGGCCTACACCATGCACTGTGAGTAGTTTAGTACGCAAACTTGCTGTAGGCAGAGTATTGAGCCCTTTCCATTGGCCATGTTCGAGGTAGAATGCACAGAAGGCTCGTAGCCGTTTTGCCTTGATGCGAAAATAACCTGCCGGATGGATCAGCTCGGCCAGCTTTTTCTCGGGCATGGCCATCACCAGCTCAGGTTCAAGCGCACGACCTTCGGCGAGGTTGGCAATAGCAGCCTCAACATTTCGCCAAGCAGTGTTCTGGGTGAGTACCGCACCGACCATAACCTCGAAGGATGTTTCGGCTGGCCACCAGTGTTGAGGCTCATAGGCTTTAAATAACAGATCATAGATGCGATTAAGAATTAGCCTTTCATTATTCTTATTGTAATTCAATTAGATACAACACATATATAAAAAGTTACTTTAAGTAAAGCTTGAGCTTAATTAATTCTGTTTCTCTTAATTTACGTGTTTTTCCGGAGGCAAGATCTCCCAGTTTAACCGAGCCGAAACGAACGCGGATCAGGCGGCGAACCTGATGTCCGTGCGCATCAAGGGTGCGGCGAACCTCACGCCAGCGGCCTCTTCGCAAGCTGATTGTCAACCATGTATGTCCGGATGTTTCCGAGTCGACGATCACATCCCAGGGCTCGCTACGTTCTCCCTTGCCAATATCCACACCACCTTCCCGCAGCGTTCCCAGAGCCTCAAGACTTACTTTTCCGGTCAAACGTACGCGGTAAGTTCGTGGCAGAAGAGAGCCCGGACGGGTCAGGGCTCTGGCCAGTTTGCCATCATTTGTGAGTAGAAGAAGTCCCTCACTATCCATATCGAGACGCCCTATGGACTGTACATTTGGAGCCACATCCAGATGTTCATAAATTAAGGAGCGACTCTTTGCGTCTTTGCGGCTGCAAAGCAGACCTCTGGGTTTGTTGTAGGCGATGTAAGTTAATTTGGTGAGGGGTTCAACTTCTTTACCATCTACCTCTACTTTATCTCCGGCTTTGATGCTGATGCCCGGTGCATCCACAATACTTCCATTAACCTTAACGCGTCCCGCCAGAATCCAGCGGTCCGCTTCGCGACGAGAACACAGGCCGCAGGTAGCCAGGTAGCGATTGATACGTTCGCCACGGTTTGTAACAGGCTTAGGCTTGGCTTGCGGTTGTTTGCGGGACATTGGTTTCGTGTTCTGCCTCATGCTCGGTATTTTCCTCGACGGTTTGGCGGATTTCATCCTCGTCCATGAGTTGGCTGGAATCAGGGAGATCCTGTAATGACTTCAATCCGAAGTCGATCAGGAACTTTTTCCCTGTACCATAAAGGTGTGGACGTCCCGGAACTTCCTTACGGCCCAAAACCTGAACCCAGCCTCGTTCCTGCAATGTCAGCAACATGGTGCTGGATATTTTTACACCGCGTAAATCTTCAACCTCGGCCCGGGTTGTCGGTTGCCGATAGGCAATGATAGCGAGTGTTTCTAGCATGGATCTTGATAGTCGGGCTGGCCGCATCGCCCAAAGTTGTCTGATCAGGTCGCCATATTCGGGAGCAGTTCGGAACTGCCAGCCGCCATTGATATTTTCGATCCTGATACCGCGTCCATGATAATGCAGCTGAAGTTCACTCAAGGCCATTGTTACTTCTCTGCTATCAATATCAGGCAAAAGCTTCTGAAGCTTACTTTCGGTCAGAGGCTCATCGCTGGCAAGTAACAAGGCCTCAATCCGGTGAAGAATGCTCATCCTGATGTTTTTATCGGGAGTAGACTGATGCTGTCGTAACAGTTGCTCTGAACCAGCGTAAGCAACTTTTCCCTCCAAAGTTCGAGAACAGCCAGAAACGTTGTAACCAGGGGCTCCCGGCCGGGTTGCTCCAGTAACAAGTCCTCAAAACTCACTCCTCCATGGCCCAGTCGTTCCAGAACCATGCCCATCTGTTCACGCACACTCATGGTATCCATAAAGACACGATGTTCCATTTTGCCGCCGACTCGTTTGAGCACATTCCGGAAGGCGACCAGCAGGGCATCCAGATCCGCCTCGGGCGGTGCTCTTTCAACCAGATCCGCCTCGGGAAATGATGCTCGGGTAAAAACATTACGCCCGATTCTGGGCAGGTCTCCGATCTTCTCAGCCAGCAGGCGATATTGTTCGTAGGCCAGCAATTGCGCTACCAGTTCAGCGCGTGGGTCAATTTCCTCACCCTGATCATCAAGTTCAGGCCGTGGAAGTAACAGTTTGCTTTTTAACTGCATCAGGGTGCTGGCCATGACAAGATAGTCGCCGGCAATATCCAGGTTAAGATGGTTTTGCTCCTCAAGTATCTTAAGGTACTGGCCTGTCAATTGAGCAATTGGGATGTCGAATATCTCCATTTCCTGGCTGCGAATCATATGCAGAAGTATATCCAGAGGGCCTTCGAAGGCATCCAGTTGTACCGGCGGCAACTGATTGTTATCGGAAGATTTTACCGATACCGGCGCAGAAGTAAGCAGGGAAGCTGATTCAGGCATGAGTAAATATTATACTCTATAACCCATTTTCAGTGTACGTCGAACCTTTTCCATAGTTCTGGCTGCTTCGATTCTGGCCCGGGCATTTCCGGCACGCACGATATCGCGCAAATCATCCTTATGTTTCAGGATATCAGCGCGCCGCTGGCGCACGGGTTCAAGCTCGGCCTCCATATGATTGAGCAATACCTGCTTACATTCCAGGCAGCCCATGCCAGCGCTTTTACATCCATCCTGAACCCAGTCCTGCTCATCTTCGCTGGAGTAGATTTTATGATATCCCCAAACGGGACACTTTTCAGGTGTACCCGGATCGTTGCGTTTGATGCGTGCAGGATCTGTTGGCATGGTGCGTACCTTTTTTTCGGTTACCTTCCAATCTTCTGCCAGTTCAATGGTGTTTTTGTAAGATTTACTCATCTTGCGCCCGTCCAGTCCCGGCAACTTACCTTCCGGCATGAGCAATTCCTTTGGTTCTGGAAACAGAGGTTGATCCGGCTTGCGGTAGAGGAAGTTAAAACGCCGGGCTACTTCCCGGGTTAATTCCACGTGCGCCACCTGATCATCCCCGACCGGCACAAACTGTGCCTGATAAATAAGGATATCCGCTGCCTGCAAGAGCGGATAGCCGAGAAAGCCATAGGTGCCCAGGTCCTTTTCACGCAATTGTTCGATCTGATCCTTGTAAGTTGGAACGCGTTCCAGCCAGGGCAGGGGCGTAATAAAGGAGAAAAGCAGGTGCAATTCGGCGTGTTCCTGTACTTCCGACTGGATAAAGATGGTTGCCTTGTCCGGATCAATGCCTGCCGCCAACCAGTCTACCAGCATGTCCCAGATGGTTTTCGAGATGATACCCGGGTCGGCATAATCGGTGGTTAGGGCATGCCAGTCAGCAGCAAAGAAGAAACATTCATATTCTTCCTGTAGTTTCAGCCAGTTGGTTAACACCCCCCGATAATGGCCAAGATGGAGGCGGCCAGTTGGACGCATGCCTGAAAGGACACGCTTGGGTTTGATCTTTGTTATATCAGGCATCAATAACTGCTCCCCTTAAAGATTGACAGAATGTTGGCACATAAGGAGCCGATTGCAATGTCTAAGCCAATTTACCCATCAATCGGGCCACTTATAAAAGCCTGGGCGGGGAAGAAGATTTTCGCTCACAACTTTTGCAAGTGGCTTAACCGTAGTGATAATTCTCCCTATGCAGGTATATCCAGGGTGCCAACCAGTTTCGCATAAGAACCCATGCTGTTTGCAGTGAGGTAGTTTGTGAGACCCGTCAAAATCTTTTCGGGCAACAGTGGATCGTAAAAAAGACCCGTGCCGAGGCCGATAGTATCACTGCCGGCAATGGCAAATTCTATGGCATCTGTCGCGTGCGCAATGCCACCCTGACCAAGCAGTGGAATATCATGTTTTACTGTGAGCTGGCGGAGCTGATAAATTTTCCAGAGGGCAACAGGTTTGATGGCTGGTCCGGAAAGTCCTCCGGAAATATTGGCCAATACCGGTTTTCTGGTCTGAATATCAATGGCCATGCCGGGGAGTGTATTGATCAGAGAAAAGGCATCTGTACCTGCCTCAATACAGGCCTTGCCAATGGCCGTGATGTCGGCATTGGCCGGTGACAGTTTTGTGATCAATGGTTTGTTGGTTACCGCTCGCATGGCTTGCACCAGTTGAGCACTCATTTTCACATTGCTGCCGAAATGAATGCCACCTGCCTTGACGTTTGGACATGAGATATTGACCTCCATGGCCGTAACAGGTGAATCGTCAAAAAGGCGGGTTACCTCGACATATTCTTCAATGCTGCTGCCGTTGATGTTGGCCCAGAATTGAGTTTCATGATGGGGAAGCTCCGGTAGAATCTGTTTAATGATGTAAGAGCAGCCCGGGTTTTGTAGTCCGATGGCATTAAGCATGCCCGAAGGGGTCTCATAAACGCGATGTGGAGGGTTGCCCGATCGAGGCTCAAGTGTTGTGCCCTTGAGGATAACCGCGCCGATGTCGGCATTGGAGAAACCTTCCACTCGTGTATATTCGTTACCGAAGCCGACACACCCTGAAAGCAGCACCAGAGGAGTTTGCAGATCAAGGCCGCAAAATTTGATGGTGAGGTCAGGTTTTTTTGACATGCTGTAAGCATAACTGCTGTCTGCCTGGCTTAACAGATATGAATGGCGTTATTGGCATCCCATCACTCATTAAAACTGCTACACTGGCCGTGTATAAATTTCTGTATGAACGACTTAGGAGGTTAATAGTGAAACGTGTTTTTATAGTTCTCACATTGTTTGCTTTTTTTATGCCGGCCTGGACGGCCATGGCTGATGATTCAAAGAAGAAGGTCAAAGATGCGATAGAGGTGATCGAGGAAGTTCAAAGCATGCCGGAAAAGGGTATTCCTTCAGACTTGTTGCGTGAATCGTCTGCAATAGCTATTTTCCCCGGCGTTATCAAGGCCGGTTTCATTTTCGGAGGTAAGTTCGGGCGTGGCGTGATTCTCCGACATAATGTAAAGACAAACAGCTGGTCGCCCCCAGCCTTTTTTTCCATCGGTGCCGGCAGTGTTGGTTGGCAAATCGGCGCACAATCCACGGATCTTGTTCTGGTGATACGAAGCAAAAGGGGTCTAGAGGCTTTGCTCAGTAGCGAGTTTACACTTGGAGCTGATGCTTCTGTTGCAGCAGGCCCTGTTGGTAGAAAGGCGGCAGCCGGTGTTGATACAAGTCTGGAAGCTGAGGTCTTATCGTATTCCAGGTCACGAGGGTTATTTGCCGGTCTGGCACTCGAGGGAGCGAAGCTCAACAGCCTGGAAGAATTCAATCAGCAATATTATGGCAAACACCTTTCTGCCCGGGATATCCTGCTCGGTGGCAAGGTGACTCCTCCTGATTCGGCCATCAAGTTGATCAAGGCATTATCCTCGAGGTAAGGGTTGTGACTGAGCAGGTTCTCCGATTGTTTCCACAGCCTCAGGAAGAAGTTCCGCTAAAAGGTTTGTATCTGGGGCTCGACCTGTACGGGAATTGTTCCGAAGCTCCTGTTGTTTACGGGAATTTTCTAAGCAGCCTGGATGGTCGCATCGCTCTTTCTGATCCGACTATAGGGACATCCTGGGTTCCTCAGGATATAAGCAACCCTCGAGACTGGCGTTTATATCAGGAGCTGGCGGCTCATGCAGATGTTCTCATCAGCAGTGCGCGCTATTTCCGTCAATTTGCAGATGGCCGTGCCCAGGATGTCCTGCCTCCGGGCAGGGAAGATGACTATTCCGATGTGAGAGAATGGCGCTTGCAGAAAGGTATGAGCGCGCAGCCGGCCATTGCTATCCTGAGCAGCAGCCTGAATATCCCGTTGAAGGCACTGGATAAGTATAAGAGTCGTGAACTTCATGTTTTTACCGGCAGAGCTGCTGACCGGGTTCGTGTAAAACAACTTGAAAATAAAGGCGTACGGGTCCACTTTGCGGGGGAAGGGTTGTCCGTTGGGGGAAGAGAACTGGTTGATACCCTCGCTGCGATTGGTTTCAAATCCATTTATGCCATTGCCGGTTCGGAAGTGTTTCATACCCTGCTTGCCGCAGGTGTTGTAAATGATCTTTTCCTGACCCAGCGACATCAGATTTTGGCAGGGGATCATTTTCATACCATGATTTGTGGAACTGAACTTAACCCCCCTTCAGCCCTTCAGATGGTGTCTCTGTACTATGATAATCAGCCGGATGGCCAATCCCAATCGTTTATCCGTTTCTCCTGTTTATCAAGCATGCGGCACTCCTAAGATTCTGTATTGCAACAAAAAAGGCTCATTACTACAGTCCGGACAGGTTGTCATGAATTCACCGCTTCTTTATGTTGCAGATCAGTTGTAGTCTTTCCTGACCTGTACTGCTCGTAAGTGGTGTGGGTTAAATCCATGTCTACAGGCCTTGGGAGATTATTTTGTTGTACGTAGCAGTGCGCGCGGCCCGCAAGGCGGGGGATATCATTGCCCGCGCTTATGACCACCGGGATCAGCTTCAAATAGATCAGAAGAAAGACCGGGATTATGTAACCGATATTGACCGAAAAGCTCAGGCGGCCATTGTCCGAGAGATTCTGAAGCACTATCCCAAGCATGGTATTATTGCTGAAGAGTCCGATGAGATTAATATGGGTGCTCCCACCAGATGGTATATTGATCCCCTTGATGGAACAACCAATTTTATTCACGGTTATCCCCATTTTTCTGTTTCAATCGCTGTATGGCGAGGGAACAAACCGATTCTGGCTGTCGTTCATGATCCAATGCGCAACGAAACCTTTGAAGCACAGGATGGAGGCGGGGCATTCCTGAATCGGCAGCGCCTGCGCGTTTCAAATTGCAATACAATGAGTAAGACCCTGTTTGCCTCGGGCCTGCCGCCCTATCGGCGCGAACAACTCGATTCCTTTATCGGCAAAATGAGTGCAAGTCTTCGGGTATGTGATGGCTATCGACGGGGAGGCTCTGCCGCACTTGACCTGGCTTATGTCGCTTGCGGGCGACTGGATGCCTATTGGGAGTCAGGTTTGAAATCATGGGATATTGCAGCCGGCATCATTCTTGTCCAGGAAGCGGGTGGTATGGCTACTGATCAGGAAGGGTCAACAGTAGACCTGAGCCGGGGAAATATTTTGGCAACCAATGTTCATTTACACAAGGAATTTATCAAACTGCTGACGCTTGAAGGATAATCCGGGTTAATGTTCCTCCCGGTGCAGTAATAGATATCCGGTTAGTCCCCCAAACACCAGGTTGGGCAACCAGGCAGCAAAAGCAGCCGGGAGCCGTTCGCCTGCCGAAAGAAGGCCACTGGCGTTGCCCAGTATGTAAAACGTTAAACCAAGGGCCACGGCTACAAACAGTCCCGCTGCCTGTGAGGTCAGACGGTTGCCGAAACCTGTGCAAAGTGAAATTGCCAGCAGAACCATAATAAAAGAGGCAAGAGGAGCTGCCAGTTTCCGATTGAGTGCAAATTCATAGTTTGTGGATGAAAGCCCGGCCTTGCTCAGGCTTCGGGCGTATTGCCACAGTTGAAGTGAATGCATGTGTCTGGGGCTTGGCGGGGCAGCAGTATCCGGCCCAACTGCAGAAAGCATAGTGAGCCTGTCTTCATGCTTGAAGTCGATATTGTTCTCTTTGTTGGGTTTGCTGATGAATACATCTGAAAGGTTCCATGTTCCCTTGACGTAACGGCCAAGGGAGGCTTCCGTTCGTTTCAGCCAGCCTCCTTTTGCATCCGTTTCAAGCACAGTAACCATGAAATCATTTTGTCCCAAAGGCTCCAGGCGAAACAGGCGGTAGCCATCGCGAAGCCATTGCACCCCACTACTTGCATCAGGACGGTGGTGGATATGAATTTGCTCAATCCGATCCAGCCGCTGATTGGTGACAGGCGTAACCCATTCTCCAATGGCAAGAGAGGCAAATGTCACAATACTGCTGGCGGCTAGCAACGGGATGATAATTTTATTTGCCCCCAGTCCTGCTGCACGCATAGCCATTACTTCATGATTCCGTGAAAGCTCGGTGACATAAACGCTGGTTGCCAATAACAGGATGACCGGCATAAATTCGGCAAGCATGAACGGGGTCTTCAGGAGCAGGTATTCCAGAAGTAAACCTGTGTCCAGACCCTTGCCGAGATATCGGGACTTATCAAAGGTTTCCACAATAAGGAATATGG
>JBHHTX010000069.1:0-8934 GCA_046753585.1 Mariprofundaceae bacterium
CCTTATTTGGGGCAGCAGCGCTTCGGTCAGAATTAGTGTGAACAGGCCCTAATATCGTACTCGGCCATCTGCTTCTCCTTATGTTTGATTTGATGTCGTTATCACCAAAACTAACGGAGAGCAGGTGGCCATCTACCATCAATGAATTTACAGCACTATAGGGACTCAACCTCCCGCTTCGCGTGCCAGATCAGCGTTTGATCATAACCTTTGGTCTGTTTGCCTCGGGTTTGCAAAGGTCATTCAGGCGCTGGATGATCTGTGGCAACACATTCATCCGGGAGCAATCCAGATGCATACGCAAGCGTGGCAGTTCCCAGTAGCGGCTATCGTCATGTTTTGGCCAGTGAAATAATTGCTGGATCTCACCTTTTTCAAGCACATCACTGAATTCGGCATTGAGCTGATGCAGCGCATCTTCTGTCAGGGGCCTCAGGATTCTTAGCAGAATCTGCTCTCCGACATAACGAAAGCTGTGGTAATTGTGGTAAAAGCCGGTGATGTGCCGAACGGCTGCCTCAATGTTGTCAGTATGGAAAAGGAAATGACTATCGCCCGGGTTAATCAGGTGATCTTCGACCAGCCTGCGCATCCAGGAGTTAATAAAAGGGCCCCAATAATCGTCTCCCGGCGCTTCCAGCAGCACTACTGGAATGGGTGGGGTACGGCCCGTTTGTAGCAGGGTCAGGGCCTCAAATGTTTCGTCCAGTGTTCCGAAACCACCAGCTGCCAGCAAGAGGGCATCGCTTTCCTTAAGAAAGAAAACCTTGCGGGTAAAAAAATACTGGCAATAAAAATGGCATGGTGAGCCATCTACAATTGGGTTTGGTTCTTGCTCCATGGGCAAATTGATATTGATACCGAAGGAATGTTCACGTCCGGCACCTTCATTGGCAGCTTGCATCAAGCCGCCGCCACCACCCGTTACAACCATAAGCCCCTGTTCTTTTAATTCGCGTGTGCATTCCCGAACCTGAATATAACGTGGATCACCGGGTGAAATTCTTGCCGAGCCAAAAAAGCCAACCTTGCGAATCTCCTGATAGGGCTGAAAGACCTCCAGGCCTTTACGCATCTCCTGGATAAGGCGTGACATCAGCCTCATGTCGGCGGAACTATGATCGCCCAGGATGAGGCGCAGGGTTTCTCCGAGTACAGCTTTTTGAAATGGATGACCCTCTTCGAGATGCTGCATCAAATTGAGGGCTGCCAACCTGACTTCCTCCGGCAGGTCGGAGAAGGCTTCTATACTTTGGTGCTTAACCATCCGGCGCTTGAATGATCACATCAATTCTGCGATTCATTGCCCGTCCCTTATCGTAATCATTGCTTGAAATTGGCCGGACCTCTCCGTAACCCAGTGCCTTGAGATGATTGGCGTCCATATTTGCCGAGATGAGATAATCGCGAACAGATTCAGCTCGTTTCAGGGAAAGCTTCTGGTTAAATCTGGCATCGCCCTTATTGTCAGTATGACCTTCAATATTCACTTTGCGATCAGAGTAAATTTCAAGAGCACTCTTCAGACGAGCTAGCAGGTCGAAATATTTCTTATGAATGCTGCTTCTTCCAGATTCAAATTTCAGTCTGGAAATCCGAATCAGGATAGATCCGTCAAGGTTTGAATAAATCTCCGCATCACCTTTGTTAAAGCTCTTTCTCAGTCGCTCATGGCGTTTCTTGTCAAAAGTCTCGCGTTCCAGCTTTGCCCTGAATGCATCCTTCAGGCCACTGAGTTGCTCATGCTGTTGTTTAAGCAAGGTTTCTTTTTGCTTGGCCAGCCCGGTTTCCAGATCCAGATGTAGCTGCTTTCTCATTTTTTCTATTTCGACGCGACCCTGTTTCTGCTGCGCCTGTTTTTTATCAATCTGATTTAGCAGTTCTTCTATGCTAATATCCTCTACAGGGTTATCGAAATTGACTTTCATACCAAGCTTCCTGGCAATCTGAAGCCGACCCGATCTGCCTTCAAGAATTAACTGTTCATGACTACCGGTTTTTCTCCGCCACTGCTTCACCTGCAGGGTTAGTTGCCGTGCCTGACTTGCCAACAAAATACCCTGGCGCGGATGTTTAGGCATTTCCTGGCTATGACCACCAATATAGGCCTTGGCAGCAACCAGCCATTGCTTTGCTCGCTGGTAGGTCTGCGGCGCATAATTTTTTCCGCCAGCAGATGCAGCTTTTGAAATAAGCCTACCAGTCTCCCCGATCAACTGTGGCAGCATTTCGTTAATGACAAGCTGATATGTTTCAACTGCCTCGCGTTTGTGTTGTTCGCTTTGATTATACATACCCTTCTCGGTTGCTTGAATCATTGCAAGCAAGCTTCTGTCTCCGCTTTGCAGGCGAGGGTTCATCGGGTTGTCGGCCGCCTCCCGGGCGGCTATTCGAAGCTCCAGAACATCCCTGTTCCTTTTCTGGAAGTCTGTGGCCAGACGTTTTGCTTCTGCCAGACTTCGCCTGGAAGCAGCCAGGCTTTGTTGAAGTTGCTCCTTGTCATGCCGATCCCGAGCCAGCATGGCAGATCCCAGATATGCCTGAGCCTTCTCAATCGTTTCAGGGGAAAATTCGCTGGCCGTACTTTTTAGAAAGTTACGAATTTCAAGTCGGGTTGCATCGATGTTATCCGCAGCCAGCAAGGGCAAGGGTAGCAAAAGGGTAAACGCCAAAGCTCCGGGTACCACCCGATTGTTCAATCTTTGATAGATAGAGAAAGAACCTTTGACGCACTTTTTCATTAGTGAATCATACAGAGTGGTTTTCAGCACTTGCTTAAACAAGGCCCAGCATTCTCTCAAGTGCGATTTTTGCATAATATTTTTCCTCAGAAGGGACTTTTATCTTATTTTCAACCCGGTTATCTGCAAGCCCCTCAAGGGAGGCGCACAGATGTTGAGGATCGGTACGGAACATCGTGGAGCACATACAAACTGTCGGGGATAGAAAAAAAACAGGTTTATCAGGAAATCGCAGACGCAAACGATTTACGAGGTTAAGTTCTGTGCCAATGGCAAATGACTGTCCGGACGGTGCAGCTTCAACATGACGAATAATACTTTCCGTCGAACCCACCATATCGGCATGATCACATACCTCTCGGGAACACTCAGGATGGGCAAGTATCTCTATATCAGGATGTTGCTGGCGCATATTGATGATGTCCTTGGCCTGAAAAAGCATATGAACAGAGCAGCAGCCATGCCAGAGGATAAGTTGTGCTTTATGAATGGACTCAGATGTATTTCCTCCGAGTGGTAATCCCGGTTTCCAGACAATCATGTCTTCATCATTCAGTCCCATTCGCAGTGCAGTATTTCTGCCAAGGTGTTGATCCGGAAAGAAAAGAATCTTGCTGCGTCTATCCCATGACCATTCCAGAATGTTACGAGCATTGGATGAAGTGCAGACGATGCCTCCATGTCGGCCGCAAAAAGCCTTAAGCGAGGCGGTGGAATTAATGTAAGTGACGGGAGTGACAGTTGTTTCAACATCAATGATACTGCCAATTTCTTTCCAGGCCTGATTAACCTGGGGAAGATCGGCCATATCAGCCATTGAACAACCGGCAGCAGGATCAGGAAGAATGACAGCCTGTTGATCGCTGGTCAGTATGTCTGCTGTTTCGGCCATAAAATGGACGCCACAGAAGATAATAAAGGGCGCTTCTGTCCGAGCGGCCTCTCTGGCCAACTTCAGGGAGTCTCCCGTTATATCTGCAAAGGCATATACCTCTTCTCGCTGGTAATGGTGAACCAGGATGAGTAGCTGGCTATCCAAATCGGCGCGAAGCTCTCTAATCCGATCAAGAATTTCGCCTTCAGGACGTTTATAGAGCATTTGCAGCATTGGGAGCGCATTCATAGGCGCATAGTGTCTGAAGCTGCATTTCGCATGTCAAACGAAATAAAATATGGTTATCCTTTCCCGATAACGCAAATTACGGCGAGCCGTTTGTGAAAGTTAGGAGTGTTTATGCCTGAATATCGTTCAAGAACAACAACTCATGGCCGCAATATGGCTGGCGCTCGTGCCCTGTGGCGTGCTACAGGCATGAAGGATAACGATTTTGGCAAGCCTATTATCGCTATCGCCAATTCCTTTACCCAGTTTGTGCCCGGGCATGTGCATCTGAAAGACCTTGGACAAATGGTGGCATGCGAAATTGAAAAGGCTGGAGGTGTTGCCAAAGAATTTAACACCATTGCCATTGATGATGGCATTGCCATGGGACATAGCGGTATGCTGTACTCCCTTCCATCCCGGGATCTTATAGCGGATTCAGTTGAATACATGGTCAATGCTCACCGTGCCGACGCTCTGGTTTGTATATCCAACTGCGACAAGATTACACCTGGCATGCTTATGGCAGCGCTCAGACTCAATATTCCGGCTGTGTTTGTCTCGGGTGGGCCCATGGAGGCGGGTAAGATCACCTTACGCAACCGTGATTTACACCTTGATTTGGTGGATGCAATGGTGATGGCGGCAGACCCGGCAGAAACGGATGAGGATGTGGTCGCAGTGGAACGTTCTGCCTGTCCAACCTGTGGCTCCTGTTCCGGCATGTTCACGGCTAACTCAATGAACTGCCTGACTGAAGCGATGGGGCTTGCCTTGCCCGGAAACGGTACGCTGGTGGCAACTCATGCAGACCGGAAGGAGCTCTTTCTGAAGGCAGGTCGCCTTTCTGTGGAGCTGGCAAAACGCTACTACGAAGAAAATGATGTAAGTGTACTGCCACGTTCGATTGTGAGCCTTGAAGCTTTTGAGAATGCCATGGTTGTGGATATCGCCATGGGTGGTTCTACCAATACCGTATTGCATATTCTCGCCTGCGCACATGAGGCCGGAGTAAATTTCACTATGGCTGATATTGATCAACTTTCCCGCAAGGTGCCTAACCTGTGCAAAGTGGCACCGTCCGTGCAGGAATATCATCTTGAGGATGTGCACCGGGCTGGCGGAATCTTCAGCATTCTATCAGAACTGGATCGAGCCGGCCTCATTCACCTCGGGGTTTCGACCGTACATAGTTCGACCATGGAGGATGCCTTGAAGAGATGGGATATCATGGATGAGGCCAGCAAGGAGACACAGCAATTTTTTCTGGCGGCCCCTGGAGGAGTCCCATCACTGCAGGCATTTAGCCAGTCTGAAAGGTGGAAGTCGCTTGATACAGATCGTCAGTATGGATGCATACGCGATCAAGAGCATGCCTACTCACTGGATGGTGGCCTGGCCGTTCTCTATGGCAACATTGCCGAAAATGGCTGTATAGTTAAAACAGCAGGCGTTGATGAATCCATCTGGAATTTTACAGGCCATGCCCGTGTGTTCGAAAGCCAGGAAGATGCAGTGAGCGCTATTCTCACCGACAAGATTGAAGCGGGGAATGTGATTATTATCCGGTATGAAGGTCCGAAAGGTGGGCCCGGCATGCAGGAGATGCTCTATCCGACCTCCTATCTTAAATCCAGAGGTTTGGGAAAGTCATGTGCACTGTTGACTGATGGTCGTTTTTCGGGTGGTACTTCAGGGCTCTCCATTGGTCATGCCTCACCTGAGGCTGCGGAAGGAGGTGCCATCGGCTTGATACAAGATGGTGATACAATTACGATTGATATACCTAATCGTATCATAAATTTAGATGTTTCAGATGAAGTGATAAATGAACGCAGGAAGTTCATGGAATCAAGAGGCGAGACTGCCTGGAAGCCGATTAAACGGGATCGCGCCGTTTCAAGGGCGCTACAGGCTTATGCTGTCATGACCACTTCAGCGGATCGCGGTGCCATCCGTGATCTGGAGCAGTTGAAATAGGATATTTATCATCGCTAACGTTAAACAATTTGAGGGCAATGTAGAGCTTAAAGCCTTTATCGTCACGGTTGCCGGCATTGTCATTCCGGAGATTATTTTTTCCAATTGGACCGAAGATATTTGGGGACTTCTGCTACTTCGCAGTTTGCAGATATTATGGATGCTGGCCTGTATGGTATATTTCAGGTTTTTTACTGTACTTAAACCTCCTGATGACGTTGCCATACGTGTTTTTCTGATTGCTGCTGCCTTATCCTTTGTCGCTGTAGCCTTTGTCTTCACCTTGCCACTTCAATTACTGGAGCATGTCTCCATACCATGGACTGTGCATGGATGGTCTGGAATTCTTCTTTTTATATTGATTGCTCCCGTTTCTGAGGAGTTATTATTTCGTGGGTTCCTGTTTGGTTTTCTGCGGCAAAACTTTTCTGTAGGCATTTCAGTCGCGATCAGCGCGGCATGTTTTGCCCTCATGCATGGGAGCCTGCTATCGCCACAGCTGGCTGGTGGAATTATCTTTGCGCTGGGCTATGAATATTCCCGCAACCTGTGGGTGCCGATTCTTCTTCATACTGGAGCCAATACAGCGGTTTTGCTTATTGATCAGATAAAGCTAACCTAGAGCTTATGAACGAACGCATATTACAGTTAAAAGACACTGCACTCAAAATCCTTTGGCCTGAAAATTTTGAATCCTTGCCAGTGTGGAAGGCTGCCTTCACCCGTATCATGCAGATTGTTTATGCCTTGACTCGTGACTTGATAGATGGGCAATTGACGTTGCGTGGCATGAGCCTGGTCTATACCACTCTACTTTCAATTGTGCCGCTCCTGGCCCTTACTTTCTCGGTTCTGAAAGGATTTGGTGTACACAATCAACTTGAGCCAATCCTCCTCACCTTTCTTGCTCCGCTGGGCGAAAAGGGAATTGAGATCAGCAGTAAAATTGTCGAATTTGTCGAGAATATCAAAGTCGGTGTACTTGGCGCTCTGGGTCTGGGGCTGCTGATTTACACGGTTATTTCCCTGCTGACAAAAATTGAGAAGTCCTTCAATTATATTTGGCACGTAAAAGAGACCAGACGGCTCGGACAGCGTTTCAGCGAATATTTGAGCGTTATCATGGTCGGTCCCGTACTGGTGTTTTCGGCATTGGGAATTACGGCATCGATGATGAATTCAAAAATTGTTCTGGGACTGATGGGCGTTCCAATGCTCGGCTCAGTTGTGGCGGTTGCAGGTAAACTTGTGCCGTATATTCTGGTGATAGCCGCCTTTAGCTTTATCTATGCCTTTATGCCCAACACCAAGGTAAAGCTGGGTGCGGCCCTTGTCGGCGGCATGATTTCCGGCGTCATGTGGGAGACAACAGGTTGGGCCTTCAGTTCCTTTATCGCGGGTTCTACCAATTACACTGCTATTTATTCCGGCTTTGCCATACTGATCATGTTCATGATCTGGCTGTTTATCAGTTGGCTGATTCTTCTTCTAGGCGCCAGCATCGGTTTTTACTTCCAGCATCCGGAACACCTGAGGTTGAAGCGTAGGGAATTAATTCTGACAGGGCGTTTGCTAGAGAAGATGTCACTACTGACAATGTTTTATATTGCCCGGAATTACTACCGGAAGCTGCCAGAATGGGACCTTGAGGATCTAACACACTGGCTAGCCGTACCTTTGGATGTTACACAAACGGTTATAAAGAAACTGCATGACTGTGATTTAATCATCCCTTCGCGGGATGGATCACCTCCCTATGTCCCTGCCATGGATCTGGAAACCATACAGGTCAAGCAAGTGCTTGATGCAATTCGTTCACCAGAAGAAAATACGGGTTTTAATGATCAAAGCCTCCCATCTGAACCCGCCGTAGAGGCGTTGATGCTTGAGCTTGATGAAACTGTCAAGAGCAGTTTACAGAAGCGGACAATAAAGGACTTAATTCTCTCAAAAGAATAACTTTTCGTTTTAGTTTTGGTTGTCGGGTGGCATTGATTTTGCTGTATCCTTCTGTTGTAGCTTAGTGAGGTGTGAGAATTAAACATTATTGCCATTTTGATCGAAAGAAAATGGTTAAGCTGTACTATAGCTTGTGCGATTTTCTATGTATTTTAGCCATTATGACATTCTCCGTACCAACATCACTTGCTGATGAGCCAGACATTGCTTGGGTACAAACGGGTTGGAGTTATATAGACAAGGGTTTACCAGCAAAGGCGCTGCGAACTTGGCAAGAGGGGATGAACAGGCAGCCAGACCATCGTCTCTTCCCAGTACTTGGTGCTTTTGCCCATCTGCCCAATGCAATCGTCAAGCTTCGCCTGGTGGGAGAAAAACATAAGGCGCTAATCATTCACAGGTCATCTTCAAGCCGAAAATTATTCTTTGTTTTGAGTGCGCTGGACATTCCACCTGATCAAAAAGAAGGACAAGAACAACTGCTTAACCTTATTTCGTCAGCAAAAATAAAAGGGAAGCTACTGTCCAATGAAGCAAGGCACTTTAAAACAAGATATGAAAAGGAACCGGTCAGTATTACTGCTTCGGATCAAAAAACTGTTCGTCGGACTAAACAGTCGTCAGGTAGATACCCTAAAGCTCGATGGGATCATAAAAGAGCAATCCGGATGGGTCGAAATGGTGAATATGATAAAGCCCTAAATATTCTTTCAGCCTATATAAAATCACCCGATCAATTCCCCTCAATTGCTGTCGATTATATTGTCATCCTGAATTGGGCTGCTAGACATGAAAAAGCAGTGGCTACTTACGAGGCCTTACCCGAGTCTGTTGGTAAGCCTGATTATTTGCAACTGGCTATTGCTGACTCTTATTTTCAGCTCGGACAATATCAAATCTCACAGGATCTGTTTGCGTCGGCAGCCAAGGTATCGCCTGACAATACAAAGGCAGTTCAAGGGAATATAGAAAGCTTGATTGCATTAGAGGAATACAGTTGTGCATTGAATTTGTTCGAGCAATATTCTTTTGAGGATAGAGGCAAGCTTATATGGTTACAGCTTGTATCCGGTCATTACCAAGAGGGCTTCGGAGAAGAGGGTGTCAGAATTTTTGTGTAAACGGTATTTCATCACATGCCCTGCATCCGGT
>JBHHTX010000070.1:0-8771 GCA_046753585.1 Mariprofundaceae bacterium
CATTTACAACTGGATCGGGAACACGCCATCTCTGAATCAATAGCGGAAATTGCCGAAGGAGACGTTCTGGTCATTGCCGGCAAAGGCCATGAACAGGAAATGCTACTGGAAAACCGGAGAATCCCCTGGAATGACTATGAGGTGGCGAGCCGTTATCTGCGCTTAAAAAACGATGCAACCGGCTGGCGGGCATGCGCATGACAGGGATAGAAATAGAGCTTGCGACTCAGGGGGTATGGTCCGGTGGCACCCCTGGCCTTATCACTGGCATCAATACGGACTCACGTTCAACAAAATCGGGTGATCTTTTTGTGGCCTTGAGAGGGCCTCATTTTGATGGACATGGCTTTGTAGGCGAAGCGTTGCACAAGGGAGCTGTAGGATTTGTCGGAGATAAGGCGGGAGTTTCAAGCTGGCAGCACCCGTTGGTGCCGATGTTGGAGGTGCCCGACACCCTTCAAGCACTCGGGGATATTGCGGCAGCCTGGAGACAGCGTTTCAATTCCCGGGTCATTGCAATCACTGGTTCATTTGGAAAAACCACCTTACGTTCAATGCTTGAACATTGCTTTAAAGGATTGGGTCTGCGTGTTTTGGCAACGAGACAGAATGAAAACAACCTGATCGGTGTTCCCCTGACCTTGCTGCGAGCCGGAGGTGATGAAGAGGTTGTTCTGGTCGAATGCGGGATCAGTGAGCGCGGCGAGATGGAACGTCTGGCGGCCATAGTCAAGGCCGATGTCGGTGTGATCACCGGTCTTTCCCTGGCTCATGGAGAAGGCCTGGGCAACCTGGCCGACATTGCTCGTGAAAAGGCGATTCTATTAAAGAAATCAGGCAGGTGGTGTGCCTTGGGAGAAGATGTCTCCCCGGTTCTTCAGGAACATTCTCTTATGCCTGATTTGTCTCACCTGGATATGAATGCCGATGATGATCAAATTGTCCGTTGGAAGCTGCAGGGTCAGCGTGTGCATTTTACCATGGGCATTGACAAGGCTGATGTCAAACTGATGCTGCCAGCAGTACATATCGCCGCTGATATGGCTCTGGCCCTTTCCATTGTCCTGAAAATGTTTCAGCAGACAGATATACACACCCTGGGAGATCTCATGTCGGGCTGGAGACCTGTTACCGGGCGCATGCAGTGCCTGGCCGGCCCGTGTGGCAGTACCATTATCAATGACTCCTATAACGCCAATCCCGCATCCATGAGAGCTGCGTTGAAAACATTACGTTCAACTGCAGGGAAACATTTTGCCATTCTGGGCGATATGGAGGAACTCGGAAGCAGAGCCAACCAACTCCATGCCTGCCTGGATGTCTCCGGCCTGGATGGTTTGATTCTGGTTGGTTCCCGTATGCGTTCCCTGCAGGCCAGATACCCTGAGGCCCGATGGGCCCCTGATGCCCTGGCTGCAGCTGATTTAGCAGCTTGTTGGCCACTTTCGGAAAATGATCATGTGTTGATCAAAGCATCTCGGGCCACGGGGCTGGAGCTTGCAGTGAATAGTCTGATGGAGACAGGCCATGCTGTATAACCTTCTCTATCCCCTGGCGGATCAATATACGGTATTTAACCTGTTTCAGTATATTACATTTCGTAGTGTTTACGCTTTGATTACTGCGCTGGTTTTGTGCTGGGTTCTCGGACCTGGTTTCATCCGTTACGTACGCAGGGTTCAGGGACAAGGACAGCCCATCCGGGCGGATGGCCCTTCCAGCCACCTGCTCAAACGGGGCACGCCGACGATGGGCGGGGGCCTCATTTTACTCACTCTTACCCTGTCTACCCTGCTTTGGGCCGACTTGGGCAATGCGTTCATCTGGCTTGCATTGATGCTAACTCTGGGTTACGGAGGCATTGGCTGGTATGACGACCATCTAAAAATAATGCGCAAGCAGCCCGATGGTTTGTCAGGTCGCTGGAAGTTATTTTTGCAAACCATCATTGGCCTGGTGGTGGCGATGGGCTTGATGTGGCTTACAGACCCTGTTGTAGATCTCCCCTTTTTCAAAGGTCAATGGCATATGGGCTGGTTGTATGTACCGTTCGTTGTCCTGGTTCTCGTAGGCACTTCCAATGCTGTTAACTTAACCGATGGCCTGGATGGCTTGGCTATCACACCAACTTTTATCGTTGCGATTGCCCTGGCTGTTGTCGTTTATCTAGCTGGTCATGCCAATTTTGCCAGTTATCTGTTGATTCCTCATGTGCCTGGCGCTGGTGAACTCACCGTATATTGTGGTGCTATCATTGGTTCTTGCCTGGGATTTTTATGGTTTAACACGTATCCCGCCCAGATTTTTATGGGTGATGTGGGTGCGCTTTCACTGGGCGGAGCCTTGGGGTTTATTGCCTCCAGCGTACACCAGCAGCTTCTGCTATTTATTGCAGGAGGCCTGTTTGTTCTGGAAGCAGTCTCTGTCATGGTACAAGTGGCATCCTTCAAACTGACGGGTAAGCGTGTGTTTCGCATGGCTCCCATTCATCATCACTTCGAATTAAAAGGCTGGGCAGAGCCACAGGTTATTGTCCGTTTCTGGATCATTGCCCTGCTCCTGGCACTGGTCGCCCTGTCCACATTGAAGATACGATGAGCAGACTTGAAGATACTACCGCAGTGATTGGCATGGGCCAGACTGGACAGTCGGTTGTACGTTTTTTGCAATCTGCACAGATTCCATGTGAAGGCCATGATGAGAATCCGTGTGAGCTACCGCCTGATTTGAATGTTCCCTTACATATCGGGAGCCTGGACGGGAAGAAAATAAGCCAATACAAACAAGCCGTCGTCAGCCCGGGTATCCCATGGACTCATCCGGCTCTACGAGTTGCAAGACAGAACGGCCTGGAGATGAACGGTGATCTGGCCTTGTTTGTTGAGCATTATCAGGGTGATATTCTGGCGGTTACCGGAACCAATGGCAAAACGACTACGGTTAGTCTAATCACACTGTTGCTGGAAACGCTTCCCGGCGGCATTGAATGTGGGGGTAACACCGGCACCCCCATGCTGAACCTGTTAGCCATGGAGCCAGTTCCACCACGCGTTGTTCTGGAACTTTCCAGTTTCCAGTTGGAGCGGACTCCGAAGGTTCGACCTCGTCTGGCTGTTTTGCTGAACGTTCAACCGGATCACGCCGACATGCATGAAGATCACCATCAATACGCTCAGGCTAAACTCAGTCTGTTTGCCCAACAGGGGCAGGGGGATATAGCTCTCCTTCCCCTGGATAAGCAATGGAATGTTCTGGCAAACGAACTGCAGGAAAAGGGCGCGACTGTACAACGCTTTGGCTGGGTTACTGATTCAGATAACGCTGCTGCGGGTCTGCTGTCTACGAATGGTGATCAATATATTTTCTGGCATCAGAATGACCGCATCCAGACGGTAAATACTAAAAATTTAAAGATCCGGGGTTCATACCAATATATCAATCTGGCTATCGCTGCCCAGGCAGCGGCCCAATTTGGGGTCTCCTCTACAGTGATCCGGGAATCCATCATATCCTTTCAAGGCTTACCGCATCGTTTACAATCTTTGGGCGTCCATGCTGACAGGGAGTGGATTGATGATTCCAAAGCTACCAACCCTGCTGCTGCCATGGCCGCACTTGGCGAATTTGAAAATGTAATTTGGATATGTGGAGGATTACCCAAAGAGCTTGACCTGATGCCGATGCAGAAAGTTGTCAAAGCCCGGGTTCGACAAGCCTTCGTCATAGGCAAGAACACCAAACCTTTTGAAGCGTTGCTCAGGCAATCAGGGGTGCCGGCTACCTGTGCCGGAAGTATTGGCAAAGCAGTTGATCTGGCGGCAAGTGAGGCTCCCTGTCCGGTTTTGTTATCCCCGGCTGCGGCCAGTCAGGATCAGTTCCGGAACTATGTGCAACGAGGGCAGGCGTTTGCCAAAGCCGTTGCCGGATTGGAGACGCGCCATTGAATCGGCTTGCCCCTCCTGATGGCCTGATGCTTGTTTGCGTATTGCTGCTGGTTACCCTGAGCATGGTTCTTGTCGCCAGTGCAAGCCTTGGCATCAGCGAAGTACGCTACAGTGACCCTTTGCGAGTCATCAGCCACTGGGCTGTATACATGCCATTGGGATTGCTGTTGATGTGGTTCTTGTCATGTATCGAAGTTACATGGTGGCAGGCAATGGCCTTACCCTTGTTGTTTATTAATTTAATTCTGATGATCCTTGTGTTGATTCCAGGTATCGGGATGGAGATCAACGGTGCAAGACGCTGGTTTTCCGTTTCAGGGATCACACTTCAACCGGTTGAGTTAATGAAGCCAGCTCTGATCTTATATATGGCCCACTATATGACCGCATTTCCAGATCGCCTGAAACGCTTCTCCTCAGGTTTGGCACCAATGCTCGTTATGCTGGGTATCGCTATTGTTCTTTTGCTGCTTCAGCCTGATTTCGGGAACGCCGCCTTGCTATTTGCCGTATCCATTTGCCTGTGGTTTGTTGGCGGTGTCCCCATAGCTCAACTGTTATCGATTCTTGGAATTTTCATCCCAATCGGTCTGTTTATCATGGTGGCCGAACCTTATCGGATGAAGCGTCTTCTCAGCTTTATTGACCCCTGGGCCGACCCACTGGGCTCAGGATACCAGTTAATCCAGTCGATGCTGGCTTTCGGGGCAGGAGGGCTTAACGGAGCCGGTCTGGGGCAGGGAGTGCAGAAGCTGTTCTATTTACCGGAACCCTTTACCGATTTCATCGCAGCTGTCCTGGCTGAAGAGCTGGGATTCATAGGCGTTATGGCTTTAATGCTTCTGTTTATGGGACTACTGGGGCGAGGTTTGCAAGTTGTATATTCCACCAACGAACAGTTTTCCAGACTTCTCGTATTGGGCTGCGTTCTCCTGCTTGGATTCTCATTTATCATAAATATGGGCGCAGTGATGGGTATCCTGCCTACCAAAGGCATGCCTATGCCGATCATTTCATATGGAGGAAGTGCCCTTTTTGGCAGTTTTTTACTCATAGGTTTTATTTTTTCGGTCCAGCGTCATCAGCCTTCCAATAGGCGGAAGGGAGTATCAGCATGACGGATCGACATCTACTTTATATCGCCGGGGGAGGTACCGGAGGGCATTTAATGCCTGCCCTGGCTATGGCAGAGTTCAGCCGGAAATCCTGGCCTGAACTGGATATTGAGTTTATTGGTGTTGAACGGGGTTTGGAAGCAGATATTCTGCCAAAACGCAAAGAATCCGTCTTCCTCCTTAAGATGCACGGTATTTCGGGGGCGGGACTGTGGCAAAAGTTACGTGTCCTGGCCTGGGAATTACCTTATTCCACTTACCGGATCATGAAGCACTGGCAACCCCGTCGTCCTGACCTTGTCGTAGGTGTTGGTGGCTATGCCAGCGTTGCGGCAGCTCTGGCAGCAGCTTTGCAAAGAATTCCACTTGTTCTCTACGAGCAAAATGCCATTGCGGGGATGAGCAACCGACATCTTGTCCGTTTCTGCAAGAAAATTATGCTCGGCTTTTCGGAAGCCGATAAGCTTCTTCCGAAGAATAAATGCATCCACACCGGCAATCTGGTTTCCCGTTCTATATCCGGGCTGCATTGGCAACCGCATGATCCACCACAGCTTCTTGTGCTGGGCGGTTCTCAGGGAGCCTCCTTCTTTAATTCTCAACTGCCAAGGGCTTGTCGCCTGCTTACAGAGCAGGGGGTACGTTTTACAGTTGCGCATATTGCCGGAGATCAACCGGCAGGTATCGAAGCCATTCGCTCTGCCTATCAGGATGCGGGTATTAAGGCGAAGGTCATGGGGTTCCACCATCAGATGCCGGATTTCTACGCCAGTGGAGACTTGCTAATTGCCAGGGGGGGCGCTATGACCGTGAGTGAAGCGGCTGCCGCAGGCCTGCCCTGTATCTTCATACCACTTCCTAATGCTGCAGATTTTCACCAGCACCGGAATGCCGATGCGCTTGTTCAAGCCGGTGCAGCTACAATGCTGGAACAAAGTGAAGCAACACCTGCACAGTTGGCTAATATGATTAAAAACTATCTAGCCAGGCCGGAAGTCCTTAAACAAATGAGTCGGGCGGCTAAACAGGCAGTACCAGATGACGCATGGAAACAGCAATCAGCAGTCCTTTCTCAATGGCTGGGAACTACAGCGGTGTCGGCATGATGCACCGGGTGCAACGGATTCATTTTACCGGCATCGGCGGTATAGGCATGAGTGGAATTGCCGAGTTGCTACACAACCAGGGCTTTCAGGTGCAGGGCTCGGATGCAGCTGAGAGTGCCAATGTGAGCAGGCTTCATTCACTGGGTATTCCTGTATGGGTTGGCCACCATCCGGATCAGTTAGGGAAGGCTCAGGTCGTGGTTGTTTCCTCTGCTATTTCTGCCAACAACCCCGAGGTATGTGCTGCGGAGGCAAAGGGTATTCCGGTTATTCCACGGGCGGAGATGCTGGCAGAACTGATGCGCATGAAGCGGGGCATCGCTGTTGCCGGCAGCCACGGCAAAACCACGATTACTTCCATGATCGCCCACGGCATGGAAACGGCGGGAATGGATCCTACCTATGTGATTGGTGGTCGACTAACTGCAAGCGGAAGTAATGCACGTCTCGGAGAAAGTGATTACCTTGTAGCTGAGGCCGACGAGAGCGACGGCTCATTCCTGTGTTTATCACCTATGATTGCAGTCGTTAGCAATATTGATCGCGAGCATCTGGAACATTACGGAAGTTTTGAAAACCTTATGGATTCTTTCCGACAGTTTATCCGGCAAGTTCCATTTTACGGAAGGGTTATCCTCCATCATGAACACCCGAATGTAGCTGCACTTCGAGATGGCCTTCACAAGCCCGTGACCACCTACGGTTCAAGTCCCCAGGCTGATTTTTCTCTTACGGACTATTGCCAGAAAGAAAATGGCCTGAGTATGTCGGTTTCATTGCCAGGCAGCAGTCAAGCGGAGAAGTTCTTCCTGCCTATGCCTGGCAGACACAATGCAGAGAATGCAATAGCGGCCATTGCAGTAATGCTTGAACTGAACATATCGCTCGAGCTTATCAGGGAGTCACTCAATAGCTTCGCTGGTATTCAACGGCGTTTTCAATGTTCTCGTATCGGTACCGGTGTTCTCGTTGATGATTACGCTCATCATCCCCAGGAGATTATGGCAACGTTAGAGAGTGCCCGCCATTGCTGGCCGGATCGGCAGATTCTCACCCTTTTTCAGCCTCATCGATACTCGCGCAGTCGTGATTTGATGAAATCGTTCTTTGGTGCATTCGATGTCAGCGATCAGGTTGTGGTTTTGCCCATTTTCTCTGCTGGTGAGGATCCCATCCAAGGCGTGTCTTCCGAAGCGATGGCAGATGGCATTCGGAACAGAGGACATCGTTCTTCTTCCTGTTGCATCGATTTCCAGGCTGCAAAAATGATTGCTAAAAATGCCTTGGCAGCAGGCCAGATTGTCCTGATAGCCGGAGCCGGTTCTATCGGCGGACTTGCGGTCGATATTCGCCAGGAAGAAAGGGAGGTTCAGTAATGAGCCTTCAATCCTGGGAAATTACCATTACCAACCTGGGCAGGCTGCGCAGCAGCGAACCAATGAGTAAGCATACAACCCTTGGCGTCGGTGGTCCGGCCCGCTGGTTTTTCCGGCCTTCCGGTCGCGATGCTTTAATCAAGGCCTTACCATTGATACCTGCCGATATTCCCGTTTTTCCTTTGGGTCGTGGTAGTAATCTACTTTTCTCCGACGCGGGCTTTGCGGGTTTGATTCTTGATCTTGGCAGTCTTACCTCCATTAAAAAACTGGATTGTCAAAGTGTTCAGGCCCTGGCTGGCGCACGCATGTCAAAAATGGCTATGTTCTGTGCCGATCACGAACTTGAGGGCGCAGAATTTATGGCCACTGTTCCAGGAGATGTTGGTGGTGGCATTGCCATGAATGCAGGGGCATTCGGACAACAGGTTTCCAACACCTTGCATCATGTGGAGCTTATACACCGACAAGGTCAGATAGAAATTTTGTCATCTGGTCAGCTGAACATGGGTTATCGTCGCTGCCATTTACCGGCAGGCAGCACAATTCTGGGTGGTCGTTTTCGGTTAAGTGCCGGAAAAGCAGAGGACATTCGTCAACGTATGCGTTCGATGCGTGAACGCCGTTCCAGGAGTCAGCCGCTGGCTCAGCCGAATTGTGGTTCCGTCTTCAAGAACCCGCTAGAAACCTATGCCGCAACCCTGCTTGAACAGGCGGGTCTTAAGGGTACAGGAGTTGGCAAGGCACGTTTTTCGGAAAAGCACGCCAACTTTATTGTGAATGAGGGTGGCGCTACAAGTAGTGATATTCTGGCCTTGATTAAAAGGGCACAGGAAACAGTCGAGCAACTTTTCTCAATTCGCCTTGAGCCCGAGGTTCGAATTGTGGGGAAGGAGCCATGAAGGCAAAATGGAATCAAAGCGGACGCGTTGGCGTTTTAATGGGCGGAAGCTCGGCCGAACGCGAAATATCACTGCAATCAGGTCGGGCTATTTTCAAAGCTTTGAAACGGCTCGGCATTTCTGCCGTTGAAATTGACCTTCAGGATGACTGGCCACAACAAATCAGTGAAGCTGATATCCAGACTGCCATGCTTGCTTTGCATGGCTGGCAGGGTGAAGACGGTTGTGTGCAGGGATTACTGGAAATCATGAGGATTGCCTATACAGGCTCGGACTTGCGCTCAGCCAGCCTTTGTATGCATAAACGTTTGAGCAAGTCGTTACTTCA
>JBHHTX010000071.1:0-8758 GCA_046753585.1 Mariprofundaceae bacterium
ATCAGGTGTTTCTTCGCGCCTTTGATCGTAAAATTCAAATTGTATAAAAGATGTTTTATCTGCAAAATAACATGCACATCTTTCTGACGATAAAAACGACGATTGCCCTTCTTCTTTACTGGCTGGATATGGTTGAATTCCGTTTCCCAGTAGCGTAAAACATGCGGCTCCACCTCGCAAATCTCACTTACTTCCCGAATTGAAAAAAACAGCTTGTTGGGTAAGTCGGGAACACTGACACCAGCTTCACGCAAAGCCTGTCCATGTTTATTCATGTTCAAGAGCCCTTGTTCATCTGCTCAACCAGCAAATTACTGGAGCTAAATGTAACGACTCGCCTGGCAGAAATCATAATTTCCTCGCCGGTTTTAGGATTTCGCCCGCGGCGAGGATTTTTATCACGTAAGGCAAAGTGACCAAAGCCCGATATCTTCACATCCTCCCCGCTCTCAAGAGTGGAGCGTATCGTATCAAGAATCCCCTCTACGATGAGGGCAGATTCTTTTTTTGGCAAACCAACATGTTCATGTACGATCTCGGCTATCTCTGCTTTTGTCACTTGTCTCCCCGGCTGTTGAATTTTCCTAGAAATTACGTGTCAAAGGTATCAGAACATATTGTTTTGTCAAAGGATTTTTGTTTGATATTCCTGCAGTAAACCAGCATGTAATTGCAGAATTCTGTCACAGTGTTGTGCCAGCGCCAGACTATGTGTAACCATAACAACTGAGGCATTTTCCTCGTGACACAACTGCTTTATGACAGAAAACACCTCCATAGCGGTATATTCATCAAGATTGCCCGTAGGCTCATCAGCAAGCAGAAGCTTGGGACTGTTTATCATTGCCCTGGCTACAGAAACACGCTGTGCCTCACCTCCGGAAAGCCTGGCCGGCCTGTGACTGGCACGATGTTCCAGGCCCAGGCGCTTGAGCATACTCAGCGCTATGGGCAAAGCCTGCTGCCGGCTTTTACCGCCGACCATCAGGGGAAGCATAACATTTTCACAAGCATCTAACTCAGGAATGAGGTGATGGGCCTGATAAACAAAGCCTATGCCGGAGTTGCGGACAGTAGATATTTTTTCGGCTGAAAGCTCAAATAAGGAGAGTCCATCAAGGATAGCCGAACCACTATCGGGAAGTTCCAAAGCACCAAGAACATGCAACAGCGTACTCTTGCCAGAACCTGATTCACCCATGACAGCAAGGAGTTCCCCACGAGATAATTCAAACTCGATCCCTCTCAGGACTTCGATGCTACCGGCCGGAGATTTGAAGTTTTTATAAATCGACCGTGCCTGCAACAAGGGAATGTCGTCCTGTTTCATCATTGCATTACTCATAGCGCAGCGCATCAGCCGGAGGAACCTTCGATGCACGCCAGGCAGGGTAAAAAGTTGCCATGATCCCCATGCAACAGCTTACAGCCACTATGATGCCAATGGCTAGAGGATCAATAATGGAGGGAATGTGATCAATGAAGTACACATCACCTGACATAAATTCAATGCCACTAACCTGCTCAATCCAGACAAGAAACTCATCCAGTTTCCAGGACATCAATAAACCCAAACCCAAGCCGGCCAAGGTACCAACTCCCGAAATCATGCCTCCCATGTAGAAGAATATCCGCATCACCGCCGCATTGCTGGCCCCCACTGTTTTAAGAATAGCAATTTCCTTTTTCCGCTCCATAACCACCATGACCAGGGAAGCAACCATATTAAATACCGCAACTAAAATGATTAAGGACAAAATCACGGCCATGGCTATGCGCTCCTGCTTTAGCGCCTGGAAAAAAGAATGGTGCCTCTGCATCCAGTCCGTTACCCAGGCTTCCGGGGGGAGAACAGCACGAACAGCCATGGCAACTTGTGCTGCCGCATCGCGATCCTGAAGACGCAATTCAATACCACTCACATCCCTACCCATGCGCTGCAATGCCTGAACAGCTTCCAGGGGCGCGAAAATAAAGCCGGTATCGTATTCAAAAAATCCTGAATCAAATATCCCCGAAACCTCAAAGCTCCTTAATCTCGGCATCATGCCGGAGGGGCCGATTCCCGTGGAGGGGGTAAGAAGATTAACCCTGCTACCAGCTATCACTCCGAGTTTCCGGGCCAGTTTCTTGCCAACTACGACCCTGAACGGATTCTCCCCTGTTGCCAGCTCATTAAAATTACCCGAGACCACGTAGCTGGCAAGCACGTCCTCTTTTGTCACATCCACGCCTTTCAGGATAGCTCCGGAGACAGATTGCCCATGCGTTATCATCACCTGCGTTGTCACATAAGGCAGCGCTACATTTACTCCCTGCAATAGCTCGGTCTTGCTGACCCATTCACGCCAGGGTTTTAATTTGTCGCCCGCACCCTGAATATCCACATGCGGAGAAAGGCCCAGAATACGATCCCGAAGTTCGACTCCGGCACCAATCATAACCGACAAAACAACAATCAGAGTAGCTACACCAATTGCTATACCAATCCCTGAGCTCCAGCCGATCAGGGAAACAAAGTTCTCATGCCGCCGTGAACGTAAATAACGGGCAGCCAACATGAACTCATACGACATATATTAAATCCGTAAATACCATAGATGGACTATTCCCCGACAAAGTTAAAAAATCCACTCAATAAATCAGCATTATCAATCAATTCAGATAACGCAGGTAGATGTAAGCATGGGCAATCAAAACACTGAGCAACATCAGCAGGAAGGCGTGCTTTGCAAATTGAAGAAAACCAATGGGGTGTCCGGCTCGCTGGGCAAAACCGGCTACAATTAAATTGGCTGATGCGCCGATCAGGGATCCATTGCCTCCCAGACAGGCCCCCAGAGCCAATGCCCACCAAAGAGGCTGAAGTGCATCACCACCTCCGAATGAGGGGCCCATATTTTCAATCAACGGAATCATAGTGGCAACAAAGGGGATATTATCGATAAGTGCAGAAACGATTGCCGATATCCATAGTATAGCGCCGACAGTTGCATCAAAATCACCACCGGTCATCTCCAGAGTCTTTTCTGCCATCCAGGCGATAATCCCGGTATGTTCAACTCCGGTCACGATAATGAACAGACCGACGAAAAAGAATATTGTTGTCCATTCAACATCACCCATCACGCTATGATAGCTGCTATCCTTTGTACTGAGATCCTCTCCCCAGGTCTGGAGAAGCAATAACAGGGCAGCACCGAACAAAGCAATCGTGGCCGGTTCCAAATGAAAGCTGTGAGAAATCGTAAACCCGCCAATAACCATAAAAAGAACCAGCAGTGACTTTTTCAGCAGGGGAATGTCTTTAATGGTCTCTTTCTCGTTAAATTTCATCATCATGGCTCGGGCTTCAACATCTGCTTTCATTCCCTTGCCAAACAAAAGCCAGATCGGAATCAGGGTAATCAGTAAAATCAGGGGGATAATTGGTGCCAGGTTAAGCAGAAAGTCCATGAAACTCAGATGCGCCTGTGAACCGATCATAATATTTGGAGGATCGCCAATTAAGGTGGCGGTGCCACCAATATTTGAAGCCAGGATTTGTGCAAATAAAAATGGATATGGCTTAATGCCCAGGACATCGGTAATCAACAGCGTAACAGGCGCTATAAGCAATACAGTTGTAACATTATCAAGAAAGGCTGAAAAGATTGCCGTCACCAGTGAAAGTGACACCAAAATCCACCAGGGATCTCCCTTTGCTGCCTTGGCCGCACGAATGGCCACATATTGAAACATTCCCGTCTTCTGACTGATGGCAACGATGATCATCATACCTGTGAGCAAACCAATAGTGTTAAAATCAATGCCAGCTATGGCCCGTTCCTGTGTCAATACTCCGCAAAGGATCATCAGGCCTGCACCAAGCAATGAAAGGACGGCACGGTTAAATTTTTCCATCATAATGGTGGCATACACCACCAACAGGATAACTAGAGCGACCCAGGCAGGCTCAAATCCCAGGATCAATCCAGAGGCATAATCAGGCATTGCCAGCCCTTTTTCTCCTGCCTCGCGGTAATTTTCTCATAAGTCGGACAGGCTTCTGATATGGATTCCTACACAGAGCGCATGTGCGGAAAAAAGAGTACATCCCGAATAGAATGCGTGCCGGTGAACATCATTACCAGACGATCCACACCAATGCCGACACCAGCTGCCGGGGCCATGCCATGCTCCAAAGCGCATAGATAATCTTCGTCCAGAGGCGGCGCTTCCAGGTCTCCTGCCTTTCTGGCCAGGGCTTGCTCAATAAATCGTTCCCTCTGATCGTCCGGATCGTTTAGCTCAGAGAAGCCATTGGCAAGCTCCTTGCCGGCGACAAAAAGTTCAAATCGGTCGACAACCGATGGTTCCTCAATATTCCGTCGCGCCAATGGAGAGACATCAACAGGATAATGTGTTATAAAACAAGGTGATTCAATGGTTGGCTCAACTAACTCCTCAAACAAGGCGTTCAGATAATGGCCTGCCTTCCAGGAGATATGCGGCTTAAAGTTTTCAATTTCCTGCAAACAAACAGTGGCCAGCAGGCCTTTGTTACTGGCATGGCCTCTGAGGTCTGGTCGTTTTTCAAAGACTGCCTCATCCAGACGAAGGCGTTGGAATGGCTTACTCAGATCAATCTGAACTCCATCCCATTCGAGCTTTTCCCTGCCTAAAAACTTGCCAATACCACAGATGATTCTCTCGGTGGTATCCATTGCGTCCCGATAATCGGCATAAGCCTGATAAAACTCGACCATGGTAAATTCAGGATTATGGGTGGCATCCAAACCCTCATTTCGAAAATTACGATTGATCTCAAAAACACGATCGAATCCACCAACCAGCAGACGTTTCAGATAGAGTTCAGGGGCAATGCGAAGATATAAATCCATATTCAGGGCATTGTGGTGCGTTATGAATGGCTTGGCAGCTGCCCCTCCGGGCTTTAGCTGTAACATGGGTGTCTCAACTTCAATAAAGCCATCATCTTCCAGTTGCCTTCGCAGCAGAGAAACAACTTGCGAACGTGTCTGAAAGATTTCTTTCGCCTCGGAGTTGACGATCAGATCCAGATAGCGTTGCCGGTAGCGGGTTTCCTTATCATGCAAGCCGTGCCATTTCTCAGGCAAGGGATGCAGACATTTGCTAATCAGGGAAAGCGAGGTGACCTTCGCCGTCAGTTCACCTGTTTTTGTCCGAAACAGCGTGCCGCTTATGCCAACGATATCACCCAAATCCAGTCGCTTGCTTTCAGCATAGACTTCCGGACCCAGTGCATCCCGGACAAGAAAAATTTGCAAGCGCCCGCTAGCATCCTGAATATGAGCAAAACTTGATTTGCCCATGACACGGTGTGCCATCAAACGCCCGGCAATATGCACCTCAATGTTCTTTTCGGTTAATTGCTCCAGAGTCCATTTATCATAGTCCCTGTGCAAACTGGCGGCTTTGCTCTCCGGCTTGAAACCATTCGGATACTGAAACCCGTTTTCACGCAGAGAAGTCAGCTTCTGACGACGCACCTGAACCTGCTCATTTTCCTGAATAGGGATATCGATCATTCGGAGTTAACGGCGACTGTTAATATCCAGATCTCTGAAGAAAAATGAGATCTCTTTAACTGCATTTTCCGGTGAATCGGAACCATGTACTGAATTAGCTTCGATAGATTCGGCATGGTCAGCACGAATAGTTCCGGGTTCGGCTTCTTTGGGGTTCGTGGCACCCATTAACTGCCGGTTAAGGCTGACTGCATTCTGGCCTTCCAGGACAAGTGCCAATATGGGGCCCGAACTGATATAGGCACATAGATCACGATAAAAAGGACGCTCTGCATGAACAGCATAGAACTGGCCACCCTGTTTTTCAGTCAGATGCACCATCCTGGCCGCAACAACTTCCAGACCGTTTTCCTCAAATCGCCTGATGATATCCCCGATCACACTCTTTGCGACTGCATCGGGCTTAATGATTGATAATGTACGTTGTACAGCCATAGTTTACCCCACCTTCATTTTTTATTGGCCGGCTTCCCCGGCGGCGCGCACTATAGTCCAGCTATGAGTTCGAGCCAAGAAATCAAATATCCTCCAGCCGCGTTTCAAAACAGACCTTTGATCTCACCTCCGCCAAGCAATTCCTCTCCGGCATAAAAGGCCGCAACCTGTCCCGGAGCAGTAGTGGACTGCTGTTCATTAAATATAGCGGTAACTTGTCCGGACTTAAATTTTAACTTGCAAGCAACTGATGGCGCTCGATAACGCACCTTGATTGAAATATCTGATGCATTGTCAGGCTGGTGGATCCAGTTAAATTGTTCAACATGAACGCCGTTAACCAGTGCCAAGGACGGTCGATCCACCACAACTCTGGCATTTTTTCTATCCATGGACACAATATTCCAGGGCCCATCGGACAAACCCAAACCTTTACGCTGCCCGATGGTGAAGTTAGCTATGCCCTTATGCTGCCCAAGCACTTTCCCTGACCTGTCAACGATATCACCTGAACGGAAACCTGCAGTCGAACCCTGCCTCTGAAGAAATGCAAGCCGATCCCCGGCTGGAATAAAACAGATATCCTGACTTTCCTGCTTGCTTGCTGTCGGCAAATCAAATTTTGCCGCCAGCTTGCGTGTTTCATTTTTATCCAAATGCCCCACCGGGAAAAAAATATGTCCCGCCTGCTGCCGGGAAATCGTGGCCAGAAAGTAACTCTGATCCTTGGTGTGATCGGATCCGCGAAACAACCGAACGCCGTTTTCATCATCCTGTCGCTGCACATAATGGCCGGTAGCAATATATTCAGTCTGTAACTGTCTGGCTATATCAAGGAGCGCCCCGAACTTCACAAGGCGATTACAATTTGCGCAAGGGTTTGGAGTCCGGCCAGCCTCATAAGCGCCAATAAACGGATCAATGACATCCCGACGGAAAGTGTCCCGCATATCTACGGAATAGAATGGAATCCCCAGTTTGCCAGCTACCTTTCGCGCATCATAGGCATCCTCGGTAGAACAGCACGAACCTGGGCTGGATCTTTCCTGACCTGAATAATCCCAGACATGCATGAATACGCCGATAACCTCCACACCGGCCTGTTGAAGTATTGCTGCAGCCAGAGATGAGTCAACGCCTCCGCTCATAGCCATGACAACCTTTGTGCCACGCAAATGATCCAGATTCATGTTATTCACGAGCAAGCAAGTGACCGGGCGGAGCAAACGGATAACATTTAGTGATTATACTGCTTGCTGAGCCTCTGGCTAGGATTCTATCGCAGAAAAATTTTATTTTTATGATTCTGCTTCACTGCTAATTGGATGGTCCGTCCCTTTAGTAGTGTTTCTACTTTACAATACACGCCTTCGCTTGTAAGGATACAGCCGGGAGGGTGATGATGAAAAAGGGGATGCTTTTACGTATTTATCTTACCGAATCAGATCAGGTCGATGACAGCCCGGCGATGGATGCAATACTTGCCCTGTGCAAAGAAGCCGGTCTGAAAGGCGTCACCGTTACGCGAGGTATTGAAGGGCTTGGAGAACACGGTGTGCATAGCACTTCCTTTCTCTCACTGGCCAGTGATCTTCCCCTGATCGTCGAAGCCATCGACACTCCTGCCATAATTGAGGCTGCAACCGAACTTATTCGCCCCCATCTGGGGCACCGTACCCTGGCAACCTGGCCCGTGTCCGTGATGCGCACTGATGAAGGTAGCAATCCATGAGGGAGTACCTCAAACGTGTACCCCTGTTCTCAGGACTTTCAGATGACGAGCTTGAAGCCATCGTCGGGCTTACCGTTGTTACCCGAACACCGAAGAAACATATTGTTATGCAAGAGGGTGAGATCGGCGATGCCATGTACATCATCCTCAAGGGCTCGGTAAAGATTGTTTATTACACCCCTGAAGGTCGTGAGGTTGTCCTCTCAATACTTGGAGATGGTGAATTCTTCGGTGAAATGGCCTTGCTGGACAGTGAACCCCGTTCAGCCACTGTCATGACACTGGAGGATTCCGAGCTTGCCTACATCCGTCGTTCAGATTTTAAACGTTTACTTGTCGAAAATGCAAAGCTGGCCCTGGAAATGCTGACAGAAGTCGTAAAAAGATTGCGCCGCACAAGTTATATTCTCGAGCGTATTAGCACAATGGATGTGCCTCATCGTTTATATGACTTCCTGCGTGACTTCTGTCGCACCTCCGGAGAAGTAAACAGGGAAGGTCAATATATCATTAAACTCCCGACTCATCAGTTAATGGCCGACCAATTATCCACCAGCCGTGAAACGATATCCCGGGCGGTCAGCTCTCTGAAAAAGGAGAAGATTATTTCCCAGGTTCCCGGCCAAAGACTGGTTAGCGTTGATATGCAGGCCCTGGAATGTCTGCTGGAAGCTATCATATAACCCTGAATAAGGGGCACACACTGTATTGCTCTTCCTGATATTAGACGCTAATCTTCGCCACCTTGACGCGGGGTGGAGCAGCGGTAGCTCGTCGGGCTCATAACCCGAAGGTCGTCGGTTCAAATCCGGCCCCCGCAACCAAATAAAAACAAGGAGTTACGAGAAATCGTAGCTCCTTTTTTATGTCTAAAATCCTTATTTGCTCCATAAATGCTCCACTATGCTCCATTTTATGCTAAACTTTCCCTACCAATTCCGGTCGGGGGAAAGCCATGTCAAGTATACGCAAACGGGGTCCGTATCAGTGGGAGGTCAGGGTCAGACGCAAGGGCTACCCTGTCCAAAACAAGACCTTT
>JBHHTX010000072.1:0-8575 GCA_046753585.1 Mariprofundaceae bacterium
AGCCGGCATATACCCGAGCCGGGGCCTTCAGCATAGATAGCCAGGGTCGAATTGTTACACCTGACGGCAACATCCTGCAGCCGGCAATCAACATTCCTCCTGATGCCCTCTCCATTACAATAAGCTCTGACGGAACAGTCTCTGTAGAGCAACCCGGTGCTGTCAGCACCGTGGTTGGACAGCTTCAACTGGCTGATTTCAGTAACCCGGCAGGTCTGAAACTGTTGGGGGAATCCCTCTATCAGAGCACAAATTCATCCGGTGAACCCACCACTGGCACAGCCGGTGAGAATGGTTTGGGATCCATTGGCCAGGGCATGCTTGAAATGTCCAACGTCAACATCGTAGAAGAAATGGTCAATCTGATAGCCGGGCAACGCGCCTATGAAATGAACTCCAAGGCAGTAAAAGCAAGTGATGAAATGCTTCATATTGCCAACAATATGAGGCAGTGATCGTGATCTGGCCTGGCCTTGCAGCTGCCTGTCTTCTCTTCGCCTCCTCTGTCGCGATTGCAGATACGGACAGCCCCATGAAAGACTCCCTCCATGCATTCTTTGCAAAGGGAGTCTACTCTCAGGGTGCCAGTGCGGAGCTTCTGGAAGTCATGTCATGGCCCGACACAGACGGTAAAGTACGCTGGCGTATGCCGGCATTGCATAACCACCCTGCCCGCCTGTCACTGACCGCAGAACAAGGGCATGGTCGAACCCTGAAACGCTGGTACGTACCTGTCCGGCTGAACTGGTGGGCTAAGGCAGTCACTACAAGGCAGGATTTACCTGCACGCAGCATGCTGATGCCTTCCATGCTGGATATCCAACGGGTAAATATTGCAGGCCATTCGGGTTTATGGTGGGAAAGAACTGACGATCTGATAGGGACAAGACTGACCCGACGCCTTCGGGCTGGTGACATCATTTATAGCTCATACATTCATCGCCCGAAACTACTCCGGCGGGGAGATCAGGTCACCATGATTGCAAAGTATGCCGGGCTCACGGTTACAGCCCTCGGCAAGGTCATGCGCTCAGCAGGGCTTGGAGACCGGGTTCCTATTCAGAATATTCATAGTAAAGAGATATTGCAGGGTATGGTCATGGATGCATCGACTGTCCATGTGATCACAGGAGGAAGATAATGGAACGACTAGTGATGTTCGGACTGATCATTCTGCTTGGTGCCTGTATGCCAACTGCAAAATCTGTTACCACCGATGTAAATAAGGACAAGGTGAAAACTGCGCTGGAAACACAATTGCCTGCCCACACACAATCAGGGTCGCTGTGGCCTGCTAACAGTTCCTATCTGTTTACAGACTCAAAGGCCCGTAATGTGGGTGATCTGATTACAGTTCTGGTAGAAGAAAGAGCTTCCGCAACCCGAAACCTTGGCTCCAAGAAAGATAAAAACTCATCCCGCAAATCCAGCGTGAGTGCCGCCTATGGATATGTTAAGGCGTTACAGGCAACAAATGCCCGTTTCGATCCGGCAGTAGGTCTTGACATGAGCGATTCAGCAACTTTCTCAGGTTCCGGCTCAACAAATAATTCGGATACACTTTCAGCCAGCGTCACAGCAGTTGTAACCAGGGTCTTTCCAAATGGAAATATGGAAGTTACGGGACGCAGGCAGGTAACCATCAACCATCAACCACAGGCTCTCGTCTTTACCGGCATTGTTCGCCCCATTGACATCGCATCGGACAATACCATCCCCTCCTCCAAGGTGGCCCAGGCCACGATAAGCTACGGCGGCGGTGGCGAGCTTGCAGAGGTTGCACACCAGGGCTGGCTAGCCCGTACACTCAATCAGATATGGCCATTTTAGAGAGGTGGTGACTATGTACCCAACACGCCGATATAATGAAAATAAATTGTATCTTGTTCTGTTTCTTTTCATCATCTCCCTTCTGATGCCTGGTCTATCGGGCTCTCTTGCCCATGCCGAAAGAATCAAGGATCTGGCCACCATTGAAGGGGTGCGCACGAACGCTCTGATTGGTTATGGCTTTGTTGTAGGACTGAACGGAACCGGGGACTCTTCAACCGCATCCCCGTTCACCGTCAATAATCTGAATAGCATGCTGGAACGCTTTGGTATCAATATACGCTCGAAACTCTCCGCCATGAAACCGGATAACTCGGCAGCAGTTGTTGTTACTGGAACCTTACCAACCTTTGCCAAGCCCGGACAACAAATTGACATCACCGTTTCAAGTATTGGTGATGCTAAAAGTCTTCGCGGTGGAACATTACTGCTCACCCCCCTGACTGCTGGAAACGGGCAGATCTACGCCATTGCCCAGGGCGCTCTTACCGTAGGCGGCATCTCAGCCGGGGGTAAGGCCGCTTCCAAGACAGTGAATCACCCGACAGTCGGACGAATCCCGAACGGGGCGCATGTGGAAAAGGCTGCTCCGGCATCGTTGCCAGCGAATCAGGAAAAAATTACCCTTGCCTTGAACACTCCCGATTTTACCACTGTGAAACGTATGCAGGATGCCATTAACAAAAATTTCGGTGCCAATATAGCCCGCGCCGTTGATGCAGCCGCTATTGAGATCTGGAATCCGGAAGCCAATACCATCGATTTGATTGCGCGACTGGAACAGATTGAGCTTGAAACCGATCACCCGGCTGTAGTGGTGCTGGATGAACGTACCGGCACCATCGTCATGGGTCAGGAAGTCCGTATTGATACGGTGGCAGTTGCACATGGGAACATCAGTGTCTCGGTCACGGAAGCCCCTCAGGTGTCACAACCCAATGCATTCGCCGGTGGACAAACTGCTGTGGTTGATCGAACTGATGTTCAGATTGAGGAAAGCGAAACCAAGCTTGTTGTCCTGCCAAAGAAGGTTTCCCTGAGTGATCTGGTAGCTGCGCTGAATGCCGTCGGTGCCACTGCAAGTGACCTCACCTCGGTACTCCAGGCAATCAAGGCTGCCGGAGCTCTGCATGCAGAACTCAGGGTCATATAAGATATGGATGCCATAAACCTGCAGGATATTCGTTTGAAGAGTTTGCAACAGACCAGTCAGATGAAAGTGTCCTCTGCCGATTTATCCAACAAAACAAAGGATGCACGTCTCTGGAAAATCAGCCTCCAGTTCGAGGCCATGCTCATCCAGCAAATGATGTCCGCAATGCGTAAAACAGTCCCTAAATCTGAACTGTCGCCATCAAATTTTGCAAATGACACGTATTCATCTTTGTTTGATCAAGCGATTTCAGATTCTGCCAGCAAAAGAGGCAGCCTCGGTATTGCAAATAGTGTTTACCGGCAATTAAGCAATCAAGCACAACCGTTCTCAACCGATAAAAATGTGATGACCGGACATCAATCTAAGGAGAGCTCACATGGTGCGGATTGAAAAATCTGGCAGCCCCGCTGCCGCCGGCCCAACCGGTTCAACGAAAAGGAAGCAATCCTCCAAAAGCAAGTCGGCATCATCCGGCGGCAAGGTAAGCGTTGCTGACGCAACATCTCTCCGGGAAAAAGCAAAAATAATGTTATCCGACACCCCTGATGTACGCATCAAGAGGGTCGAAGAGATTCGCAATGCTCTTGAAGAAGGCAGTTACGAGATAAACGAGCAAAATGTCGCTGCACATATTGTCATTAACGCCTTAACGGAGAAACCATGGTAAGCAACCAGGCTGAAACCGCAAAAAAACTGAATATGCTTCTGCAGCAAATGCAAAGCTCCATTGAAAAGATGGAGAAAATCATTCCGCTCGAGCAAGAGCATATTAGCCACTTCAGAACTGAAGCTCTTCAGAAACTTGCGGAGACAAGAAAAGACATCTGGCAGGAGTTGCATGACAATAAGTCCCGCTGCCAAAAACTTATGCAGGAATGCAATGTGAACAGAGTCAATAGTTTAAGATCGTTTATTGACCTTCATCTGGGAAAGGAAGCCCCTGCCCTGCAACGGCAGAGACAAGAACTAAGTAACCGGGTGGATGCTATAAGCGCGTGTAATAAGCAGCATGGAATTCAACTGAGGGCCGCGTATGAATCCATCTCCACCACCCTGGGTGACCTTGGCCTGCTAAGCATCAAATCCACCTACGGACCGGATGGCTCGGTGTGATTCTCAGAACATTACATATTGCCTCCCGGAGTCTGCTTGCCCAGCAAAAGGCCATCGATGTCGTTTCTCAAAATGTTGCCAACGTAAACACACCCGGTTACTCACGTCAGAGTCCTAAACTTGCTAGTGATGCACCGGATAAAATTGGAGGCCATAATTTCGGGAATGGCGTCAGTCTTTCAAACATCAGCCGTTCGGCAGATCATCTTCTCCAGTTAGCACAAATAAGAAGCGGTTCTCTTACAGCGTTCTCCCAGACGCTTCACAAGGGCCTGGCAAATGTGGAAGCAGTCTTTGGCAACCTTGATTCCCCAGGCCTTACAAACACGATTGATGCTTTCTTCAGTGCCCAACAACAACTGGCCAATTCACCTCAGGACCCTATCGCCAGACTGGACCTGCGATCCCGGGCCAATGATCTGACAATTACAATATCCGGCATGCAGGAACGAATACTCCAGCGGCAACAATCAGCTGACCTTGAAATTGAACCGGTTCTCAATCAGATCAACAGTTTGCTCAGCCACATTGCCCAACTGAATAAAAATATCATGCGGAGTGAATCCTCAAATAAGCTAGCAGGTGGGGCTAATGACTTGCGTGATCAACGCGATATTGCAATTTTACAACTGGCAAAACTTATTCCCGTTCAGCAGGTGACCACAAATAATGGCGGGCTTTTGCTACAAACAGCGGGCGGTGATCTGCTTGTAGGTGGAGATGTCGCTCGTTCCCTGACGACCGGAGTCATAGCAGGTTCCTCATTCAAAAGTGTCATATTTGCTGATAACGGCCAACCCGCCTCCGGATTTGAGGATGGAGGCCAACTCGGTGCCCTCATGTCACTGCGCGACAGTAAACTGGCAGGCTATAATCAGTTACTTGACAGCCTGGCAAAGAACCTCATCTTTTCTGTCAATCAGTTGCACTCAGGTGGAACCGGCTCAATTTCTGTTACAAAATACGTCTCGGAGCTGGCCTCCGGCAACCCTGCTGCTGCAGTCAATTCCGACGTAAATATACCCTTTGCCTCTAATATTATTGATGGAAAATTTACCGTTCATGTGCTGGACGCAAACCCGCCCACGAATCCGGGTGGCATCGACATTAATATCATAGCCGGCACCACTTCACTCAATCAGATTGCTGCCGACATATCTGCTATTCCGGGGGTAACCGCTACCGTTGATGCCCTTGGCCACCTTACTATAGATGGAGGGGCAAACCGTATTGTTTTTGGTAACGACACCAGCAATTTTCTGGCTGCTTACGAAATCAATACCTTTTTCCATGGAGGCAATGCCTCCAATATAAGCGTCAGCGCGGCCATACAAAATGATGTAAGCCTTATCTCTACCGCTGCAGCCGACAATACAACGTCCTCAGTGGCCCAGTCAGATAACAGCATCGCGCTGGAAATTCTTGCCCTGCGTGATCAGGCTGTAAGTGTAGATGGCACAACTCCCTCAAACCTGGTTGAACGAGGAGCCCTGCTCGCCAGCACTTATGGTCTGGATATCGCCGCATCAAAACAGCGACTATCTTTTCGTGAGGCCGAAGCCTTATCAATTTCCAATCAGCAGAAGGCTGTGTCCGGCGTAAACCTGGACGAGGAGCTTGTTAATATGATGGTTTTCCAGCGTGCATATGAGGCCTCGGCCAAGGTAATTCAATCAAGCAATGAGATGCTGTCCTCTCTGATGGCGTTAATTCGATGAGAATAAGCTCCCAGCAGATCTATGAGACACTTCTGGCCGGCATTCACCACCAGTGGCAAGCCAATGCCGAGGCATCTGAACAGGGAAGTACAGGCAGGCGTTTCAACCGACCCAGCCAGGATGCTGTTGCCTACAAAACTTCCCTCGATATGCGCCATATTCAAAGCGGCATTGATTCCAGTCTTGGGGCCATTCAGGTTGCAAAATTACGTCTGGGCATGAGCGAGAATGCGCTTGCTCCCATGCTTCCCATTCTGCATCGGGCACAGGCACTTGCCGTTCAATTGGGTTCTGCCACCAATTCTGCTGCCGAAAGGAAACAGGCTGCCGTGGAGATTTCTATTCTGAGGGATCAGCTGGTAACTCTAACCAACTCCAGAATTAATGGCGTACCCTTATTTGCCGGAACAGCTACCGATGTGGATCCGATAACGCTTGATGCCAACGGAAATGCTGTTTATCAGGGAAATGCTCAGGAAAGACTTGTTGCGATCACATCCACCCAGACCATTGGAAGTAATATCCGCGCCGACCATACGGCCTTTACACAGATGTTCGCTTCGGTAAAAAGTCTGGAAGACTCTCTCGCTATCAATGATGTCAATGGTATCATGAGTGCGCTGGATCAATTGAACCTGGCTAGTGACGCCATGGTTGAGCTGACTGCAGAAGTAGGCGGTAGGATGAACACCCTTAATATCAGGGAGCAGGCCTTCCTTGATCTCAAAGCCCAGACCGAAATTGGCCTCGGGAAGCATGAGGCTGTTGATATGGCTGAAGTTGCAAGCCGGCTGTCGCAATCACAAATAGCATTGCAGGCAACCTACGCCCAAATTTCAAGCTTCCAGAAATTGAGCCTGGTGAATTTCCTGCGATGATGGTTATCAGAAGGATAGCAGGCCAGGCTATCCATATCGGTGAAGATATCCGCATCGTTATCGTCAAAACGGAATCAAGCGGCCGAACCCATCTGGGAATTGAAGCCCCGATGAGTGTTCCTATTCACAGGCTGGAAATCTTCGAAAAGATCCGTTCCGAAAACTATGCTGCCATTTCCGGCAATGCGCTTACATGGCTACAGGGAGCCACAAATGAATGATCACAAACAAGACTGGAGCACCGTGATAGAAGTAAAGGATTCGAGGCAGCTACGCTTTGAGCATGGCATGATCGGCTTTCCAGAAGCAAAAAATTACGTGGTTCTTAAATCCGGCAATGGAAATATAGTCTGCTTCCAGTCTGTGGAACAACCCGAGGCAGCCTTTTTGATGACCCCATGGGATGAGCATCGACTTGGCTCCAGACCAACCCTGACCGAGGAACAAAAAGCGTGTCTGCAATATACTGAAAACCAACACATCCTTTGGCTTCTGGTATTAAATCCATTTAGTGATCCCGAGTGGGTATTTGCCAACCTGTGTGCTCCTGTAGCAGTTAATATGGAAATGGAACTGGGTATGCAATGCATTCAGGCAGAGGCCTTGACTGATTTTCAATACCGGTGGATGCCACAGGCCAGACAGACCGACCAGGCCGCCTGAAGAATACATCGACCGAAGCATTCATTATTTCCCATGCTTATTTTGTCCCGCGTCGTCGGCGAAGTTATTACCATCGGGAATGATATCCGAATACATGTTCTGGCCAGAAAAGGACCACAGGTAAAGATTGGTATTGAGGCACCGGAAAACGTATTGATACGACGTGATGAACAAATGAATAAGTCGGCAGACAAAGCAGGCTCAGACAATGTTGACAAAACCTCATCATAACCTCCTGAAACATTTTCGTTTCTTTCTCTTCTGCACCGGGATCTTCCTGGGATCGATTCCTTTCCTCCCCTCCGGATCAATGGCCACAGAAACGGTGTCTTTCCGCATCAATTATATATCAGTGGAGGAAGCCAAAGGGCTTGCAGAAACACAGCTTTCTCCATCAGGGAAAATAAGCTCACTACTCTCTCGCTCCACACTTGTTATCGTGGACGAACAGGAAAATATTGAGCAAGTGAGGAATATCCTTACAAAATATGATATGCCGGTACCGAGGATCTTACTGAAGATAAAAATCATGGGGCTGGCCACAAAGTCGAACCCGTCCAAAAAGAAAAAGTCGAAAAAGCTCAGTGGAGGTTGGTGGGAAATAGAGGATAAGGTCGGACAAATCCGATCTGTGTCAACAGAAAAGGCATATCTTCAACCCAATACTGAAACGCGAATCAGGATGGGTACAGTGGAGCCAATACGCTCTGATATTCGTCACTGGTTAGAAACTTATGGGCTGGTTGACAGCCCCGATATGGCCTTACAAACAATCACTACCGGCATCACCGTTTTTCTGCGACAGATAAACGGAAATAGCACCAGACTTGAAATAACTCCCTGGCTAAGGCTCAAGGAGGATGAACCGACAGTCCGTACAGATGCTGACCTGGAAGTTCTTACTGCCCTTGGAACAACAGCAAACCCGGTTCGCCCTCCATCCGGCCCGGCTCCCGTACGCTTAAATATTAATCCCTCTATATCCAAAACGCTCACGGTTCGCCATATCGACATTTCCGAAGCTGCGATGAGTATAGATCTAGGCTCGGGAAGTGCAGTGAATGCTATCGCCTATGAGGGCGAAGCCAGAATATGGGGCGATGCACTCCTGTCAAAGAACAGCGATCACCGTCAACGAATCATGCTCCTGCAGCTACAACTCAATTAGGGCCTGTTCACACTAATTTCGGTGTTGGCGCTGCTGCCCCAAATGAAGC
>JBHHTX010000073.1:0-8464 GCA_046753585.1 Mariprofundaceae bacterium
TTGATAGCCCGGATGATCAGCGTGAAAAATATTACTGTCTTGTGATGTTTCCCTATCCCTCTGGTCAATTGCACATGGGTCATGTGCGTAACTATTGTCTTGGGGATACGGTTGCCCGATTCAAGCGCATGAGGGGCTTCAATGTGTTGCATCCTATGGGTTGGGATGCCTTTGGCCTTCCCGCAGAAAATGCAGCTATTGAGCGAAATATTCCTCCTGCAGAATGGACTCGTGGTAATATCAACATGATGCGTACACAGCTTAAACGCCTGGGTCTTTCCTATGACTGGTCGAGAGAGTTTGCGACCTGCGATTCAGAATATTATCGCTGGGAACAGTGGCTTTTTATCAAACTACTGCAAAAAGGGCTGGCTTACCGTGCGGATGCCGAGGTCAACTGGTGTAGCGATTGTCATACCGTGCTTGCCAATGAACAGGTTGTGGATGGCTGCTGCTGGCGTTGTGAGCAGCAGGTAATCCGAAAAAATCTGTCGCAGTGGTTTCTGCGCATCACTGATTATGCCGATGAACTACTGGCCGATCTGGATCAGTTGCAAGGCTGGCCGGAACGGGTGAAAGACATGCAGCGCAACTGGATTGGGCGATCTACCGGCGCTGAAGTATCGTTCAAAATCAAGGACTCGGACGAGTATCTTAATATCTTTACTACCAGAGTGGATACCCTGATGGGTGTGACTTATATGGCCCTGGCGCCAGCGCATCCTTTAGCCAGAAAAGCGGCTGAAGAGGATAGCCGACTCAAGACTTTTCTAGATGAGTGCGCCCAAACTTCAACCAAAGAAGCAGATCTGGCCAGCATGGAAAAGCTTGGCATGTCGACGGGGTTGACAGCCATCCATCCTGTCACCGGTGAAGAGATTCCAGTGTGGACTGCAAATTTTGTACTAATGTCCTATGGAACCGGTGCTGTCATGTGTGTGCCAGCGCATGATCAGCGGGATTTCGAGTTCGCCGGAAAATACGGCTTACCCGTTAAACAGGTGATTCAACCGGCACAATCAGAGTTGGAAAGCGAACTGGAACAGGCCTTTGAAGGTTATGGTGTCCTTATCAACTCGGGCGAATTTAGCGGGCTTTCTTCTGAAGAAGCCAAGGCAGCCATAAACGAATGGTTGCAAGAGCAGGGCAGGGGTAAGTCAAGGGTTCAGTATCGTCTGCGTGACTGGCTGGTATCACGCCAACGCTACTGGGGAACACCTATTCCGGTGATCCATTGCGGACAGTGCGGTATCGTGCCAGTACCGGAAAAAGATTTACCTGTGCTTTTGCCGGAGGATTTAAAACCGGTGGGTGGAGCCTCCCCATTGGCAACATGCAAAAAATTTGTGAATGTTGATTGTCCCCAATGCGGCGATGTCGCCAAACGGGAGACAGATACCTTTGATACCTTTATGGAATCCTCATGGTATATGGAGCGCTATGCCTGCCCGGACATGCATGAGGCGATATTGGATATCAGGCAGGTGAAACACTGGTTGCCAGTGGATCAATACATTGGTGGTGTTGAACATGCCGTTCTCCACCTGTTGTATGCCCGTTTTTTTCACAAGCTCCTGCGTGATGAAGGGCTGAGTGTTGGTGATGAACCATTCACTCATTTGCTGACTCAGGGAATGGTGCTCAAAGACGGCGCCAAGATGAGCAAGTCCAAGGGAAATACGGTTGATCCCTCGGTTATTATCGAACGGTATGGAGCGGACACGGCCCGTTTGTTTATTTCGTTTGCCGCACCTCCGGAAAAGGATCTTGAATGGTCGGATGCCGGTGTGGAAGGTGCATATCGTTTTCTGAATCGAGTATGGCGCTTACTTGACAAGTCCGCTCAGGATGCGCAAAGCAATACCGATGCTGAGAAGACGGATGAAAAAGCAGTTGTGGAATTGCGACGTAGTATTCATGGCACTATTCAAAGGGTAACGCATGCATTCGAGCAGGGTTTTGCCTTCAATGTAGCCATAGCTGCCCTGATGGAACTGAGCAATAGCCTCTATGCCTTTAGCCCTGAATCAGACAAGGATATGGACACCTTTGATGAAGGATTGCGGGCCCTGATCAGTATGCTGGTGCCTTTTGTACCCCACTTTGCCAGTGAATGTCATGCGCGCCTCGGTCTCCCGGGGCTGGCGGTAACTTCAGCCTGGCCGATAGCGGATGAATCGGCTCTGCTGCGTGAAAGCATTGAGCTGGTAGTACAGGTCAATGGTAAAAAACGGGGTGAAATTCAGGTTCCCGTTGATTGTGACCAGCAGTTTGCGCTGAATGAGGTCAGATCCAATCCAAAACTGTTACGTTGGCTGGATGATCAGCAGTTGATCAAGGTTATACTGGTGCCGAACAGGCTGCTCAATCTGGTGGTTCGTCCACAATGAAAACAAGATGGATAGCTGCCATGGGCCTCCTGTTTTTGAGTTCTTGTGGTTACCATCTGGCCGATCAGTCAGGTGGAGCCATTCCCGAAGATGTACACTCACTTGCTATTACTGCAGTGGATGCTGCCGCAAAACCAATGGTTCAGGTGATACACCGTTACTTGATCGGTAAGGAAAAAGAATACGATATTGTTCAAATCTCCGGAGCTGATGCAGAACTGCGTTTGGAAAGGTTCTCTGAGACGTTCAGTCCGGTTGGCTTTGATGCAGCCGGTGTTGCCATCGCCTATAAATCTTTTTTGATCGGCGAATTAAGTCTTTGGCGGGAAGGTAAGAGACTGTGGTCAAGCGGTATGATCCAGGTGCAGGGTGATGTTTTTGCTGAAGGCGGCCCGGCCAGTATCGATGCCTCAAGGGAACGAGCCAGAGATGATTTGCGAAGACATTGGGCAAGGGAAGCCTGGCAAAGGCTATCCTCGGGTTTTTGAAGATGGCCTGGCATCTCATTACGCTGATCCATGAATAGTGCAGTCTTGTGAGGCTGAGTCCATCTTCTCTGTCTAAGGACAAGGGTTCCTTTTATTATCTCTATGGCGAAGATAGTGACTCCTTGTTTGACGCGGCAGAGCAGTTGCTCGGGACTGCTTCGGATACGCTTCGTCTGTTAAGACTCGACATTGATGAAATTGATTGTATTGATAATGAAATCAGACATGGTGGTTTATTCGGCCAAAATCAATGTCACGTGCTGATTCGAAATGGAGAACGTGCCAACCCGAAACAGGCAGAGAAGCTCATTGGACTTGCCAGCCAAGACCTGGAAACAGCCATGATTGTTATTTGTGCAGCCCATGTTGATGCACGCAAGTCATGGCATAAACGGTTGCTTGCCGAGGAAGGTGTTGGACACTGCCGCTTTAATACCCTGAGTCCTGAGGCATTCAGGTCATGGCTGAGCATGCAACTTAAGCAATCAGAGCTTGTGCTTACGGATGAGTCGGAAAGCTTATTGCTTGAACACCTGCAGGGCAAACGACAGGCTGCAAAAAGCGCGATTGAACGATTGCATCTTTATAACAACGGATGCAGGGAAGCCCTTGATGTGGATGTGGTTGGTGCCTTGCTAGGTGAACGAATCAGCGGAGATATTGGCATTTATTGTCACCATATTGCCTGCCGTTCGGCTGGCTCGTTGAGTATACTCCATCGCTTACTCAACGATAAGTTTATTCTTGAAGTTCAGATTCTTAGCTGGTTGCAGACACGTTTTACCCAACTGTTGTTGTATAAGTGGCATGCCTCAAAAGATCCAAAAACAGCTATATCGAAGGCAAAGGTGTTTTTTTCAAACCGCCAGCAGGTTCAGGAAGAAGCTGGATACTGGAGTGGCAGGGAACTTATGCTTGCCCTGGGCTTGATTGTGGACTCGGAACGGCAATTAAAAGGTGCATCGACTGAATCCAAACAGGTTGTTCTGAAGCATTTAACACGAGATCTTTTGTTGTTGGGCAAGTAGATATCTGTGCGTTCCAGGCGGTTTCCGGCAGAATGGGAGCTTCAAGACAGGGTGTTGATATCCTGGCCGCATAAAGATTCTGACTGGGCAATGATGCTGGATCGAATCGAGCCGATTTTTATCCAGATTGTGAAACAGATCAGCCTTTTCGAGTCTGTAACTATTGTTTGTCCAGAGCCTTCCCGGCTTGAATTCCTTCTGAAGCAGTCCGGGGTTAAAATGGCTAGCGTCGAGATGATGTTAGCCCCTACCAACGATATATGGATACGGGACTTTGGCCCGGTAACGGTTGTTGAAGGGGGCGAGCCGGTCTTACTCGATTTTGACTTCAACGGCTGGGGCCAAAAACACCCCTTTGAACTGGACAATGCAGTGAACTGCCGACTGCAGGAAGAAGGTTGTTTCGGACGGCACAAAATGCATTCCCCGGAGTTTGTCCTTGAAGGAGGAAGCATAGACACGGATGGCCAGGGGACACTTCTTACCAGCAGCCGCTGCCTGTTCTCAGCAAGTCGTAACCCTCACCTTTCCAAAGCTGATATCGAATCTGAACTAAAGAAGCATTTGGGTGTTTCCAGGGTATTGTGGCTGCGGCATGGGTATCTGGCCGGAGATGATACGGATGGACATATTGATCTCCTGGCCCGTTTTTGTCCGGAGCATACGATTGCCTATGTTGCCTGCGATGATCCCAACGATGAACATTATGAGGAGATGGTAAAAATGCGGGAGGAACTTGTCTCATTCCGGAACGGGGCAGGGAAGCCGTACAAACTTGTACCATTACCCTGGCCACAGTCGAAATATGACAGCAGCGGCAGGGGATTGCCAGCCAGTTACGCCAATTTTGTGATCATCAACGGAGCCGTGCTGGTGCCTGCCTATCGGGATCGGGCGGATGCCAGGGCTTTGTCCATTGTAGGCAGCCTGTTTCCGGGCCGGGAGGCGATTGGCATCGACTGCCTTGATTTGATTGACCAGGGAGGAGCTTTGCATTGTCTTACCATGCAACTGCCGGCAGGGACAAGAGGATGACGATGCTTCGAATTGGTCTGGTGCAGCACAGTTGCACTATGGATGTCGGTGAAAATCTGGAGAAAGATCTGCGAGGTATCAGGAAGGCAGCCGGGCAGGGCGCCCGTCTGGTGGTGCTATCGGAGCTTCACGCCAACCCTTATTTTTGTCAGGAGGAAAATCCGGACTGGTTTGAATTAGCCGAACCAATTACCGGGGAGACAAGCAAAAGACTGGCCAGCCTGGCTAGAGAATTACATGTAGTGATCGTGAGTTCCCTGTTTGAACGGCGAGGTTCCGGCATTTATCACAATACGGCAGTTGTCTTTGAGCAGGATGGTACGATTGCCGGAAAATACCGCAAGATGCATCTCCCGAATGATCCCGGATATTACGAGAAGTTTTATTTCACCCCTGGTGATTCTGGATTCAACCCTGTTCAAACTTCGGTTGGCACACTTGGCATTATGGTGTGCTGGGATCAGTGGTTCCCGGAAGCGGCACGGCTCATGGCCTTATCAGGGGCGGATTTGTTCATCTGTCCCACGGCCATTGGCTGGGATGATACAGATAATCAGGAAGAGCAGAGGCGTGAGATCGAGGCCTGGAAAATATGCCAGCGGGCGCATGCGGTGGCCAATTGCGTACCTCTGTTATGTGTAAACCGAACCGGTTTTGAAGCTCAACCAAAGGGAAAGGGTGGCATTCAATTCTGGGGAAGCAGCTTTGCAGTAGGTCCTCAGGGTGAATATCTGGTTTGTGCTGCTGCAGATCGGGAACAGGTACTCTTGACTGATATTGATATGCAGGCAAAAGAACGAGTTCGTGCAATCTGGCCGTTTTTCCGCGACCGGAGGGTTGACTTCTACGAGGGGTTGCTGCGCCGTTAGCTGGATGCACGGGGGGTTTTTGGGTTAGACTTTGCCAGCCTGTAAGGAGGCGTTCATGTTGGAAAACCAGAAACGCCAGAATATTGAAGCTTTGTCCACCGACAAACTTCTCAAGCTTGCCGAGACAAACCCGGAGGGGTTAAGGACGACGCTGATTGGCATGCGAGGTTCTGAACTTGGATACGTGCTTCTTAATTGTGAGAAGGATCGGCAACGCCAGCTTCTGTTTCGCCATATCCCCGATGAATTGCGGGGAGATGCCCTGCTTGAATTACCGGAAACCTTGCAGGAAGACCTCTTGGCCAGTCTTTACCCGCATGAGATTGAGACTGTGGTCGAACATCTTGATTCTGATGATGCCGCAGATATTTTACAGTCAGTCGACAAGGCCGTTGCAGCTGTTGTTATTGATCAACTGGAACCTGAAGAGCGCCGGGAAATTGAGCCGCTTCTGGAACATGATGAAGAAAGTGCCGGTGGCCTTATGCAGGCCGAACTTTTCAAGGTGCGAGAGGACTGGTTGGCCGACAAGGTGTTGAGTGTGTTGCGTCGCTGGGGTGGCGATATCGAAAAACTCAACTACGTGTATGTAGTGAACAATGATGACCAGCTGCGTGGAGTTCTTGCCCTTCAGGAATTGTTATTCTGTGAGCCGGAGACTTCGATCATGGAAATAGCCAATGCTGAATTTCCCAAAGTCTACGCTGGTCAGGATCAGGAGGAGGTGGTGCGAACCTTCAAGGAATATGATGTCCTGGCCCTGCCTGTAGTAAACGAGGAAAATATACTCATTGGCCGCATTACCGCTGATGATATACTTGATGTTGTCCAGGAAGAGGCAACTGAGGATATGTATCGTCTGGCTGCCTTGTCTGAACATGACGACCTGGCCGAATCTGTAGGCACAACCGCCTGGCGTCGTAGTATATGGCTGGCTGTTAATATGGGCACAGCTATTCTTGCTTCCCTTGTCATTGCCCAGTTCGAGCAAACTATTGCCCAGCTTGTTGCTCTGGCTATCCTGATGCCGGTTGTAGCCAGCATGGGTGGCATTGCCGGTACGCAAACCCTGACAATTATTGTGCGCGGCATCGCGCTGAACCGGATTACATTTGAAAATGCCAAACGTGCTATCATCAAGGAGGTGATCGTTGGTTCAATCACTGGTCTGAGCTTTGCGATTGCCATGGGGGTCATTGCCAGCTTTTGGTTTGAAGAAATTGGTGCCAAGCTGGGCCTCGTGATTGGCTTGGCTATGGCCATCAATCTGCTTGTAGCCGGATTTGCCGGTACCCTTATTCCCCTGACTATGCGACGCATGCATATTGACCCGGCCCTGGCCTCCGGAACAATCCTGACCACTGTTACCGATGTTGTCGGTTTTTTCACCTTTTTGGGTCTTGCCACTGTTTTTCTATTGTAAATCTTTATTGCAAATGACCATCCAAGCGTTATCGCGAGGTAAAGCAAGGACAATTTCCGATTGGCATCTTTAATGGTTCAATTTTCCCTGCGGCCAGTCTAGCCTGCTCTCTCTAATCAGGAGGTCGGTTAATGGCAGAAACTCAACATCATAGGCTAATCATTCTTGGTTCGGGGCCATCCGGCTATGCGTCTGCAATCTATGCAGCCAGGGCTAATCTCAAACCATTCCTTATCCAGGGTCATGAACCCGGTGGGCAGTTGACGACCACAACCGATGTAGACAACTACCCCGGTTACAAGGATGGCGTCCAGGGCCCTGAAATGATGGAAGACTTCCGGATACAGGCTGAGCGTTTCGGAACCAGAATCCAGTGGGATCACATTGAAAGAGCTGATTTATCATCGCGTCCCTTTCATCTTTTTGGTGAGGAAGGGGACTACTCATGCGATGCCCTGATCATTTCGACAGGGGCTTCAGCACAATACCTCGGTCTGGAGTCAGAGCAGTGTTTTGCCGGCCGAGGTGTATCTGCCTGCGCCACATGTGACGGTTTTTTCTTCAAGGATCAAGAAGTTGCAGTAGTTGGAGGTGGTGACACTGCTGTTGAAGAAGCGATTTATCTGGCCAATATCTGTAGCAAGGTTACCTTGATTCATCGGCGGGATGAATTGAGGGCCGGAAAAATCCTGCAGGATCTTCTCTTTGCTACCGACAATATTGAGATCAAATGGAATCGCATCGTAAATGAAATCATCGGCGATGATTCAGGGGTAACTGGCACCTGCCTGAAGTCCACCACTGACAATACATTAGAGGAGATAGCTGTATCAGGTGTCTTTATTGCTATCGGACATACGCCCAATACCGGTTTTCTTGGTGATCAGCTACAAAAGGACAAGGCCGGCTATCTCACCGTAACGCCGGGAGGAACGGCTACCAGCATTGAGGGTGTGTTTGCGGCGGGCGATGTGGCTGACTCTGTTTATCGTCAGGCCATAACCGCTGCCGGAACGGGTTGCATGGCTGCCCTGGATGCAGAGCGCTGGCTGATACAGCAACAGTAAATCAGGATTCGTTGATGTGATCTGCCACTGAGTCATGCTTGTTCTGGAATAATTGCAGGCAAGCGTGAACAACATCTCTATCGAATAATAAGCCTTGATGATCTGTAATTTCCTTTAGGGCCTGTTCACACTAATTTCGATGGCGGCGATTTGGTCATTTTTGT
>JBHHTX010000074.1:0-8453 GCA_046753585.1 Mariprofundaceae bacterium
AGATAAAATCGTTCGTTCATTTCTTCACCTCATATTTTGACCAGAAGCTTCGTTTACGACCATGGTCCTCAATGATCTGCGCTTTGAAAGCTTCGTGATGATTAAATTCTTTCCAGTTGGCGACGCTTGTTGCAAGTTTGTCCAGCTTCTTCAGATAGCGGATACCATGGGGATATGCTTTGGTGTACCCACGTTCCAGAATGGAGATAAGCAGACTGCGGTATATCAGGCTGGTGACAAGGTTGCGGTCTTCTGCATCCATCGCTTCCGCCAGAGAAAGCAGGCTGCCGTAATGGTTCCCATCAAGCTGGTCGGCACGCCCCAGGAGATATAGTTCGGCTTCATCTATTTTCCCGACGGCAATCAAGAACTCCGCATCTGCTTCCCGGAGTTTGTCGGTTTTCAGGATTTGCAGGACTTCAGCGCTGATAACATCATCCCGCTTGCCGTGACCGATCACATCCAAAAGCGCCTGCAAGGTGTCTATGGAGTGATAGGATCTGAATTTCTGGAACAGGAGTTCCGTCAGCTTTTCGGAATCGCCCTGCTTATGATAGATGTCCTCAAGGAGCTTATCCCGCTCGTATGCCTGAAAGGTTTCTCCTTTCGGGATTTTCTTCAGCCATGAATGGGCGGTTTCAATATCTCCGCTTTCAAGGTAGACTTGGGCAATATCGATGAGTGCAACGGTGGACAGCTTTCCCCACGAAGCGATTCGAGTCTTTGCAAACAGCTTGGCATCCTTGATCTGGCGGGCCAATGATTCGATGGATCGTAGATAATGACGCTTACCGTATTCATCTCTTTCTTTGTCCGCCCATTTCTGGAGCGTGACGATCATGGTGCGGATAACATCCTCGGGCAGGCACTCTCCGGCACAGTCAATCAAGGAATCCCGGATGCCGTAATTGTCTTTTTGATTTACCTTGAGAATGATGTCTGCTATTTTTTCTTTGTCGTTACAGCGTTTGGCATAGTCAACAAACAGCTCTTTGGCATCATAGCGAAACACATCGCCAATATTTCCGCTGGAGTCATCACACATCTCAAAAATGGTGCTGTCAGCCTCGTAAAATGTAGCAACCAGCTCGATGCCTGCAAGCGGATCATCCACACCTGCTTTCACATCCTGCAACAGCATTTCCAGTTCACGGGAAAAACCGGAGGCACCCCGCCAATCAATAAAGCGCCTTGAATGTTTCAGGCTTGAAAGCTTCTTCTTAAAACGTTGAACATTTCCCTTTGGGGTGGCAATCAGATGTTCTATGAGGTCATCCGCCTCATCGGAATGGACTGTAAGGCTCACCAATGCCTCAGCGAGAGCTTCAGCCCCAAGTTCGATCAGTTTTTCTTTGCGGGGATCAGTCATTTGCGATACCTCCCACCTTTGTACAACCCGGGCCGGAGATTAAGCTGCGACCGCCGGAGACAGGTGTAATCATATCCAAGCAGTGATAATCCAGAGAACGTTTAAATTCACGGTTCCCTTCCTGACGAACTGTCAAATTTTTTTCACAGTTGCCTCCAGGTATAAGAACCGGTTTTCACCAGCATCCGGGCAAGGCGCAGAGCCATCTCAGAATCATCGGTCGGCTGACCGGCAATGGTATTCCATGTGCCGCCATCCGCCAGCTCTCGGACACCATCAGGATAGCTGCGCCGGATCTCATCCGGGGACTGAAACTCGACCAGACTTCCCAGCGCATCACCGGCAAGCTGGCCCAGCAGACATCCTTGGGCTCTTGATATCATTCCAGCCCTTCCGTTGGCTCTAAAGTACTCAGAAGGACCGATTTCATTTCTTCAAAATGCGTTCTTATGCTGGCTTCATTCCATCGTGACCATCGTCGATCATCCATCATAAAGTACTGTTTCACACTATCGATCGTATTATTTCGATAATACTCTTTTTTAGCCTCCGGCATGAAATTACTAAGCCGTGAATTTTTACCGTGGCTAATCAAGCAGAGGTTTCCAAAAGAATTCAGTATATCTGAAGGCAATGGATTGTGTCCTGGCAATGGATGTTGAGGATAGTAGTGCTCTACCGAACTGCGAAATGTAAATTCATAATCTTTTATGATGCTGTCAGCCGTCTGATGATTAACCCACAGGAGGTAATCGAGAAAATTAAACACCAGATTATTCTCAATGTTTCCAAACGAAAGTCGGGTTTCCATGTGCTCTTCAGATACGGCTTCTCTCGTTGTTTGGCAGGCCCCTTTGTTTCCGAAAATCATTTCAAAGTAATCCAATCCGCCATTGGCCGATAAAAAGCGGTCAAATACGAATGCCTTAGCCACAGATTCCAAATGATTCAAGTATGTGTCTGCAATGACTGTTTCGGCTGTAAAGAGGTAATGCAGCGCTGCGTTAAGCCAGTGCTTATAGACAAGAGTTGGCGTGGAAACATGAAATGCAGAAAGAAGCATCAGAATTCGTCTATTATCTGATCCGTTAGCGTCTTCTTCCCCAAAAGTATTTTTATAATATGGCTTTCCCTGCTGATCTCTTGACAAGCGCTTCAGACTCCACCCATCTGTTCCCTTAATGAACTCACGCTTAATAATGAATTGATCGTACAGAAATTTACAGCGAAGCAGGTCAAAAGTGAACTTTTTGACTTTTTCAGCGGCATCATCCTCTTTAAGCATGTTGGACTCGAACGTCGAAATGAGTCTCTTATCATCCAACGGTACATCCTGCTCAGTTTGAACGCGTAAAACGTGCAGCAAGAAATTGGGAAAATTAATCACCGTGTTGAAGCGTTCTGGGAACTCGTCATCTTTACTTGTCTTAAAACCACCTCTGGCTTGCCCAATAATTTCGTCGAGAGTTTGCTCTGAACCCCTGTCAGGCAATCCATCAGCAGGTTGGGTGACTTTCTCCCGAAGCGCCTCGAAACCGTTTACATCGAAACTACTCCAGTCCTTGGCCCCGAAAATGGCATCACGCTGTTTTGGCGAGAATCCCATTTGCACATATTTTTCCATGTTTGCACATGCTTCCCAGACCAAGTGAAGACAGTTTTGACTTTCCTTATCATCCTTAAGAGTCTCCATCATCCGAGACTTGAGTACCTCGTGTTTTTCCAGCTGCTCACCACGATTATTCATAATTTCAAAGTAATGATTCAGGTCGGTATCCTTTGGGACCTTAACCCGCATGATTTGAACATTTTCAAATAAAAACTCAGAAAACTGTTGTGGATCGATTTTGTTCTCGGCGAGTTTTTGAGGTAGGATCTTCTTAATGAGACGATACCCGTTCAAAATAGCTGTATTTATCTCTTTAGGATCAAGAATCTCTGCAGGGTCATCGGTGAATCTGCCATTAAAAATTTCACCGAAAGTCTGTCGCGAATGCTCCCGACTATCGAAATCAATAGCCAGCTCCTTATACCATGAAACATTACATATTTTTTCGTTTTTCAAATAGGATGCCAGCAGTGACAACGTGGTTAGTCTCTGCTGCCCGTCAATAGTTTCATAGACGCTACGCCTGCCATCTGTTCTCTCAAAAACTACAAGTGTACCGATGTAGTAGTTGCGTCTTTCCGGAAGATAATCGATCACATCCTGAATGAGCTGGGTGATTTCTCCTTCATCCCAAGCATAATTCCGCTGATACATCGGAATGGTGTAGTTGGCCTCACCACTTAAAAGCTTACGGATGGATAGTTGATAAATATCGTTATTCATAATATCGCATCTCCCGGAAAAGGTTTTCAATTTCATCAGTTTTAGTCGACCGCTTTTCCTGCAAAACCGGAAGAGTGCAATTGATAAAGTCACCGGGTCTAATCGCGTCTTTAATCAATTTGAACAGATTGTTTTCCAGAACATGATTATCCATACTGGCAAGTTGAACCACCTGCATTTTCAGGCGAAGGCTGAAGCTCCAGATAAAAATCTTTTCGATGGCTCGGGATATTTCAACAAGACCAAATTTGTCGATGTAATAGATAAGCAGGCAATCAAAGATCGTTCGGACATACCGATCCCCGGTGCGGTTGCGGCCTTCATAACTGTTCAGGGCTTCCAAGATGCGCTTTGCATATCCATTCAGCTCATCCAAAGCAATTAACTGGAAGCTGGCCGTGGCGCATTTATTGTACTCGATTACCATATTCTGATAATGCGCAGTCATCTCGAAAAAGCGCCTGCCATTGATGATAATTTGGTCCAGATGAAAAGGGAATCCCAAGGCGTGACCATCAACCTTACGTTCGTATTGTTGGTTGTAATGATCAACAAAATGGTGCGCCATTCGCAGTTGTTCAACATAAGGATAACGCGCCACCGTCTCCATATTGACACCTTTGAATAGGCCGGTATCCTCTTTGCCAAAATAACGGGCAGAGGCTCCCTTTGACCAATTTCGAATGCGATACAAATACTGAGAGAAGAGTGTGGCCAGCTCTTCTGTTTCACTATTTTCCCACCGGGCAACAGTCGTAGCCTTCAACTGTTCATCATCCGAACAAAACTCCCGTAAATGATAGGCTTTCAGCAGGTCATGTGGTTCAAGATCCCGGCCACGAGCATTCTGGGAATCAAAAAACTGAAACGCTTCGGAAACATCCTTCAGGGCAAAAGTAACAACTTCACACTTGTTCAAAAGGAAGTCGATGTGCTCCTCAGTGAAATCGGAACGATCAACGATGCGACAAATTTCAAGATAGTTACTGTGTATATTAGCTTTGGATATTTCGCTTTTGAAGCTGGGGGTTATCATGTCACGCTCCAGCAGGCTCAAATGCTCTTTCAAATCTTTACGATCAAGTTTGTCTTTGCGGAGTGTGGACAATGCCCGAACGGCCAACAGAAGAGTGATTGTTCTCTGCTGTCCATCGACAATATTTTTCCTGTCCTCTTCCTGATGAAATACAATTGTCCCAAGGCGATATGATGACTTATCCTTATGGGTCGCAATGTCATTGAAGAGTTGATTGACGTTCTTTCCAGTCCACTTATATGGACGTTGATATAACGGAATGGTCAAGCTCCTATCAGCAAGGAGCTCCTTGACCGTTAGAATTTGGCCATCAGGTGATGACAGTTTGACAGTTCCCGCAATCATATCTTCAGATCCTTTTCAATCGGCAGTTCCTCCAGCTCGAAAAGGTCGTGTGACATGCGGCGCACACCTATGTTGTATTCCATCAGGAGTGTGACAAGCTGTTCGCCATTCATAAGGCCCACTGGCGTTTTGTCCGGCTGATTGGCCTCCTTGATAGCTCCGGTGCTGAAATCACTGGTGGTAATGATCAGTCCCTGTTCATGCGCACCAAGGCTGCCGCGCACCTGTTGAACGGTCGGGCTCTGGATATTGCCTTTCCAGCGTTTGGCCTGAACAGCCATCTTTATGCGGACCACATCGCTGATCAGCAGCGTGCCCCGGACATCAATACCGCCATCGCCGCCATACTTGGTTACCTCGATGCTTTCAAAGCCCATCTCCGCCAGAAGCTGTCCAACCAGCTCCTCGAATTGTGCCGGGCTCAGATCCATCAACTGGGAAAGCAGCTTTTTCCGGATCTCTCGATTGTGCTTGGAAATCTGATACGGCAGGCCGGTTCCCATCCATTTGACGAGGCTGTAATACCCGGGTGATGTTCGAACAAACCGTCCGGGCTCACCACTGGCTTTTGCCCGTTTTAGTTCCGTCACCAATTGAGCGTTCATGGTTGCTTCGGGAGTCTTGCCGGAGGTGTTCAACCAGCCCTGACTCATGGCCTTGTCAGTAATGTCCCGGTAATGCATGGAGTTCCGATTACCAAACTGATCCAGCACCTTTTCAGCAGCATCCAGAAATGAATACGTATCCTTCGGGCTGTCCAAGATGCTCTCGTTTTTGGGTTCTGGTTCCTTTGCATCGCAAACAGCAACAATTTGAGTATCCCGAAGAAAGAACGTCTGAGGCGCAACCTTCACGAAGGTCGACTGGTCCCCATGCTTTTTAATGTCCGAATACAGGCGGGCACTGACAGTAGCCTCCGGCGTTTTGCCGTCGCTTGACCACAGACCAGCTTCCATAATCCGCTCGGCGATCTCTTTGGCATGGAGAGGCTTTCCAGCGTCCTTCAATATCTGTATGGCTGCGTCTTGAACGTTCATATTATTTGCCTTTATCCAAGTTTACGTCTTTCCTCTCGAACTATTTCTGCAATTCCGTCAAGGGCCTCGTCGTCCAGATCGAGGTCCACAAGCTCGCTGCGGAGCTCATCCCTTAAGTTCTTTGCTGCAGTTTCAGCGAATTCAAGTATGTAAGCCAAGTCAGTGCTTGAGATGTTGACTGTTGTTTCGATCAGGTTGGCTGACATTTTTAGTACCTTCAGTTTTGTTGTTCCTGTTGCAGAAGGTCCTTCCAACCTTCATAAATCATGACCATTGCCATGGTATCCAATTCACAATACTTGAGCAGAGCCTTCCGGATCTCCTCACGCTCATAGTCCGTCATTTCTTCAAACTGCATTCGGGCGTATGCTGTAAGAGCAGCTCCACCGTCTCGCAGCTCATCGTCATCACTCAAGATATCCATATCTTTGTCAGAGATATCCTGAAACATCTTCGGCAGCATTTTGTATGGATCAGCGACTTTCCCGTCTTTGATTTTTATCCACTGCCAGTCTTTGAAGTTGAGACTTGGGATTCCATCCGACGCGCCGTAAATGGGTTTTGAATATTTATCCTGCAGAAAGGTTGAGCTGTTCAGGATGGCCGGTAGCACCTGTTTGATGGAGTTGGAGCCATTTGTGGCCGGGTCGTAATAGTAGCGCTTAACAATCTCCCACATATCCACCATATTGCGCTCGCCGGTCCACTGCTCAACAGAGTCCTTCACGGCTTGGGTGATAGATCTGATGAACGCGCACAACTCCTCCCGGTCGGCAATTTCCCGCTGATCAGCCTGAAGCTGACGGTAAATCATGTTCAGGAATGTGTTTTCGTGATTCGAGTATCTGAAGATGCTGCCGTTGTCGTTTTCAAGCTGAGTCTTAAGAGCTCGCACAAAGTCATAATTCGGAAATCCTCCCTGTTCTGTATTCAGGTACTCACCAAAGTGTTCAACAGAGCCATCCTCGTGAACGATATGGTGGGAAAACTGGAACGCGATTCCCTCGTAAGGTCTGCGACCTGCATTAAACGGTATGGCCACCATTGTGGTTTCAAAGTCGATAAAATGGAGCGGAAACACCCAGCTGCTCATCTCGCTTTGCAGGTTATCCTGATCCAACCAGATCGAAGTGTCTGCGTTCTGGAACTTTTCAATCTGAAGCCACTGGCGTTCGCTGGCAGAGATACCCGGCTTTTTGTCAGGCTTAGGAACCACATCCTCCTCGGTCAGATCGGACATTTTGATGCAGCCAGCTTCAATCAGCTTTGCCTTCTTTCTGAAGTTCCAGACATCAAGTACGGTTGGACTCTCGAAGTCATCATCCTTCCAGCCCAGATTCGCTTTCCAGCATTCTTTCTTTCCGCTCATCAAGCCGGACTGCTCCTCGCCGTCCTTTGTATAGAACTCGCAGCTTGAACAGTTGGTTGATACTGGTGACGGTATTTTGGTATCCGAAGCATAGTGTTCTGCAAACAAATCAACCCGCTGTGTAAAGCTCAGGGACTGATCGCTGCCACCATCTGTACCGGCATAGATCTGCTCGCATTCGGTATCAACACTCACCCTACAGAGTATCGGAGGTGTCAGATCCGCGTCGGTCATGGTTTCCGATACCAATACCGACTTGCGTCCATTGGCGTCCTTCACCAACCGAAACTTCTGGTTAAGTCCATCAGTCGGACAGGTCGCCGATTTATCGGCCATCATGAGGTGGGCGGAGACAGTGTATTGGGGCAGTGCCTGATTGATCACATATTTCTGAAAAGCCACATCGTAGAGGTAGGACTTCCAGCCTGATTTGATCGTCCCGTTTTTATTGGCAAACGGATCTTCCGCTTCGGGATCAAAGGATTTGGCTTTCACCTCATAGAGGCTGAGGCGATTGCCGTTTTTAACCAGAATATCCGCACGGATGAATAGTTTATCGGTCGCTATTGCCGCTTCGTAAATGGTGACCTGATCCAATTCCAGCAGCTTGTTGGTTTCAGCAAGCGCCTCGTCGTAATCCAGTGTTTTGATATCGTGACCACCGGGGAAATAACATTTAGCCAGGTCGCCCACCTGAAAGCCGCCATCAGCCAGTGCAAGAAGGAAACTATCATCAAGGTTCTGGTTGGCGTACTCGCTTTTCCCGGTATAGAAGAGCTTGGTCGGGCATTCAGTTGCCAGTTTGAATCTCGATTTTGTCAGGTATCTCCTTTTAGCCATCAGTATCTCTCCCTGCTATTCACTTTTAACCACCTTTGTGCAACCCGGGCCGGACAGTGAGCTGCGGCCACCGGATACAGGTGTGATGTTTATCTGGGTGCTGATTCTTTCTTTCAGTGCCGATA
>JBHHTX010000075.1:0-8427 GCA_046753585.1 Mariprofundaceae bacterium
CACTGTGCAAATATTTTAATGAATTATGTGGCAGAGTAAGTTGATATCCAGAGTGTTTTTAACTTTTTGGACGAAATGCCAGCAGAGGTTCTCCAAGCAGACGGGCAGAGATGAAGAAAATAAAGCCACCTCCGGGTACTGCGGCTGCCAGCCACGATGCTTGCAATAGCTTACCATCTGCCGGAAATGGCCACAGCCAGCCAAGGGCCAGCAAGCCAAGTGTCATGGGGATGCAGGCGATTCCGGCGCGAAACATGCGTCTGGCATTTTCCGTATCAATCAGACGGCCATGCCGTTTTTTCAGATGGTGCATGAGCAGGCCGGCGTTGACAAAGGCAGCAACAGAAGTGGCCAGGGCCAGGCCGACATACTGAAGCGGCCACATGAATATCATGGCCAGGACGATGTTGACGGCGATACTGATGCTGGCAAAGCGAACCGGGGTCCTGGTGTCCTGTTCGGCGTAGCAGCTTGTGGATAAAACCTTTACCCAACAAAAGGCCAGCAGACCAAGCCCGTAGGCCTGGAGCGCATGGGCAGTTGCGATACTGGCAGCATGGTTAAAACGACCATGTTCGAACAGTGTTGTAATGATTGGCTCGGCCAGGATCAGGATGCCGATCAGAGCGGGTAGTGTGATCCAGGTTAACCAGCTTAAGCCCTGAGACAACTCTTTGACCGCTTGCTGGCGGTTTTTGCTGGCAAAGTGTTCCGACAGCGCCGGCAGAAGTGCCGTACCCATGGCAATGCCAAACAGCGCCAATGGCAATTGCACAATCCGGTCTGCGTAATACAGGTAGGATACCGCCCCTACAGGAAGCAGTGTCGCCAGAATCGTGCCGACAAGGATATTGATTTGTACTGCCGCTACGCCGAGTACGGCCGGACCGAACAACTTCAGGGTTTGTCTGACAGCCGGAAGGCGTATCTTCATGGATGGTTTTGGTATCCAGCCGATACGTTTTAAGGCGGGAAACTGTATGCATAGTTGAAGTCCTCCGCCAAGCAATACACCAATAGCCATGGCCAGGGCGGGGTTGTCGAAATTGGGTGCCAGCGCCAGCGCAGCGAAGATCAGGGCGATATTCAACAAGGCCGGGCTGGCCGCTGCCACAGCAAATTTTCTATAAGTGTTCAGAATCGCCCAGGATAGAGCGGTTAGAGAAATCATGAGCAGGTAAGGAAACATCCAGCGTGCCAGCAAGAGCGCCTGATCCCAGCGCTCCGGCTCATCCTTAAAGCCCGGAGCAAAGATCAGCAACAGAACAGGCATGAAGACAACACCAAGTATTGTAATCAGCAGCAAGCTTGCCAGCAGGAGGCCGGCCAGGGCATTCAGATATTGATGGGCATCTTCCTCTCCTTTTTTCAATTCTTCATTGAGAACGGGAATCAGGGCAATGGTCAACGTGCCCTCAGCAAATAGACGGCGAAAGAAATTAGGCAATTTGAAGGCGACAAAAAAGGCATCGGACAGGAGACCTGCACCCAGAATGCGGGCTAGCAGGATATCTCGCACAAAGCCAAGCAGTCGGGAGGCCAGCGTCCAGCCGCCAACGGTGCCGGCTGATTTCAGCAAGTGGCTTCCTGCTCTGTTTGACTTATCTAACTCTGACTTCATAATTCGGCGCCTTCTCTATATCGGGAGCATACCGACTGAGAACTAAACAGGAAGGGGGTGATGTTACTTGCCTGGTATTAGAATCCATGAAGGCGAACCCGTAGAGATTGCGTTAAAGCGATTTCGCAAGCAGGTGGAACGTGCCGGCGTTTTGAGTGAATGCCGACGACGCGGAGCCTACGAGAAGCCGTCTATTAAAGCTAAACGCAAGGCTGCGGCAGCTCGCAAACGCCTGATGAAACGCTTGCGCCGTATCCGAATGCGGGAAAACCGGGGTTTTTAACCCGACTTAAATTCAGTCTGGCCAGTTTTGGGTCGGGCTGTGTATTTTATTAAGTTTTACCGAGCCGGGCCGATTGCCCGGCTTTTTTCCTCGGAGGAACCATGCTGAAGGTACGCATTGGCGAAGATATGAAGTTGGCCATGAAATCCGGAGATACACTAAAACTTGGTACAATCCGGATGCTTAGATCTGCTATCAAGGATAAAGAGATTGAGCTTGGAAGTGAGCTTTCAGATTCTCTTGTCGAGGCCCAAGTTGCCAAGATGATTAAGCAGCGCCGGGATGCTGCTGTTCAATTTTCTGCTGGCGGACGCAAGGATCTTGAGTCCGTTGAGTTGGCAGAGATTAAGTGCCTGGAAGCCTATCTGCCCGAGCAAATTAGCGAGCAGGAATTATTAAAGATTATTGATCAGCTCATCGCTGAGGTAAATGCCGGCGGCATGCGAGATATGGGCAAGGTTATGGCAGGGTTGAAAGCGAAGGTTCTGGGCAAGGCGGATATGGGCATGGTTAGCGCTCTGGTAAAACAGCGTCTGGGGGCGATTGAATCCTGATTTTACGTTTGCCTGCATCAATTTAGCCATATAGGTATGGTAAATTTTTCACCGGAATTCCTTGAAAGGGTATTGGATCGTACCGATATCATTGAGCTGATAGCACGGCATGTAGACTTAAAAAAGGCCGGTAGTAACATGATGGGGCTTTGCCCTTTCCACCATGAAAAAACGCCATCGTTCTCCGTATCTCCGGATAAGCAGTTGTACCATTGTTTTGGTTGTGGCAAGGGCGGTGGAGCTTTCCAGTTCCTTATGGATCATGATGGTCTGACCTTTCCTGAAGTGGTAGAAATGCTCGCCGAAAAGGCTGGCCTCGAAGTGCCGAGGAGCACTTCAAATGCAGCAGATCATCACCACGATAGAGATACACGTAATCTATTGGCCAGAGCTGTTGAATTGTTTCACCGGGAGTTGTATTCGCCTGGGGCTGCCAAAGCGCGTGCCTACCTGCGGGCTCGCAAGCTACCGGAGTCAGTATGGCGTGATTATCTTCTGGGTTATGCACCAGAGGGTTACAGTTTTTTGCAAAGCCATCTCGGTGCTGATGCGTCGGAACAGTTGTGTGAAGTTGGCCTGCTATTTAAAGGTGAGCGGGGATATGGAGATCGTTTCAGGGGTCGTGTGATGTTTCCAATCCGGGATCGGCGTGGCAGGGAAGTTGGTTTTGGCGGGCGGTTAATCGGTGAGGGCGAACCGAAATATCTAAACTCACCGGAAACGAAATATTTTCATAAGTCAAGCTTACTGTATGGCTACCATGAGCATCGTGAGCAGATTCGTAAACGTGACAGACTCTTGCTTGTTGAGGGCTATATGGATGTGCTTATGCTGGCGGCACATGATTTACCGATTGCGGTTACCCCTTTGGGTACCGCTCTGGGTGAGTCACAGATCAGAACTATTTTGCGGCTAAATCCTGCCCCTGTATTCTGTTTTGACGGTGATCGGGCTGGCCGGAAGGCGGCCTGGAGGGCTCTTGAAGGTATGATGCCACTCATCGAGGCTGAACATGAGCCCTGTTTTATGTTTTTGCCAGAGGGTGAAGATCCGGATTCGCTTTTATGCAAGGAAGGCGGCGAAGCCTTTTCCGGCAGAATTGAGCAGGCCTCTCCAGTATTGCAAACATTACTTGCCGGTTTGAAAAACCTGGCCGGGAGTGGAGTTGAGGGAAGGGCACGAATGGCCAAGCGGGCGGATAATATGTTGGCTACAATGCAGGATCATTATCTGCGACAGGCATGGAGACAGGAAATCGAACGGGCCACCGACATTAACCTTAAGGCTATGCGTTCCATCTCTGGCAGGCAGCGTTCTGATTTTCCAGCTACTGTAAGTGGATCAGGATCAGCTTTGGAAGAACAGTTTGTGGCTTCTTTGTTGCAAAAGCCGGAGAGAATCAGGAAATTACCCGACGATGCCGGACAGTTTTTTCTTGACGATGAGGTGTTACATAAGATATACACGCGCGCTTTGGAAGTTTCCGGAGATAATCCGAATGTTCTGGTGAGTCATCTGAGCCTGAATTTTCAGGAGGATCCCCGAATTCCTCGTTGGTTAAATGAGCCAGCAGTGAGTGATAGTTGCTTTGATGGATTGCTGCTTGATATGCAGATCAGGAGCATGAAGAGGAGTCTCAAGCAGGTCAGGGATGATCTGACAGAGCAATTGAAGCTAAAAGCCTGTCTCAAAAAGATGGAAAGATTTAGAATAGAACGATATAAACGCCTGAATGCAAAGGACTAAATACCTATGATTCAACAGGAAAAGAAATCAAATATTCTGTCCCGTGTCCGCTTGCGTGATATGGGCGGGCTTATGGCTCGAGGAAAAGAAGCAGGCTTCATTACCTATGAAGAACTGAACAAGAATCTGTCTGCGGGTCTGGTATCTTCTGACCAGATCGAGCAGGTCATTAACCTGTTCACTGAAATGGGTATAGATGTTGTCGATTCCGAACGGGCACCTACAGGAGCCTATGCAATGCGCAAGGACCATCTGCGCAAGGAGGACTCTGCGCTCAGGGCTGATACAACCACGCTGGGAACAGTGATTCGCATTGATGATCCGGTACGAATGTATTTACGTGAGATGGGTACGGTGGAGCTTCTTACCCGTGAGGGTGAAATCGAAATTGCCCGCCGCATCGAAGAAGGACGCAGGCAGGTTCTCGAGGCGATTTGTTTATGTCCGACTACTTTTTGCGAGATCATGTTGTTGGGCGACCTTATTCAGGAAGAAGACGCAAAACTACGTGACATTGTTGATGTTGAAGAAAAAGTGGTGAATGCCGCAGCGATTGCGGCCTACGAATCCCGTTTGAGTCGTGGTGAGGAGGACGAGAGTTTTGGTGAAGAGAAACCCAAGCTTGACCCAAAGGCTCTTGATGAGGCGATCAAGGCCAGAACCGCCACGCCTGATGGCACACCTATGCAGGAAACCATTATCACCAGAGAGGAGCAGCTTGAAAAAGCCATTGCCCATTTCAAGGCCGCGCAAAAATGCCATGACAAACATGCCGAGCTGAAGTTGAAGCTGGAAAAGAATCCGGATAATGCCAAGTTAGCCGCCAGGACACAGGAAGCCCTGGATGCAATGCTTTCCGAGCTGGTCGCTATCCCCTTTGCCAACAAGCAGATTGAGTTGCTGGTGCAGCGCTTCAAGAACGCCATTGAGCGAGTGCGCAAATATGAACGCAACATTCGTGACCTTGCCCTGGGGGCTAAAATGCCCCGGAGGCTTTTTCTGGAAACTTTCCCTGCGAATGAAAGCAATGAGGCATGGGCTGATCAGATGATCGGGGAACATGCGGACAAGCCCTGGGTTGATGCCTTCGAGTCTGCGGCTGGAAAGGTTCGTGAAAATCAGCGTCGTTTGAAGCGTGCTGAGCAAGAGGTGGATATTCCTGTCGTGCAGCTGAAACAAATTGCCCGCAGGCTGACTATGGGTGAAGCAAAGGCCAGACAGGCGAAGCGGGAAATGATTGAGGCAAACCTGCGTCTGGTAATCTCAATTGCTAAGAAGTATACCAATCGCGGGCTGGGATTCCTGGACCTGATTCAGGAAGGAAATATTGGTCTGATGAAGGCCGTAGATAAATTTGAGTGGCGGCGCGGCTACAAATTTTCTACTTATGCGACATGGTGGATCCGTCAGGCAATCACACGATCAATTGCTGATCAGGCACGCACCATTCGCATCCCGGTTCATATGATTGAGACTATCAACAAGATCATGCGGGTTTCTCGGCAGGTAGCGCAGGAGATTGGACGTGAGCCGACACCTGAGGAGCTCGCTGAACATCTTGAAGTTCCTGAAGAGAAGGTACGCCAGATACTTGAGGTTGCTAAAGAACCCGTTTCTCTTGAAACGCCTATTGGTGATGAAGAGGATTCACAGCTTGGTGATTTTGTAGAAGATGAAAATGCCATTGACCCGATAGATGCGACAGTAAGGTCTGCACTGACCCTGGCCACGCAAGGGGTATTGGATAAGTTGACATCGCGTGAGGAAAAGGTTTTACGGATGCGTTTTGGTATTGGCATGAACACAGACCACACGCTTGAGGAAGTTGGCAAGCAGTTTGGGGTGACTCGTGAGCGTATTCGTCAGATTGAAGCCAAGGCCTTGCGCAAGCTTCGGCATCCGAGCCGGTCAAAGGAACTCAAAACATTTGCTGAAAGCCCGGATGCTCCTACGATTCTGTGAGCATCAGCGACAGTCTGATTATATTAAGTTGGCGGTATATACAGACGTTTGATTGAAAGCGCCTTGCGGCTGCTGGTGTCAACCTGAACCAGCGTCGCATATATGCTTCCGCCTCGCTCTACTGCCTCAAACCTGCGTGGCATTTTATGCACCATGCGTTTTAAGGCGCCCTCAACTTTCATGCCTATAATAGAAGTATACGACCCGGTCATGCCAAGATCTGTTTGATAGGCAGTACCCCCGGGTAGAATTGTTTCGTCACAGGTAGGAATATGGGAATGTGTTCCAAAGACCAGCGAAACCCTGCCGTCCAGATGCCATCCCATTCCCACTTTTTCGCTGGTGGCCTCGGCATGCAGGTCAACGATAATGGCCGAAACATCATTTGGTATCTCAGTCAAGGCACGATCAACGGCAGCAAAGGGACAGTCCCACGAACCCATAAAGACCTGGCCAATAATGTTGATGACGGCGACCCTGTGACCTGTCACGGCTTCAACGATGGTCCAGCCCCGACCCGGTGCATATTGTGAGAAATTCAGTGGACGAATCAGGCGTTTATCTTCTTCCATGCGTTTGATGATATCGCGTTGATCCCAGCAATGATTGCCGTTTGTCAGCACGTGCACACCAAGTCCTAGCATTTCATCGGCAGTTTTTGAGGTCATGCCGAAGCCGGCAGCGAGGTTTTCGCCGTTTGCAACTACAAAGTCTATGCAGTGATCATCGATCAGGTCGGGCAGGTGTTCAGCCAGGGCCCGTCTGCCGGCCTTTCCGATGATATCGCCAATAGCCAGGATATTCAGTTGTTCTGACATACAATCAACTCACGCTCAGTGATAATATAATCCAGAGGAATATCATGCTTCTCGGCTGGAAGAGATTCAAATTCCTGGCAGGAGAAGGCCAGGCCGACTTTACATGCAATATGATGGCGATTAATCGCCAGCCAACGGTCAAAACAACCCAGGCCAAGCCCAAGACGCGTGCCTTTACGGTCAAACCCTGCCAACGGGCACACAATCAGGCATCCGGATTTATCCCCTTTCCAAAGAGAGCCATCAGCGGGTTCCTGAACATGATGTCTGCCATTCTGCCAGCGGGTCATTGCATCCACTTCATGCCACTTCATATGTCCACAGTCGGAAGTTACAGGAGCAAAAATATAAGCGTCCACTTCCGAAAAAATACGATCCGTGGCAACTTCATCAGCCATAGATCGGTAGACGAGCCATTGAGAATATGCCCCGGAAAAATGATTTATCAATTGATTTTGTATCAACCCGGATGCTTTTTTTCGCGTGGAAGACGGAATAGTCTGTCGGTTAGACAGCGCCTTTTGGCGCAATGATTCTTTTTGATCCGCTTTCATGATTCGGGGGAGGTGATTCGGCTGAACAGAGGAAACAAAAGAAAACACCCCCACATTGACGTTGTGGCAAGAAGACACCGAACCCTCAGAAAGAGGTGGGCGCCGCACTCTGGCATCAGGTTCGCCAAATAATCAGCAATCACACCGCCAAAGTAGCTAGGCTCCCCTTCGGCACTTATCGGTTCTGGCAACTAATATGCCTGACGTTCAACGCAGGGGCGCTTCCGCTAAACCTTTCGCCTGTAATACTACATCATCCAGGTCAGAAAGCAAGGTGTCCAGGCCCTCATCGCCACGCTCTTCCTTAAGGAGTAATTCGCCAGCCAGGTTCAGGGAAGTCAGTGCCAGAAGACGGTCGGATGCAACTGCCCCGCCCAGACGGCACAGTTCATCAATGCGCTCCTGTACCAGTTTGGCAGCTGCCTTGACATGTTCAGGATCTTCACTGGTGCGGATGGACAAAGTCCTGCCCATCAGGTTGACCTCAATGAGATTTGGCACTGACTTAGACGTTGCTATCAACGGCTAACAGCCCGTCAATCTTTTCCATCGTATGTTCGACACGTGCACGAGCCTCCAGACGTTGGTCATTAATTACCTGCAGTTCTTTTTCCAGGCCCTCTACCTGATCACGCCGCTTTCTCAGTTCACCTTCTGCCAGCCGGACAACTTCTTTGAGGCGTTGATTTTCTGCAGCCAGAGATTCCATGTTGCGGCGGATCTGACCCAACGTCTCCCCGAGTTCACTGATCCGGTTAAGAAATAATTCCCGTGTATTTTCCCCTGACATGGGACGGATTCAATCACTGCAAGCCTTCCCGGTCAACCGAATGTCAGATATTGGACGGGTTAATTCCGGCTGATCAGAGTTTCGATATTGGCCAGGGCA
>JBHHTX010000076.1:0-8387 GCA_046753585.1 Mariprofundaceae bacterium
CGTGGGCAAGCAAGATGTTCATTTAGGATAAATCATGTTTGCGCTTCTGTGCACAAGGCAAGACCAGGTACTGAACGTTTTATGTTGCGTAAGGTAATACATCCAGTTTGGTTTCTGTTCATGCCGAGATAATACGGATGCTGCGATAAGATAGCCTTATCATCGGGAGTTCTGTAACAAATTATCAGCTATTTCGATGACATGCGCCCCGTAGGCGCGAGCCGCAGTAAGCTGGGCTTCGCTAATGCCTTCGGGCATGCCTTCATGGTTGCCGGTGCGGGCATAAGGGCCCCATTGCAAGCCAGCATCAGCAAAGCAGGTTGCATCCCTGGGAAATCCGACAACGATCATGCCATGCTCAAGGAAATTTGAGTGCAGACTGGCCAGAGTCAGCTCGACTCCACCCCCTCCACCGCCAAATCCCCCACCGGTGGCAAAGGCCCCGCCAACTTTCCCTGCCAAAGCATTTTCCATCCAAAGCTTGGCGGCATGATCAATCAACTTCTTTAGCTGCCACGCCATGGAACCCATGTGAACGGGTGTTCCAAAGAGAATGACGTCAGCTTCGAGAAGATCTTGCGGTGAAGTATCTATTGCCTGTTGCAGGCGAATATCAGCTTCGCCTTGTACGGCCTTGATACCGGCAGCAATCGCTTTGGCCATTTTTTCGGTATTGCCATAATCAGAATGGAAAGCAATCAGGACTCGCATCAGGCATGACCCGCATGCAAGGATAATTGATCAGGTTCTATGCCGAGTTCTCTTGCGCCCAGTAGCCAGCGATGTTCCACAGGTGCATGAAACAGAATTTCGCTTCTGGCAGGAGCAATCAGCCAGTCGTTGCGGTTTATTTCCTGCTCCAGTTGACCTTCAGACCAGCCAGCATAACCCAGAGCCAGAATAAAGCTGTCAGGCCCGTTTCCGCTGGCCACATCTTCAAGCACATCTCTGGAGGTGGTTAATTGAATCCCGGGGGTGATACTCAATGTTGACTCATAACGCAGTTCGCCATCATGAATGACAAAGCCCCGAAAGGGCTCTACCGGGCCGCCTTCATAAGTTGGTATATCCAGGAGGTGGTCTCCCCGAAGTTTCATATCTCCAAGGACGGAGCCGACCGAAATATTATGAGGGCGGTTAACAAGGAAACCCATACAGCCTTCATCATCATGATGGCATATGAGAACGACACCGTGATGAAAGTTTTTATCTATCATGGATGGCATTGCCAAAAGGAACTGACCTCTAAGCTCGCTTAGTCGCACGTGCTCCCTCCTTGCAAGCCTGCACTATTCATAAATGCTGCCGCGCCCTTGCTGGCTCCTTTATTCGCACCGAATCCCTCGTTGGTCGTCAGTATGCATTGCTACACACTCCTTCCTCGAAATCCGTTGCGAACAAAGGCTCGGCGCAATCATCACGGCGATTCATGAATAGTGCAGGCTTGTAGAGCGCGCCATTTGGATGGCTTTCAACAGACTGCTGTAGCTTACATCCGGTGAACCGGCCCGGTCCAGTCCCGTACCATGGTCGGGGCTGGTGCGTACAAATGGGAGGCCCAGTGTGATGTTGACTGCCCCGCCAAAGCTAAGAGCTTTGATGGGGATCAGACCCTGATCGTGATAGCAGCATACAATAGTGTCAAAGTCGCTTCGTTTGCCTTCCGAAAACAGGGTGTCGGCTGGAAAGGGGCCTTTAATATTGATGTCGTTAGCCTGTGCCTGCCGTACAGCGGGAATCAGCACCTCTAATTCCTCCTTGCCAAAAATACCTTTTTCCCCTGCGTGCGGGTTTAGACTGCATAAGGCAAGGCGGGGATTCTCAAGCTTAAACCGAGCTTTCAGCTCATGGTTGATAAGGCACAGGCAATCTACAGTTTTTTCGACTGACAGTTGTGTCGGAACCTCTTTGAGCGCCATGTGAGTTGTAAGTAGCGATACGCTAACCTGGTCAGAAGCAAGCATCATGACTACCTGTTTCGTATCCGCTAAATGTGCCAGAAATTCGGTGTGGCCGGGGAAGGAAAACCCTGCTTCTCTCAGCACGGATTTGTCAATCGGACCTGTAATCATCGCTCTGGCACGTCCGTCCAGACAGGCTTCGGCGGCAGTCCGGATACAATGGATGACGTCACCAGCTGTATTGCAATCAGGCCTGCCACAGGAGACATGGTGATTATTGTTGATTCCAGCCGGCCAACAGCGCAGGAAGTTGTTATCGGACGGAGCGTTGCCTGCCGGAATAGTTGGATTAAGAGCAAAGTCGCTCTGACAGCCCGGTTCAGAGGACTCTCTTATGTTGACATGCATACCAATTTCCCTGGCACGCTCCTCAAGCCAGTGTGGCGAGGCAATGACGGTAACGTCAGAAAATTCCCCGGGATGCGCATCAAAGGCTCGAAGCACGCAGTCCGGCCCGACACCTGCCGGGTCGCCAAGGGTGAGTAGCAACGGGTTTAACAACCTTTTCGTACAATGACAGCTTTTGCTTTCAGTTGTGCTATCCAGCGAGGTAACTGATCCTGCATTTCAGCATTGAGAAGAAGATCCCTTATTCCATCCCGGTAGGCTTCGAAGGAGTTCGGATCTATGTGGCGCTTCGCCACAAGACGAATGATATGAAGGCCAAATTCAGATTCAATCACGTCACTGGTCTCTTCCGCCTGCATACCGAAGGCAGCTTTTTCGAAAACATCAACCATTTGACCTCGCCGGAACCAGCCCAGATCTCCTCCCTGTTCGGCGCTGGGGCCCTGGGATAATTCTTTGGCACGGGTAGCAAACTCTTCATCGGAGGTGCCCTTGAGTTCATCTGCAATATCTGTAGCTCTCTGACGTATTTTGGATTCAGTTTGTGCATCAGCTGTTTGAGGTAACTTGATCAGGATATGGCGAGCATGTACCTCGTCATAACTTTCCTTTCTTGGTTCAGGTTCCTTTATGCGCTCATCCATGATGTAGAGGAGGTGAAATCCCGATGGAGAGCGTAAGGGTTGAGATGTCTGATGTACGGCCAGATCCATGACCGTGGCAAATCGGGGAGGTAATGAGCCGGGAGAAAACCAACCAATATCTCCGCCCCGGGCTGCATCAGGTGCGTCGGAGTTCAGGGCTGCCAGCCTGGCAAAATCTTCACTGCTCTTCGCTCTCTTGCTTATGGTTTTTGCCCGTTCGTGAAGCTCTCTTACCTGTTCAGGCGTGGGGTCAGACGGCATGGCAAGAAAGATTTGGGACAAGCGGACTTCACGTGTTGGTTTAGGTGTCTGAAGATACTTACGGTAATATTCCCGCATGGACTCTTCACTGACACGCAGCTTGGAACGGACTGCAATATTGATTAGCTTGGTGATCAGTAAACGTTCCCGCAACGTTTTGCGATAACTGTCCGGATCAATACCTTCTGCCCTCAAAACAGTCACTAGTTGACCCGTTGGAATATTGTTCTCAGCCTCGACATTGGCCATGGCCAAGTCGACATCCTCTTCCTCAACCTTAAGTTCCAGTTTGCGGGCCTCATGTAATTGCAGGGTTTGGGTAATTCTACCCTCCAGTGCTCGTTCCTGAATAATTTTTATATTTTCAGGGGAAGACTGACCGGAACGGCCCAACTGTCTTGTCAACATTTGCGCATCCAGCCTTATCTGATAACAGGTAAGAGCTTCCTCATCGACGACCGCGGCAATGCGGTCAATAATCTCGGCCTGCACCGGTAGAGCAGCTGCAAGCAACAGAGAAAATGTTATCAATATTCTATACATGTAGTCTCCAGAGAAAGGAAATTTATTTTTGCCAGCTGCTGATTGGTCTTTACTGAGTAACACTGCCGAGACCTTTGAAGGCAAACGATACTCGCACACCAAGATCAGCTTCAGCAGTAGTCCTGCTTATACGGTTTAACCTGTATCCCTCAAGCTGAATTTGCCAGCAAGGATGTTTATATTCAGTGCCAAGGCTAGCCATCTGGTTGGTGCCGGTGATGATGTTATAGTGCCACCCGGCCAGCATTCTCCAGCGTGACGCGACACGGAGCTTAGCCAAAACAGTTGCTGATTGCTCCTCCGTACTTACATAACGTGCATCGGTGAGCCTGTAGGCTAAGTGAAGCTCATGTCCGGCATCTGATATCCAGTCCGCACCGGCACGCACCGTTGCCAGAAAACGGCTGTTCGGATTGTATTGCCCGCGTGCATACAGGTCCAGGGATGAAAGGGGGCTGAACGTTGCATCGGCAATCAGGTTGGAAAAATGATGCGCCTGTTGTTGAACTGCCGGGTCTATTACTTTGCGCCGAAGATTGTAACTTAGCCCGAACTTTACAAGCATGATAGTTGATGTTTCGGTGCCATCTTCACTCTTTTTTTCTAAACGATTGGTGAGAAGCATTGAGATTCGGTGAGCACTTTCGACGCGATCACTTCCTGAAAAGCGATTATTTGATAAAATATTTTCCATGGTCAGTTGGCCAAAAGCGGAATCGAAGTTGGGAAGTTGGGACTGGTCACCAACTCCGACCAGGTCATAGCGGAGAGTAGGCTCTATGCTGTGACGCAAACTGCCACCGGCATAAATTCTTTTCAGAGCCGTCATGGCCTCAAGACCAATTTCAGCACTGGAAAGACTCGGTTTTTGCTCAGCGAATGCATTCTTTAGCCAATAACGCGTATGTTGTACACCGGTATTCAGCTTGAGGGAGACAGCTCCGCCATTACTCTCCCATGGGAGCTCGAGGTAGGGATGTATATTCAAACGCCATCCATCTTCGCCAAGTTTACGATCAAACATGGTTGTCTGATGGTCGAAATGTAGAAGGATACGGTCATCAAGAAGTGGAAAAACAAACTGGTTCTCGAGTCGCGGTAACACCCTGAGCGTAGACTGGTTGCTGGCTTTGGTCAGATCCTGCTGATGACGAACCCATAAATCTCCGCTATTTATTCCCTCTTCCCAGGAGAGAGTTGCTCTGCTTTGCAGATAACGTTGAGAGGTCTCGGTAAAGTCAGGCGACAGATCGGCCAGGTAATCCCTGTCACTGATATGGTCGGCATTGATGGAAAAACTGGTTGAGGAGGTCGCCTGCCATTTGGTTCTGGCCTGTATGCGCCCCCTGTTCCGCCCGAAGACCGTATCATCCAGGAACTCACCCTGCAGGTATTCCGAGCCGAGCCTGGAAACATGACGCAACTCCAGCTCGGGACGAATGCCCCGGGCACTCATCCAGTGAGGAGTTAGAGTGACATCCAGGTTGGCTGTGGGGGCAAAATAATAGGGTATAGATAGCTCGGTCCCTCGTCTTCTGCCACTGGCAAAAGAGGGGGTGAGAACACCTGACTTTCTTTTTAATGGCTCGCTTATGTAGGGCGTGTAAAAGACAGGCACACCTTTTATGTAGAACAGGGCATCTTCAGCCATCAACTCGCCCTCTTCCTGATCCAGGACAATATGCTCTGCCGTCAGCGACCAGGCCTCATCACTCACTGGGCAGGCGGAAAACTTCACATCGGCACCGCTAAAGGTTGTTAAATCAAGACGTTCCAATCTGTCGGCAGACAGGCGTTCACCGCCGGGAAGAATTACTTCTGCTCCGGTCAGATAGCCGGTGTTGTCAACAGTACTTAGCTCACCGGACCGGGCATGAATTTCAGATTTTGGTGAGGTGATGACAACATTTCCTTTGGCATCAAGAAGTTTTTTGCTCGGATCGTAGCTAAGGTGATCAGCTGCCAGCTTTTCGTCACCATAGCTGACCTCCACATTGCCGCTGGCTGTAACGACCCCGTTGGAGCCACGTTCTACCTGGTCGGCGCTAAGGTCGATGCCTTGACCCCATACAATCGTAGCGGGCAGGATCATGAGACAAAAAAGGAAGTATTTCACGGCAGGAGACGGAATAGCGGTTAAAATTGTTTCCGGGCCAGACCAAGATAATTTACCGAAAGATCATCGGATAAGGTAAAGCGATTATTGATTACCTCAAATGACATGCCTTTCAGGTCTTCCACCTCCAGACTGGACAAGCGCATAGCCTCGACCAATTCGGCCGGACGTATAAACTTGTCGTAGTGATGTGTGCCCCTGGGTAGCCAGTTCAGGACGTATTCGGCGCCAACAATAGCCATCAGAAAAGATTTCACTGTTCTGTTGAGGGTGGCAAAGAAAAACACTCCACCGGGTTTCAGCATACGGGTGCAGGCTGCAATGGTTCCGGCAACGTCCGGTACATGTTCAAGTACTTCCATGCAGGTCACGGCATCATATTTCCCGGCATGGGTCTCTGCCCACGTTTCTGCATCATTGCTGTGATACTCCAGCTTTACCCCGCTTTTTTCAGCATGTAAGCGCGCCACTGCCAGTGCCTTCTCTGCCCGGTCCAGCCCGGTCACGTTAGCTCCTTCTATAGCCATGGATTCGGCCAGAATGCCACCGCCGCAACCAACATCCAGCACTGTTGCCCCCTCCAGTGGCTGCTGCCCGGCAATATAATCCAGGCGAACAGGATTGATCCGGTGCAGGGGACGAAAGCGCCCGTCAGGATCCCACCATTCCTCGGCCAGCGCATCAAACTTCGCAATCTCTTTTGGGTCGTAATGATGACTCATAAGCCTGCATGCTAACGTGGATTTTTCATGAAGACCATGCAGTGCTGGGGCTTTGCTTTCTTGTCTGGCCGTAGATAATCGATCTGTAAGGCAAGGTTATGGTGAATAGCTGTTGATTGATGCCTCGTTTGCTAACAAGGGAAGGATGGGATGTGGAAAAAATACACAAACAAGTCCTGACCTCGGCTACTACTTTTGTCCATTCAGGCCGAAGCTGGATTACGGTATGCATCCGTCGATGTCATATTCTCTTTACACCCAAATTCTTGCAAATCTTGTTAGCGAGAACATCCCGGGTTTCTATGTGTAGAGGAATTGTGGAACGCCTGTTCCGGTTCAGCCACCTATGAGTGGCGTCTCCCCTCTCGTAGTACACAGCAGCCATGTTGCCATCGCAACCTTTTCTTTTTCATACACAAATCCTGCCTCCGCCAGGGCCATCTTAAGGCTTGCAAGTAAGATTTCCCGCGTTTTCTCCTGGCGGATCATTCTTTCCTCATTTCCCTCAGTACGGTACGCATACCTTGAATCTCATCCTCTAATTTACCATGGGAAAACTTGAGCAATGATTCAAACATGTTTTGCTTCTTGCGAACTTCAGTTAGTTTCTCATTGAATTCCTTACAAATGGCGTTATGCCCTTCAAAAACAGGGCAATACTTTAGCTGGAGATATTGGCCTTCTGATTTGAAGTGGAAAAGTGATATTTCGGATTGTTTCCCGGGGGGATCAATGGGGTATGGAATCGACCATCTTCCGGAACTGCAGGGAGTAAAACATTTCCAGATAGCGTTGCGTTTCTGCTCGCTCCAGATTGGTGACAAATTTCCAGAAACCGTAAATGCGTGAAAGTGTCATCATGCGCTCAGCATACAGGGCCCAGGTGTAGTGGCTTTTCACCCTTTTCAGCCCGCCTTCAGAAATGTGATTCCAGTGACCGCAATCCTTTCGACAACGTTCAAAAAATTCAGCCATGTCTTCTGCTGATTGTTCACCATGGTTGGGATCGATATGAAAGCCTGACTCCCCGTGTTCGATGATCTCCATGGGACCGCCATAACAAGTGGCAAAGGTGGGAAGCCCTGAGGACATGGCTTCGATAATAGTCAGTCCGAATGCCTCAAACAGGGCCGGCTGCACAAAGGCACCATGCCTGTCGGCAACAAAGCGATACAGCTCTCCTGAAAATGTCTTGTCAAAGTACATGCCCAGCCAGCGAAGCTGCCCATCCAGCTTGTATTCATCCATAAGCGTGTGCAGGCGCGCAATCTCTCCCTGCTCCTCATGATCAGAAGATTTCCAGGCATCTACATGGCCGGCAACAACCACGAGATTGACCTGCTCCCTGAGGGCCGGACATTTGCCATACCATTCCACCAGGTTGGTGATGTTCTTGATGCGATCCAGACGCGCCATGGTAAACAACAGGGGTTTATTCTGGTCCTGCAATACACCCCGCGTGTCCGGACGAACATTTCCGAATATCAGATCCTGTAGCTCGTCATGCAGCCCGGTAAGGCGCCGACCATGATCATGATACGGAAAATAAACCTCGGCATCGGCACCAGGTGAAACGATATTAAACTTGGGATCGAACACATCGATGCCGTTCACAACCCGAAACAGACCGGGCATGGTGAAGGCCTGATAACTTTCATATTGCCCTGTACTTTCGCGTGTGCCGGCAATTTCCTGATAGGTGCTGGTAATGATGAAATCTGCTGAATTCATGGCGATCAGATCAGCGGTGTACTGACAACTGAAATGATATTCGGGTTCCATATCCTGCCAG
>JBHHTX010000077.1:0-8155 GCA_046753585.1 Mariprofundaceae bacterium
TCGCCTGGAATTCCTGTTCTGCGCCATATATCCGCAATCTCATGAAAAATCCGGGCTAGCGCCGGCGTGTTTTCTTCTTCTGTCTTCGAGCACTCATAGCGATCCACACATCCATGGCCAGAGCAGCCAGGGTGACAAGCCAAAGAATCCAGTCAGGTAAACCGGTTGCTTCAGCTACAATGCTAAGGCCGGACTTTTCATCACCCCAGAACCAGAGTTGACAGGCCATAATAAGATGGCCGCCAATCAGAATTACAAGTCCTGCTCCAACTTGCAGGCTGCTAATCAGCAAACCCCAGGTGGACGAGGTTCCGGGTTGTCTCATTCGTTAAGGCTGGTCGGGTGTGTCAAATCCCGTTCGGGTGATTTCCTTGATATGCAGGGAGCTATCATATTCGATGACAACTTTACGCCGGTATTCTTCATCGGTATCAGGGTCGGAAAAATCTTCAATATAAATCGCACGATCGGGATGCAGGGGATCGGACAGCACAGGGGTTCCCATCAGTTTTTCAACGCGGAATCGGGAATCACCTTCCCGAATCTGACTGACTACGGCGGGATCAAGATCATTTCCCTGATGAAGGGGATGCTGCAGGCATCCGGCCAGCAGAAACATCGGTATCAGCAGCAGGCGGTTCATGTCTTTTCTCCAAAGTTGGCCTGGCTTCCACATTCCAGAAGCCGGATGTATTCGTCCATTCCATCTTCCAGACTCCAGTTGGGTTCCCAGTCAAGCAGGGCGCGGGATTCACGCAGATCGGCCTGCGTATGATTTTGGTAGAATTCATAGGGGTTATCAATGAACTCGGTTTTTAATTCCTTTCCCAGTATCCGGCCAAGAATAGCAATGATATCGTTAAAGCTTCTTGATCTGCCGCTGCCAACATTGCAAATACCTGAACGTGGTGCCTCAAGGGCGGCAAGGTTGGCTGCAACAATGTCCCCGATATAAACAAAATCACGTTTTTGCTCCCCGAACTTGAACAGACGTGGTTGCCGGCCGGCTTTTACCTGCTGATAGAGCTGAAGAATCATTGAAGAAGTTTTGCCCTTGTGAGATTCCCCCGGCCCGTAAACATTAAAATAACGCAGGCCGACCATGATGGAAGGATGGTGTTCAAGCCGGTCATGCATAATCCGGTCCATGGCAAGCTTGGAGAAGCCGTAGATATTTTCCGGAATTTCACCGTTGCCAATTTTGTTCGGAGCGGGGGAGTTTCCATATACTCCCGCAGAAGACGCATAAACAACGCGAGTGCCTGAATGGCTGCTTGCCTTCAGAATATCGGCAAAGGCGTTGGTGTTCACCGATATCATGAGATTCTGATCCATAATTGTTGTATCGGTAATTGCGGCTTGATGCATCACCGCAGTAAATTTTCCATCGGCAATATCTTTAAGCAGGGCCGGATCATTGGATTCTGTGGCACGAACTTCGCAATTTATATGGATGAGGTTTCGCCAGTCCCCACTTTTGAAATTATCAGCAACCACAACGCGGCAACCCGGCTTTTTTGTCAACGCCGCAGCCAGGTTGGCACCGATAAAGCCGGCTCCGCCGGTAATTAGAATGTGTTGCAATGTTTCAAAGTCGGGAAAATTCTAATCCACATAGGCAGTTGGGCCTGCAATATAGACACCTTTAAGGCCCCATTTGCTGATTTTTGTATTCACCCGCTTGGTTTTACTCAGGTTGGCTCGCCGTAGCCTGGAACCACGCAAATCTGTATCCGTCAGGTTAGCACCTTCCAGGTTTGCCCCCCTGAGGTCGGCACTGCGAAGGTCGGCTTTTTGCAGGTTACAACCTGCCAGATTAGCCTCCATCAGTTTAATTTCCGAAAGATCCATGCCGGCAAGATTCTGACCGGAAAGATCTATGCCGATAAGGCTCCAGCCATTTTGCAGGTAAACCATGATGTTTTTGAGGTCGATCTTCACGTTTCTGATATTGGCCGATAACAGGTTTGTATGTTCCATGGAGGTTTCACATAAATAGGCACCATCAAGATTTGCCCCGGTCAGGTCTACATTGTCCAGCCTGGCTTTTTGCAGGTTGGCGCCCTGAAGATTTGCATCCTGCAGCTTGCAGCCGGACAGGTTAGCACCAGCTAAACCGGCCGATGAAAGATTCCGGCCGGAAAGATCCAGATCCGTCAGATCCTGACCGGAAAGATCGCGGTCTTCAGATACGGCCTGTACTACTTCCTCAACATTCATATCAACCCCCCTTTAGCGATGCAAGATAGTACGATCCCTGCTTGCCAGCGCAAGTGACTGCTTTGCAATGTAAGACAATCAGGCATAATACGACCACAGGGAAGGTATTCCTACCATAATTTGCTTTGGAGTTTTGATGCACGCTACCTTGCCATTGTTGAAAGGCACTGATTTTCCAGCCATATCCAGACAAAAGCTTGAAACCTTACAGGTCAACCTTGGTTATCTCTGCAATCAGACCTGTGTACATTGCCATGTCAATGCAGGCCCGGGACGCAAGGAGATGATGGACCGGAAAATGGCGGGCCTTCTACTTGAGTTCATCAAGTCATCTTCAGTGAAGAATCTGGATCTAACCGGCGGCGCACCCGAAATGAACCCGCATTTCCGGGAAATTGTAACGGAGGCGAGAAAGCTCGGTGTAAAGGTTACAGACAGGTGTAATCTGACCATTCTGGAAGAGCCTGACTATCAGGACCTGGCTGAGTTTCTGGCTGAACAGAGGGTCGAAGTTGTGGCTTCCATGCCCTGCTATCTTGAGGGTAATGTAAACTCCCAGCGGGGTATGGGTACTTTTAAAGCCAGTATCCGGGCTCTCAGACGTCTCAATGCCCTGGGTTATGGCTGTGAAGATTCAGGACTGGTGATGAATCTGGTTTACAATCCGCTTGGTCCCAGCCTCCCACCTCCACAAGGTGTTTTGCGGGATACATACAAACAGGAATTAAAATCCCGCTACGGGATTGTTTTCAATGATCTGTTTACCATCACCAATATGCCAATCCAGCGTTTCGGTAGCACCCTGATTTCACATGGAAAATTTGATGAGTACATGCAGTTACTCAGGGATGCCTACAAAGTCGAAAACCTGGATGGGCTTATGTGTCGAAGTCTGATCAGCGTGGATTGGCAAGGGTATGTTTATGATTGTGACTTCAATCAGATGCTGGGTCTGCCCCTTCTCATGGATGGCAGGCCGCGTCAGCATTTGAGCAAGTTGATTAACTATAGCCTTGAGGGGAATCCCATCGTGGTGATGGATCATTGTTACGGTTGTACGGCCGGGCAGGGCTCAAGTTGTGGTGGAGCTCTTGATTCCGGATAACGAGTATTGACAGGTTCGGCCACCTTTTCTTGAAAGACTAAATCTTAAAAAGTTTGAGGATAAATATGAAAGAGAGACAAACCGATAATATTCGCCAGTTGGTACGTGAGGCCTATGCCAACGTGGCAGAGGCCGAAGATAAGGGAAGCTGCTGTGGTGTGGAAAGCAGCTGCTGTGGCGTTTCCGAGGATGCTGCTATCAACAGGCTGGTATCTACCCGTCTTGGCTATACCGGAGCAGATATGGACAGTGTTCCTGAAAGCTCCGACATGGGTCTCGGCTGTGGCAATCCCCGCGCCATTGCCGGGTTACAGCAGGGTGAGGTTGTTCTCGACCTGGGCAGTGGCGGTGGTTTTGATGCCTTTCTTGCCTCCAGTGAAGTGGGGGAGAGCGGCAGGGTTATCGGTGTGGATATGACGCCTGCCATGCTGCACAAGGCAAGGCGCAATGCCGAAAAAGGCGGTTTTGCCAATGTCGAATTCCGTCTTGGTGAAATTGAGTATTTGCCCGTGGCTGATAACAGCGTTGATGTCATTATATCCAATTGTGTGATCAATCTTTCACCGTGCAAGGAAAAGGTCTTCCGGGATGCCTGCCGTGTTTTAAAGCCCGGTGGCAGGCTGGCTGTTTCAGACGTGGTTGCCACAGCTGAACTGCCTGATGCGTTGAAAAACGATCCGGCGCTTTATGCAGGTTGTATGGCCGGAGCTTCGCTGATCAATGAGCTTGAGCGAATCATTCATCAGGCCGGTTTTGATGAAGTTTCGATCACACCCAAGGATGAATCACGCGAATTTATTCATGACTGGGCCCCGGGTACGGGCGTGGAAGCTTATGTTGTATCAGCTTGCATTGAGGCCGTAAAACCGTTGAAGAAATGCTGTTGATTGAAACGTAAGAGGTTTGGCAAGGCTACGACTACTGTCAAAAGTGTTCGATGAGTTCGGATGCTTTAACTGTGAGGAGGCCCAAATGAGTAGACTTGAAACCCTGTTTTTTTCCATAGCCCTGTTGACGGGAATGAGTATGTTGCCGCTTGCGGCGGAGGCAGGCTCGAATCCCTGCAATCCGTGTTCAGCCAACCCCTGTTCCATGAAGAAACATATGAACCCGTGTTCGGCCAACCCCTGCGCCACGAAGAATCATATGAACCCGTGTTCGGCTAATCCCTGTGCCATGAAGAAACATATGAACCCGTGCTCGGCCAACCCCTGCGCCATGAAGAAACATATGAACCCGTGTTCAGCCAACCCCTGTTCCATGAAGAAACATATGAACCCGTGTTCGGCCAACCCCTGCGCCGCGAAGAAACACATGAACCCTTGTTCAGCTAATCCCTGTGCCATGAAGAAGAGCACGAATCCGTGCAATCCCTGTTCCATGAAATCTTCAAATCCATGTGCAGCCAATCCGTGTTCGGCCAGTGCAAACGTAGCCATCCGGCCCCATGCCTATGACAACTTCTGGCAGGCAGTGTCGGTCGGTCGAAAAATGTGGAATGATGAAGGTCTGGGTACGGCGGGTGTGGCCTGTATGTCCTGTCACGCCGATTATGAATTGCTGCATCTGGATAAGAACCAGAATTTTCCGCATTATGTGGAGATGGCAGGCGATGTTGTAACACTCGATCAGATGATCAATTACTGCATGATCAATCCCATGAAAGGCAAACAATTTGGGAAGAACTCAAAGGAGCTTACGGCTATGGCAGCCTATTACCGTTCCTATCGGCAGCAATATATGAAAGAACATCGCAAATAGGGCCTGTTCACACTAATTTCGGTGTTGGCGCTGCTGCCCCAAATGAAGCCAATCAAGGCGCAAGGAGTGAAGTTTGGTGACTCCAAACGAATTTCTTGCAACGCCGAGTGGATTCATTTGGGGCGCAGCCCGCAGGGATTGGCCATTTTTCCGTCCTGCTGCGTTACTGTTCGCTTGCGTGCAACAAGCACGCAACGCTCGAAAAGCCTTGCAGGGAAACAAAAATGACCAAATCGCCGCCATCGAAATTAGTGTGAACAGGCCCTAGACTCACTGGCAGTTGTTTATATTTGCATCTATATTAGCAGGTAGATACGAAAGGAGGCCGCATATGCCTATTGCCAGAAGTATCAGGACATACCTTGAAAAACATGGTGTGAAATACGATGTGATTACCCACAATCACACCCTGTCCAGCATGAAAACAGCCCAGGCTGCAAGCATCCCGGGTGACCAACTGGCAAAAACTGTCATCCTGAAAGATGGTGAGGGCTATTTGATGGCAGTGCTTCCATCCACTCACCATCTGGACATCGATTTGCTCAACTCGCTTCTTTATCGTGACCTGGAACTGGTGGATGAAACCGAGCTTGAATCTTTGTTCCTGGATTGTGAACCGGGGGCCCTTCCACCTGTTGGACCCGCTTATGATATGCAGGCTATTATGGACAGTTTCCTGTCTGGGCTTGCAGATGTGTATTTCGAGGCCGGCGATCACCGCGAGCTGATCCATGTCAGCGGTAAAGCCTTCCGGCTACTGCAGGAGAAGTCCGGGCGCGGCCGTATCGGCTACCACATTTAGGCCTGGGCCCTAATCTGTCAGAGCTGTACTACATGCACCGGCTACGGCTCCTTTTCCTGGTTCTCCTGTTGCCGATCATTGCATCGGCGCAAACAGCATCTCCGGCGCTGCTACTGGATATCAAGGGAGCCATCGGCCCGGCTGTGGCTGACTACATCCACCGTGGACTGGAACAGGCCCAAATGCAAAACGCTCCGCTGGTAATCCTGCAGATTGACACTCCCGGTGGCCTGGATACCTCCATGCGTCAAATCATTCAAGATATTATTGCATCACCCCTGCCTGTGCTTGTTTTTGTGGCCCCCAGTGGTGCTCGAGCAGCCAGCGCCGGCACCTACATTTTATATGCCTCACATATCGCTGCCATGGCGCCGGGAACAAACCTTGGAGCAGCTACCCCTGTGCAAATTGGTGGCGCCCCCTCACCTCCCGGTCAAATTCCTGCCAGGCCAGGAGAGAGCGGAGAAAAGCCTGGAATGGATAACGATGCCAAGAATAAAAAGGCTATCAACGATGCTATAGCCTATATCAAAAGCCTGGCCCAGATGCGTGGCAGAAATGCCGACTGGGCTGAAAAGGCAGTACGTGATGCAGCCAGCCTTTCCAGCGAGGACGCCCTGAACAAGGGGGTCATTGATCTGATGGCCAGAGATGTGCCGGAGTTGCTAGCCAAAATTGATGGCCTGAAGGTACAGGTGTCGGGAAATGAGCTTGTTCTACAAACCTCTGAGTTGACGCTGGAACGACTGGATCCGGACTGGCGCAGCCGCCTGCTGGCAGTCATCACCGATCCGAATGTGGCCTATCTGTTGATGTTGATCGGCATCTACGGAATATTCTTTGAGCTGATGAGTCCGGGCTTTGTACTGCCGGGTGTAATCGGCGGCATCTGCCTGCTTTTGGCTCTGTTCGCCTTTCAGGTTCTGCCCATCAACTTTGCCGGTCTGGGGCTGATCCTTCTCGGGATTGCCTTTATGGTTGGTGAAATCTTTATGCCCAGTTTCGGTGCACTCGGCATTGGCGGTGTCATTGCATTTGTGATCGGCTCCATTATCCTGATGGACACAACTGTTCCCGGCTTTGGCATTTCCATCGCCCTGATTGTGGTCGTCAGCCTGCTAAGCGCCGCTTTTTTCCTTTTTGTCATCGGTGCAGCCGTAAAGGCTCGATTACGACCAGTAGTCAGTGGCAAAGAGGAGATGATCGATGCTGAGGGAAAGGCTTTAGACAACTTTGACGGACAGGGACACATCAGGGTGCAGGGTGAAGTTTGGCAGGCCCGGACATCAGCCCCCTTAAAAAAAGGTCAAAAGGCACGCGTTACTGCCGTAAATGGTCTAACCTTAACCGTAAAACCAGTAGATAAAATCAGGGAGAAAACCCAGCCATGACTACCGCCCTTCTGTTTTTTGCCATTGTTACACTCAGCATCCTCTTTTCATCACTCAAAATATTGCGTGAATATGAACGTGGCGTTGTTTTTATGCTGGGACGATTCTGGAAGGTCAAGGGACCGGGCCTGATCATAGTCATCCCGGTGATCCAGCAATGGGTACGTGTTGATCTGCGCACGATCGTATTTGATGTACCCACGCAGGATGTTATTTCCCGCGACAATGTCTCGGTCAAGGTCAATGCTGTCATCTATTTTCGTGTTATTGATCCGCAAAAGGCAATTGTTAACGTGGAAGACTTCTTTTCCGCTACAAGTCAGCTTGCCCAGACAACGCTGAGAAGCGTCCTCGGCCAACATGAACTGGATGAGATGCTGGCCGAACGTGACAAACTGAATGCAGATATTCAATCCGATCTTGATGAACAGACCGATGCCTGGGGAATCAAGGTCAATAATGTAGAAATCAAACATGTGGATCTGGATGAGAGCATGATCCGGGCTATTGCCAGGCAAGCCGAAGCGGAACGCGAACGCCGAGCCAAGATTATTCACGCAGAGGGTGAGCTGCAGGCATCTCAAAAACTTCTGGGAGCAGCACAGACACTATCCAAACAGCCACAGGCCCTGCAACTGCGTTACATGCAGACACTCACCGAAATCGCCGGTGAAAAAAACTCGACCATCGTCTTTCCCCTACCCATGGATGTTATCACTCCCTTCCTGGATCTTGTCAAAGAGGCCAGCGAGACGGAGAAATCGGGTAACGCTGAATAGTCAAAACTAACCCGCATTTTTCATGAGATTGCGGATAAATGTCGCAGAACAGGTGTTCCAGGCGAAGTTTTCAGGTGAAAAAGCATAGCTTTAGCTA
>JBHHTX010000078.1:0-8104 GCA_046753585.1 Mariprofundaceae bacterium
CGACCACCCGCATCGCGGCTTTGAGGCCATCACCTGGCTGTTTGATGGTGGCATGAATCATACCGACAACCTGGGAAACAGGGGTACGGTGCACGCCGGTGGCGCACAGCACTTTACGGCCGGTGCCGGCATCATTCATTCCGAATTTCCGGACGGGCGGGCACACGGCATCCAGCTCTGGATCAATCTGCCGAAACGATTGAAATCGATTGCGCCCGACTATCAGCAGGCTGAAGCTGAAAGCGTCAGGACAAACGACTCTGATGGCGTCACGACCCGTCACATTGCCGGTCGGAACGGTGCAATTCAGCTCCACAGTGATATCGCATATCAGCAGATCGACCTGGCGCCCGGCGCATCATGTGTAAAAACCGTGGCCGAAATGCACCGCGGTTTCATCTATCTGGTTGCAGGCGAGCTGTGGCTCGGCGAGCATCGCCTGACAAGCGGCGATGCGGCATGCATTGAGGATGAAACCAGCCTTGCGTTGCGTACGGAACACGGAGCGCAGCTGATGTGGTGTTTCGGCAAGCCGCATCATGAACCGATTCATCAGCACGGTCCGTTTGTCGATTAGGAGTAATTGTGGCAAAGTAATTTTGGCCGTTGGTTAAGAGGAACGATTTCATTTGTTTGCGATGGATACTGCTACTATCTTCTCTCTACGGTTCGTTATGTTGAATTGAACCCGGTTCATGCGAATATATTTGATCGGGCAGAAGATTATAAATGGAGCAGTGCGAGAGCCCATCTTTCTGGCAAGGATGATAAGCTTGTGAAGGTGGAACCAATGCTGGAAAGGTTTGAGAACTGACGAGCTTATCCGGAGTCTGATCTGGATGAATCAACGAAAGAGACATTCCGATTGCACGGGCGAACAGACAGACCGCATGATGGTAATCCATTTCTTGGTAAATTAGAGAACATAGCCGGGAAAGTTCTCCGACCAAACAAGCCAGGCAGGAAAAAGCGAGATAAATAAGTTAACCCCTCCTGGAATTCTTTTTACCTTGAATATGGAGATTAAAAGACTACCCTTGCTCAATCGAGGGGCATTGATAAGACCTGTCACATAGGAGATATATGATGAAAAAAATTATTTACATTGTCGCACTTGGACTGATTTTACTTCCATTAACCGCCTGTGAAAACAAACAGCAGACCGGGACATTGGGTGGAGCCGTTGCCGGCGGTCTTATTGGTTCTACCATCGGGCAGGGAGGCGGCAAGACGGCTGCTATTATCGGTGGTGCCGTCCTTGGTGGTCTGATTGGTGGCCATGTTGGCAAGCAAATGGATGCAAACGATCACAGGCGAGCCCAGCAAGCCCTGGAGTCCTCACCTACCGGCCAGGCCACATCCTGGCACAATCCGGATACCGGTCGTGATTATACCATGACCCCTACCAAGACCTATAAGGAACCAGATAGTGGCAAATATTGTCGTGAATACCAAACCGAAGTGATTGTTGGCGGTAAAGCCGAGAAGGCTTACGGAACTGCCTGTCGACAGCCAGATGGATCCTGGAAGGTTGCTGACTCTTAAACTTTCAGATCAATTGGTAAAAAAGGAGGGGTTCGCCTCTCCTTTTTTATTCCATACGCGGAAAGACGGGCTCCGGACGATTACAGACATGCCCCCCCTTCAGATAACCCCAGCCGCCATGGTCGTGCATTGAGACCGTCCCTGAATTCTGATTCATGATCTGGGCAAGCATCTGACCAGCCTTTGTCGGAATAAACGGAAGCAGTTGCAGGGAGATCAAACGCAACGTCTCTATCAGGTGATAGAGCACTGTATCCAGCCGTAGATCCTCACCTTCTTTTGCCAGTTTCCAGGGCGCATTGAAGTCCACATAACGATTGCCGTGCCGAACCACCCTGTTGATCTGTTCCAGGGCAATATGGAAGAGCTGTTGATTCAACGCTTCCGCAACTCCCATCTGCATAGCCTCGACATCAGAAATCAGGGCCCGATCAGCATCCTCCCCGGCCTGAGGCTCGGGCAGATAACCATCGCGATATTTATGCAACATGGACAGGCTGCGATTTAGCAAATTGCCAAGGTCATTGGCCAGTTCAGTATTGTAGCGCTGCCTGAGCATCTGCATGGAAAAATCACCATCCTGGCCAAATGGAACTTCCCGTAGCAGGAAGTAACGTATGACATCGGCATCAAATTGAGACAAAAGCTCATCCGGGTGAAGGACATTCCCCCTGGACTTGCTCATCTTTTCCCCCTCCACCGTCCACCAGCCATGTGCAAAGATCCGTTCGGGTAAAGGAAGACCGACAGCCATCAACATGCAGGGCCAGTAGACCGCATGAAATCGTAAAATATCCTTTCCTATCAAATGCAGGCTGGCTGGCCAGAATCGCATCTTGTCGCCATCGGGAAAACCAAGCGCTGTCAAATAATTGGTCAGGGCATCAACCCAGACATAAATCACATGTTTGGGATCATTCGGAACAGGAACACCCCACTCAAATGTAGTGCGCGAAATCGATAAAGGTCTCAAACCGCTCTCTACAAATCGAATAACCTCGGTGCGTCTCGATTCGGGCGCGATGAAACCGGGGTTGGCATGGATATGATCCAACAAACGTTCCTGATAGTCATCCATGCGAAAGAAATAAGATTCCTCTTCAACACGATCAATGGGACGTTGGCAGTCAGGACATAATTTCCCCTCAATTGTCTCAGCTTCTTTTAATTGCCTTTCTGTCCAGAAAGACTCACAGGGAACACAATACCAGTCTTCATATTTCCCCTTATAAATTGCCCCGGCTTCATCCAGCATCTGCCACATCTTCTGTACTGATTTCCTGTGACGATCCTCTGTTGTCCTGATGAAGTCATCATTGCTAACAGACAGTTGCGGGCAGAGTTTACTGTATCGCTCCACTACCTTATCGGCCAGTTCAATAGGTTCTATACCACGAATCTCTGCTGCCTGCTGAACCTTCTGGCCATGTTCATCAACGCCGGTCAGAAAAAAGACTTCCTTAGCAATCATGCGCTGGAAACGCGCCAGCACATCCGCTGCAATAGTCGTATAGATGTGCCCCAGATGCGGCTCATCATTGACGTAATAAATAGGTGTAGTCACATAATAGTTTTGCATCTTAGGGACAGTTACTCCATCTAGTTATATTGCCTGTTGAACATCACGCCAAGCTAAACGAAAACACAACACCAGAGCCAGAAGTGATTGAGCCGGTCGCAAACTGTGCCGTCGCAGCAACTCCGGCCACCGTGCAATATCTTCCGCGGCTTGTTGGAGGGCCAGCTGAGAGCTAAACGGAGCTTGTTGACTCAAATCAGAGTCAAATCGTTGTATAACCATGTCCGATATCAGCTTGTGAGGTATTCGCTTTATATTGCGACTAATCCATGTCTCCAGGGTGCCAATATCTATTTCAGCGGGATTCTCCATTAGTTTATACCACTCCTCCAATCCTTCACAAATATCCACTTTCTGCATACAACTAACCCGACCGGGGCTGCCACAGGCCAACTTGCCAGCCAGACCAAGTGCCTGCTCTGCAATTCCAAGGTTCTGAAGAACCAGAAGGCAGTCTTCAGGGGACAGAGGAGATACCAGTTGTAATATGCAGCGTGATCGAACCGTAGGGGGTAAGCGAAGATGATCATTGCTTACCAATAAGATTAAATTGCCATGAGCAGGTTCTTCCAGACCTTTCAGCAAGGCATTGGCTGCCTGAATATTCAGGCATTCCGCATCGTCCAGTATTATTACCCGGTGCCGGGACTCGGCCCCGCTCAACTGTATAAAAGCAAGCATCTGCCGTATTTGTTCGATGTTGACATCGCGTTTTTTTTCCAGCATTCCAAGCTTGTAATAATCAGGATGAGAATCCGCTGAAAACATCTTACAGGAATGGCATTCTCCGCACGCCTTCTTCCCGGATCCGGATATCCTGTTTTGCTCACATAAATATGCTGACGCAATGGCCTCCGCCAGCAGAGATTTGCCAATCCCCTTCTGTCCATACAGAAGCCAGGCATGGGGCAATCTCCCCTGCCCCATCGCTTTCAGAAACCTGTCCTGGACGGCTTTATGACCAACAACAGAAATCATCGTAAATCCGCAAACCTGTCAACAAGTATGGATTGAATGCGATTCTGCACTTCAGCAATATCCCCGGCTGCATTGACCCTGTAAATCCGCTCAGGTTCCCGGTGAAAGATTTGTTCGTATCCGTCCCGGACGCGTTGATGAAAATAAAGAGTTTCATCGTCCAGACGGTTTCTTTCCTCTCCCTTTGGAGAACGTTGTCGCATTCTGGATAAAGCATCCTCTACGGGCATATCCAGCCACAAACTCAGGTCCGGGCGACAAGCTGATTCGGCGAATCTGATCAGTGGAGATATCTCAGCGGACTCAATGCCACGACCGGCCATTTGATAGGCCACAGTGGAATCTGAATAACGATCACAGAGAATCCATTTGCCTTCATCCAACGCCGGCAAAATAGTTTCGTGAACGTGCTGAGCGCGATCGGCAAGAAACAGCATTAACTCTGCTCCTGCTACAGGCTTAAATTGCTTGCTAAGAAGCAGTTGCCTGATCTCTTTACCCAGCAACCCGTCTCCCGGCTCAAAAGTTGCACAAACCTGTACCCCGCAGGACACAAGCCAGTCAGATGTATGTTGAATCTGGGTGCTCTTGCCACAGCCTTCACCACCCTCGAAACTGATGAATCTACCCCTCAAATTCCCTCCTGCGGAAGTGCTTTCTGAATAGTGCGCTCAATTTTAAGCCAGCGCCGTACATTCTTGTCATGTTCAGCCAGACTACTTGCAAAAATATGCCCTCCGCGCCCATCGGCAACGAAGTACAAATAATTCGTATCAGCCGGATTGGCAGCAGCGCGCAGGCTTGCCTCGCCGGGATTACTTATAGGCGATACAGGTAAGCCTGAACGAGTGTATGTATTCCAGGGTGTATCACGACTCAGATCCTTTTTTCTGAGATTGCCCGAGAATGAACCATCTGTTCGCCATAAACCATAGATAACCGTCGGATCCATCTGCAAGGGCATTCTTTTTAGAATGCGATTCCGAATGACTGAAGCAACCAGTGGCCGCTCGGCATCCAGTGATGTCTCCTTCTCAATGATTGATGCAACGATGCGTAGCTGTTTATGATCCAGCCAGACCTGTCCAAGGCTATCCAGAATCTTCTGCTGGGAGGTAATCATTTGCATCAGCACTCGTTTGGGCTGAACGGGTTTTTGATACGTATACGTCTCGGGCAGTAACAGGCCTTCAGCTTCCGTTCCCTTGGTGATCCCGGACAATGTCCTTTGCCATATATCAGGGTCTGTTTCGGTTTTTTCTGCCAACAGCTTGATAATCTCATCCAGACGCAAACCTTCCGGCACTGTCAACTGATATAAAATGACATCTCCCTCATAGATCCTCCGCATGACCATCTGCATATCAGCCTTTTGCCTAAATCTATAATGACCGCTTTGCAGGTTTGCCGATAAACCATTGAACTTTGCAAGCAAGCGAAACAGATAGGCCGAACGGATGATTTTATTTTGGTACAGGGTTTTGCCAATCTGTGCAGTGGAGGCCCCATCGGGAATAACGATTTCCACCTGCACTGGCGGCCTGGTATCCATAAAAATCTGATAGGAAATATAGGCCGCAAGAAAAACCGGCAACAAGCAAAGCAACCCGACTATTCTTGGCATGGCACACCCGGCCTTCCAGCCAGAGATCGATACAGCACTTCAAAAGCTGAGCCGGGCCCGGACAAAACCCGTCCGTTTATTTGATACACGGGAAGTATAAAAAAACCGCTGTTGCAAAGCGCCATAGCCTCGCAATCTTCAAGCCAGCTGAGTGGACATACTGATTCGCATACGGCATTTGATTGCAACAGTGCGCCCCGGATAACACCTGGCAGCACCCCTTTCCCCACTGGAGTCCACCAGCGCTGCTCACGGTAAACAAGCACATTGGCAGTAAGCCCGGAACACACATGCATATCATCACAAATCAAAGGATCATGATGATTCAATTGTCCGCGAATAAGCCTCATAGCTTTGAGACTTTCGGCATAATCCGCTGTAAATTTTGCTAATCTTGAACGTATTGGAAAGGGCCATTGTGCCGAGTGCAGGGATATCTCTTTCCCCGGGGAACTGAAAGGTCTGACACAAAAATAGACACCACATCGACGCTGATCGGGAGGATCAAGCCCCCATTTACCTCCGCCTCCTGTAACTGTGACCCGAACCAGGGTATCAGGCCCCTGTCCTGCTGCAACCTTAAGACAATCCTCATATAGGCCTTCGGGAACATCTATCCCAAAACACGCCAACCCCTTACCCAACCGGGAGACGTGTTCCTGCCAGTTGAATATCTCCCCCCTGATAACCCGGAAGGTTTCAAAACAGGCCTCAGCATACAAGAAGCCCCGATCCTCAATAGATAACCCTGTTTGCCACATGATTTCTCAATCCTAACCTGCATGATTCACAAATGCTGCATCCCCTTCATTGAGAAGCTTTCAAGAATAAGACATGGAAAACAACACCTCGGACATGATATAAGCTGCTTATGGACAGGAAATATATTGAAGCAATAGAACATGCGCGGGTTTACGACGTCGCCGTAGAAACCCCTTTGGAACTGGCTCCAAAGCTGTCCCGACGCCTGCACAATGAGATTTTTCTTAAACGGGAAGACTTGCAACCGGTCTTTTCCTTCAAGCTCAGGGGGGCTTATAACAAGATTGCCAAGCTTGATGAAGAAGACTGCAAAAAAGGAGTGCTTTGCGCCTCTGCCGGGAACCATGCTCAAGGTGTAGCTCTGGCCGCACACAAACGTGATTGCAGTGCTACAATCGTCATGCCTCGTACCACACCTGATATTAAGGTCCATGCTGTTCAGGCCATGGGTGCAACCGTTGTTCTGGCTGGAGACAATTACTCTGATGCCAATCACCATGCCCTGAAGTTATTGCAAGAATCAGATATGGTGTTCGTACATCCGTATGATGATCCGGATGTGATTGCCGGCCAGGGCACAGTGGCCGAAGAAATATTGCGCCAGTCGCCGAAGGATATTGATGTTGTGTTTGTTCCTGTTGGTGGCGGCGGTCTGATATCCGGCATGGCGGTATACCTCAAAAATATATCCCGGGCCACAAGGGTGATTGGAGTCGAACCTGTTGATTCAGCTGCCATGTACCACTCTATTGAAGCCGATCACATTGTTGAACTCGATCAGGTAGGTATCTTTGCCGATGGCGTAGCCGTCAAAAAAGTTGGAACACATACCTTCGATTTAACCCGTCGGTATGTCGATGAAATCATCCTGGTTGAAGCCGATGAAATATGTGCAGCCATCAAGGACCTGTTTGATGAAAACCGCAGCATTGTAGAGCCGGCAGGTGCCCTGGCGACGGCTGCCATGAAAAGTTATGTAGAACGCGAGGATGTGCACGGCAAGACAATGGTTTGTATCAACAGTGGTGCCAATATGAACTTTGACCGTTTGCGCCATGTAGCGGAAAGAGCAGAGATTGGTGAGGAACGTGAGACGCTGTTTGCCGTCACAATTCCTGAAAAGTCCGGCGCTTTTCTTAATTTCTGCCGCCTCATAGGTCATCGGGTCATCACCGAGTTCAACTACCGCCTGTCTATGCGCGACCATGCTCATATTTTTGTCGGAATCAGAACACAGGACAAAAAAGAAGCCTTTGAAATTCAGAAAACACTGACAAAACATGGCCATGATGTTGTGAATTTACACTACAACGAACTGGCCAAGCTTCATATTCGCCATTTGGTTGGCGGCAGAAGTCGTTCTGTCAAAGATGAAGTATTATACCGATTTGAATTCCCGGAACGCCCCGGTGCCCTGCTGGAGTTCCTGACCCGGATGGCAGGCCGGTGGAATATATCGTTGTTTCATTATCGCAACCACGGTGCTGACTTCGGTCGTGTCCTTGCCGGAATGGAAGTGCCGTCAACGGATCGAGTTGAGTTTCAGACTTTTCTTGATGAACTAGGTTATTCCTATACCGAAGAGACCGCTAATCCTGCTTATCATTTGTTTCTTT
>JBHHTX010000079.1:0-7975 GCA_046753585.1 Mariprofundaceae bacterium
ATGACAACCCGAATTTTCTTACCGAGTTGCTTGGCTATATCGCGCACGATCCTGGGAATGGTTCCCCAAATGGTTGAAATCGGCTGCATACGCGTTCTCAGCAGTTGTTCCTGTAAATGTTCCGTAATCTGATTAATGTCTCTGCATGTATTGATCAATTCGGGTGCGGCCGTTTTTTCCGTCAGTTGCATCAGCCTGTTTCTGGAGAGAACCAGTTCGCTAATCTGATTCATCATGGCATCCAGCAGACCGAGATCGACACGGATGGAGCCGGAGGCCTGTGGTTTTGCCGTGCCCTTTTTCGCCTTTGGCGCTGGCGCAGACTTGACCGGGGCGGGAACCTTTTCCTCTGTCGCAGCGACTGGTTCGGTCTCGACCGGAGCCTTTTCCTCTGTCGCAGCGGCTGGTTCGGTCTCGATTGGAACCTTTTCCTCTGTCGCAGCGGCTGGTTCAGTCTCGATTGCTTCCTCAAGCGGCGTGTTTTCCGCCTCAGTCGAGGTTTCGGTAGCCGATTCACCGGACAGGGATTCCAGCAGACGTTCCGAGGCCTTTAATCTTCTGACCAGCGGTTCATGATCGATTTCAGGTTCAGAGCCTTCTGTTTCCACACCGGTCAGGATCGACCTGATTGCATCGGATGTTTCCAACAGCAGGGAAACAATATTTTCATCGGCCGGAAAGTTCATGGCCCGCATCTTACTGAGCAGATCTTCACCGGCATGAGCGATCTTGCCCAGCCGCTCCAGTCCGAGGAAGCCGCTGTTTCCCTTGATGGTGTGCATGGTACGGAAGACCGAAGCCAGCAGGTCGTCATTGCCCGGATCAGACTCCAGTGCCATCAGAGACTCATCAAGGGACTCCAGACCTTCGTTACTCTCCTCCAGAAAGACGGTGAGAAGTTCATCGTCCATGTCGAAGGCATCATCACTCATGAGTGCCTCCCTCAGTACTACACACCTTTTCCAGTATCACATGCTCTTCTGCCATGACATAGATCTCGGCCAAAGCATCAGCCCATTCTGCTGAGCCATTGATATGGCTGGATGAATTCTCCCATGCCAGCAGACATTTTTTGACGTTGGCGAGGCGTTGCATGGCCCGGTCTATATTCTGAAAGTCAGTCAACGCCATGATCAGATCTTCCCGAATCCGTTCGGCTGATTTCTGCTCCAGAGCATCAGTCAGCTTGATCAGCCCGTCATCAACACTTTCATGCAGGGAGTTCAGCGCCCCTTCCACCTGTTTATACAGCACGGTAAGTAGCCGGGTATCGGAAACCTCAGGCCATTGCGTTTCTTTCATCATGCGCTTCCCCTAGGCGGCCTGGCTCGATTCTCCATCGTCCTTCATGTTTAGCAGAAAAGCATCCACCTTGTCAGACAGGTCCTGCGTCAGGGCCTTTAACTCCTCCGATGTCTGCTGCATTTCCTGAGACGATTTGCCCGTTTCTTCAGAGGCCGAAGCCACATCGGAAATGCTTGAGGTCATTTCATGCACACTGCTGTTGGCTTGCTGAATACTATCAGAGATTTCACGGGCGGTATGGGATTGCTCGTCCGTAGAGGCATTAATGTTCATATTGATCTTGTTCATACTGAAGATGATCTCGGATATGGAGCCGATGACCGTGGCCGCCTCCTTGCTTTCCCGCTGTAGATTCCTGATCTGGCCAGATATCTTTTCGGTAGCCTGACTTGTCTCCTGAGCCAGATTCTTCACTTCTCCGGCCACCACGGCGAAGCCACGCCCGGCATCACCGGCCCTGGCCGCCTCAATACTGGCATTTAAGGCCAGCAGATCGGTTTGTTCGGCGATATTGGCGATCATCTCAACGATGGTACTGATATCAGCCGAAACATTGCCCAGGCTTTCAACGGTCTTGGTTGCTGATTCGGCCTGATTGACTGCCTCTTCGGCAATCTGGCTGGCTTCACTGACCTGACGACTGACCTCCGCGAAAGAGGCGGATAACTCTTCGGCCCCGGCCGCAACCGTATTGGTGTTGTCAGAGGCCTCGCGCGCACCCTCTGCAACATTGGCCGCCTGTACGGAGGACTCTTCAGCCATGGCTGCCAGCGAATGTGATCGTTCTTCGGTGAGTTGAGACGTGCTCTGCAGTTTGTTGACAATATCGTGGATGTCCTCGTTGAAGGCCGTTGTCCGTTTTCCATCCTCAAGGGCCTTGCGGTTGAATTCCGCCATACGATCCAGGGTGGAGTTGACCACCTGACCAACCCGGCGCAGATCAGATGACATGGACCGCAGGTCGATGCGTCGATCCAGCTTGCCTTCTGCCATCAACTCCAGCGAGCTGACAAGCTCGCGCAGCATCGTTTCCACCTGATCGGCAAAGTTGTTGATATCGTGACTGATCAGGCCTTCTACACCCTTTGTCCTGATCTTGGTCAGGCGGGGTTCCATGCTGCCCCGGCTCCATTCCCGGAGCACATTCCGGATCGGTTGCAGCCGCAGTGATACGGTTTTTTTTGCTATGATGGCGGTGAGATTGGATAAGATCACAATAATGATGAAGGCAAGAATCAATAGCTGGGTGAATTCGGTGAGATGATCTTCGGTGCCAGACAGGCGATCTTCCATGTCAGACTCGATGTTCTTAAACAACGATGAGATACTCTCAACGTTTGAGCTGGCCTTAGTATCAAATTCACCCATTGTGCTGTCGCCCAGAGCCTTGTCCCGGGCATAGTCATCAGCCATTTTTTTGCCGGTGGCAAGCATGGTGGCAAAGTCGGTTTTTATCTCCCGGATAGCATGTATATCTTCGTCGTGATTGATCTCATCACTGCTCAGGAGTGCTTCAACGTCCTCCATTGATGACAGGAACTCTTCGGCAGCATGATCCGCCTCATCAATGGCCTCCTGATCCCCTGTCAGAGAGGCATCGGTAAGGAATTGTTGCACCTGGACCAGATGGAAACGCGCCTCGGCGACAGCGATCATGGAATCGGTATTCACCGCATGCAGCATTTCCAGATTATGTTCCGTTTTCGCATTGGAGCGGTAGGAGATGATGCCTCCGGCTATGGCCACCATCGTAATGATTGTTACAGACAGGGATATAATTTGAGACAGGGACAGTGATTGGGCTCGCTCTCTAACTGATGTGGTGAGATTGGAAATGATTTTCATCGTACTCCCCCTTGATGACCCTCGTCATTGCGCATACTTACATACAATGTCTCTGCTTCCTGAATCTGCTCACTGGTTGGACGGCGGCGTACAGACATGTAACCGATAATGGATCCGCGCGAATCAAGCGATGGGGTGACCGTCGCATCCACCCAGTAATAATCGCCATTTTTGCAACGGTTCTTCACAATGCCATGCCACTCATTGCCGCCTTTGATGGTATTCCATAAATCGGCAAAGGCCGCTCTGGGCATGTCCGGATGACGGATCATGTTGTGGGGCTTGCCCAGTAACTCATCCTCCTTAAAACCGGCTATCCTGAGGAAGATATCATTCATATATGTGATGTGCCCCTTGGTGTTGGTTTTGGAAACGATGAACTCGTTGTCCCCGAATGTTTGCTCAATATCTGTGACTGGCATGTTGACTCGCATCTGTTCTCCTCCGTGTGTTTCAGGCCCGTTGACACTTGATGCCAAGCGATCAGGTCGATTGTTTTGATAATACTATAAAGCGGTACGATCGGCATATCTCCGATGCAGACATGGCCGACGCCGCATTCAGCGAAAATGAAAGCAATGTTGATGCCAAAAAATCAGTCCCCTCCCTGAAGGTTTATCCGGCTGTTCCCGAGGTGACCGGGCGCTGTTGATCGTTTTCGGAGCGCGTATTTTTGGCAGAGCTTGAATCAGGTTCGGGGCGAATGGCCAGACTCGGTCGTATGGCCAGTTCTATAGCCCTTGCGATTGAAGCATTGCTGACCGTGAAACCATGTGTTTGTGAACGCACCTTAAAAAAAGGGCCGGACATCTGCGTATTGATTTTTCCCCTGATCAGCATCATGCCAATGTTCCTCCTGAGATCCGGACGTCCTGCGTTACTATCAGTTTATCGACATTGCGGGGCTTGACTTGAGTAAAAATGTGAGTTGGATCACAGCCCTGTCCGGCACAGGAATTGCTAAAGGAATCCCCATGATATACGTTCGGTACAATTTATATGACTCAGAATCGTAAGAACCCCCCGGGTTTCAACGAGGAGATATTTCGTCAGGCTCTCGAAGATGATGCTAAGACGGCGCCGAGCCCTGCTACAAAGAAGCCGGAGGCCGACAGGCCTGTAGCCGCTACAACTGTTTCAGCAGAGACGAACGCTGCTTCCGGGAAAACATCTGAAAATTCACAAAACAAGGCCGTTGCTGATACACGTACTGATCAGCCCCCGTCCTCACAAAGCGGCAGTGACAGGTTTTCCTGGCTGGCCATGATCGTTATTGGCCTGAGCATCCTCGGTTTTTCGGCCTCCAACTGGATGACAAACAACAAGGTAGAAGCCCTGAGCAAAAAAATTACCGCGCTGGAGGCACGTCTTGATCAGCCTCGGCTTGCCGGTGATTCAGACAGTGATTTGACAGCGGTGTGGTTGCAGGATGTAGCTGAGGAAATAAGTTCCGGGGATGATGCTGTCGTTTCCGAAGACGAGATGTCTGCAGAAGCGATGGCAAGGAGGGTGGCTGGCAGCCTGAAAGCAGAGGCAGTGATACCGGATAAACCCGAACCCCTGGAATCGGTCAAAGCTGTTCCGGAAACACCCGTGGCAGTTAAAGCAGAGCCGAATAGACCTCAGACCGTCGCCACTGCTATGCCCGCCGCCACTAGTCCTGAGCTGAAGTCAGTGAAGCGGCCTCCACCTCCGGCTGCGACGGGTGAAATCCATACTCTGGCCGGGTCTGTACAAAAGTATGTGCTGGCACCCGTGGGCAATGGCAGATCAGCCCCCGATACCCAAAGCCGTGTTATGGCGAAGTTGAAAAAAGGAATGACCGTAACAGCCCTCCTCAGGCAGGGGAGCTGGTATCAGGTTCAGCTTGATGACGGCACTAAAGTCTGGGCTCACCAGAGTATCTTTGGTCGCCCCCCGCTCACCCTTCCGGCAAATAATGCCTTCCGAGCCGGAGCGAAGAAACAGGGTCAGGCCAGTGTCCCTGAACCTCCCCCTGAGACCATGGCTGTTATCGAATCGCTGGCAGTCGAAAAGGATGCAGGGATAAAAGCGTTGGCAGTCGGGCCGGAGGTACAGTCAGTCGGGACGCTTCCTGCTTCTGCTGCAAGCGATAACAGGAAACGGGGCTGGGCCGTCTATCTGACATCCCTGAAAAGTGAAGAGATAGCTGACAGGGAGCTGGCCCGGTTGCAGAGTCAGGGTATTCAGGCCGAAAAGCATATCGCCATGGTCAGGGGGGAGAAATATTTCCAGTTGCGAACAGGTCAGTTTGAAAAAACAGAGGAGGCTCTGGCCCGTATGCGGCAGGTAGCAGCAAAGGTCGGCTATAAAGATGCGTGGATAGCACGCAGATGAGTTTTACACGTTCGGATACACTGGAGCTGATACGCATGTCCGATCATATCCCGACTCTGCCTGACCGTTTCTTCAAGATTCAGAAAACAGTTCGTGATTCCGAAGCGGATAGCCATGATCTGGCTGCCATCATCAGCACCGATCAGGCTACATCATCCCTGATTTTAAAAATGGCCAATTCAGTCTGTTACAATCCTGGGGCTGTCCCGGTCAGAAAACTGTCCCTTGCCATTGGCCGGCTTGGCTTCAGCGAGACTGGCAGTATTGCAAGCAGCATTGCCCTGTTCTCTGAGTTCAGTGTGCAACTGGGCTATAACAATTGCCAGATATTATGGGCCCATGCCTACGCTACGGCTGAACTGTGTAAAATGATGGCAGAGCCGTTTGATCTGGATGCGGAAGAGATGTTTATGCTGGGCTTGATTCACGATATCGGTACCGCCGTTCTGGGTTTGCGGGTGGATTTGTCATTTTTCGCCAGCACGATGGGTGTTTTATCCGGTGATGTCCTGATCGAGGCCGAGCAGAAGCATTTTGACCTGGATCACACCGAGGCGGGGGCGGAAATGCTGAGACTTTGGGGATTCCCCGCTGATATGATTCGTACTGTGGCTGAGCATCATGATGCAGCTACAAATATTCTTGCTGCCAGAATCGTTTTGCTGGCCGATAACGAAGCAAGAGAATGGTTTTCTGACGTGAACAGCATCGAGAAGGTGCATACCATCCTGCAGGAAAAACATGATGAGATCAGAGCGTCTCTGCTCGAAAGTTGCCGTTCTATAAACTAAGGCCAAAGGGATGAGTGATGCAGCCACTGCCGACTGCAGAAAATGTAGTTATTATTACATTACCTGGGATGAAAACTTCCCCTATGGTTGCAGGGCCATGAAATTCAAATCGAAATATGTTCCGGATATGGAAGTTCGTTTAAGCTCCGGCAAGGGTTGTCTTTCGTTTGTGGCCAGAGATGAGAAGCTTATCGGGAGAGAAGATCCGGTTTAAGTTGCTTGCTGATGATCCGATAAATAGCCAGCAGAGGAGGGGAAATGTGCAGTGAGGAGAAGTTTGCGAGAGAAACCATTGCGAACTAGATTGAAGGGTCACATTTCATCCGGGGAATTACCATGAATAAGATTCGTGTGCTTGTTGTCGATGATGCAGTCCTTGTGCGGCGCATGCTCAGCGATGTGCTAAACAGCGATGCCGATATTGAAGTGGTAGGTGTGGCTGCCAACGGCAAGATTGCACTTGAAAAGATCCCCAGACTTGAGCCGGATCTGATAACACTTGATATCGAAATGCCGGTAATGGATGGGCTGGAAACCCTGGTTGCCATCCGGAAGGCTTATCCAAGACTGCCGGTTATTATGTTCAGTACACTATCGGAGCGTGGAGCCAAAATAAGTCTGAAAGCCCTGGAGTTAGGTGCCAATGATTATGTTACCAAACCTACGAACACCCGCAGTATTTCGGACTCGCAGGAATCGCTTCGGACCGAATTTATTCCAAGAATAAAAGCACTGGCCGGGCGTCCCGTCCGCAGTAGCCCTCTTCGTTCGGCCTCAGCACGACGGGCGCCTGTCAGATCAGGGAAGCCTGGTGCCGGGCAGAGCACCCTTGCCAAGCCTGCGTCAGGAACGCCGGTACTGGCCCGTCCACAGCGCCGGGAGCGGGTGGATATCCTTGCCATTGGCACTTCAACCGGAGGTCCCAATGCCCTGGCTGAACTTATCCCGGCCATTCCTGCGGACTTCCCGGTTCCTGTTGTCATCGTACAACATATGCCGCCAACATTTACCAGGCTCTTGGCTGAACGTCTGGATGGCAAGGCCGCCTTGCAGGTGCATGAGGCGGCAGCCGGCGACAAGCTTGAACCCGGCCATGTCTGGCTGGCACCGGGTGGATACCATATGGTTCTGGAGCGCACAGGTTCGGGTGTGGAAATCCGGCTGAATCAGGATCCGGCCGAGAATTCATGCAGGCCGGCGGTGGATGTGCTTTTTCGGTCGGTGGCAAGGCTTTATGGCATACATACTCTGGCTGCAATTCTTACCGGCATGGGCCAGGATGGTTTGCTGGGTTGCAAGGATATTGTGCAGGCGGGTGGTCAGGTGATTGCCCAGGATCAGGCCAGCAGTGTGATCTGGGGTATGCCCGGAGCCGTAGCCGAGGCAGAGCTGGCTGAAAAGCTGTTGCCATTAAATCGTATCGCCGGGGAATTCTCCCAGCGCTTGCGACTCGGACGATCAAGGTAGTATTTTGAATTGTTGTGATCAATGGTATGAGAAAAGGAGAGGAAATGGATTTTTCAACTGAGAGCATTGAACAGGTTACGACTGAAATCTGGACATCAATTCTGGGGCTGGACATAAAATATCTGCCCGAAGGAGTAAAGATAGAAAGCGGGGTACGCAGCATGATTGGCTGTATCCAGATTGCAGGTGACTGGGAGGGAGCGGTAACC
>JBHHTX010000080.1:0-7929 GCA_046753585.1 Mariprofundaceae bacterium
TTTTCACCTGAAAACTTCGCCTGGAATACCTGTTCTGCGCCATATATCCGCAATCCCATGAAAAATGCGGTCTAGAACAAGGCGCTGTTAATCCACATATGGCTGGCAATGCCGGCACCATAACCTAAGGCAATCACCGGTGTCCATTTGAGGTGGCTGAGGAAGGTGTATTGCCCTTTAGCCTGCCCCATCAGGGCAACACCTGCGGCTGAACCGACTGATAACATACTGCCGCCGATACCGGCGGTGAGTGTGACCAGCAGCCAGTGACCGTGAGACATATCGGGGTTCATACTCAATACGGCAAACATGACCGGAATATTATCAACGATGGCGGACATAAAACCAACCATAGAGTTGGCGAACAACGGGCCTATCTGGGTATACATCATCTCGGATAACATGCCGAGATAACCAATCTGGCCCAAAGCACCCACACAAAGCACAACCCCGTAGAAAAAGAAAAGGGTATCCCACTCGGCTCCTTTAACCCGGTTAAAGATATCATATTCAACACCGGCATCCGTTTCATGCTGGTTGCTTTTTTTCAGGTAGTAGCCGAAAAACATCAGGTAGGACAGACCGGTCATCATGCCAACCATGGGCGGCAGATGCAGGAAATTGTGAAATGATATGGCCGTGACGATGGTGGCGATAAAAAGGAAAATAATGGTCCATGAACCGGGTAGCAACACAACCTTCTCATCGGCCGCCGGTGGCAATACCTTGGGTATGGTAAAGTGCATGGCCGCAGCCGGAATAAGAAAACTGATTGTGGCTGGCAGGAACAGGGTGAAAAATTCCCAGAAGCTCACTATGCCTTTCTGCCAGACCATCAGGGTTGTGATGTCACCAAAGGGGGAGAAGGCACCGCCGGCATTGGCCGCCACCACGATGTTAACACAGCCGATACTTACAAACCGCGGCGAATCTGAACCGACGGCGAGAATGACGGCGCACATGACCAGCGCCGTGGTGAGATTATCAGCAACGGGAGAGATGAAAAAGGCAAGGATGCCCGTGATCCAGAACAGTTCGCGATAACTGAAACCCTTGCGTATGAGCCAGGCCTTCAGGCATTCAAAGACCTGACGCTGTTCCATGGCGTTGACATAGGTCATGGCTACCAGCAGAAATAAAAGCAGCTCGGCATACTCAAGAATATTGTGTCGCAGCGCTGTTTCTGCCTGCTCGGGTTGTCCAAGCTGGATATATAGTGTAGCAACAATGGCCCACATGATGCCTGCGGCAAGGATCACCGGTTTGGACTTACGCAGGTGCGTTACTTCTTCCATCATGACAAAGACATAGGCGATGACAAAGATGAGCAGAGCCACATAACCCATCGGATGTGCGGTGAGATCAGGTTTGGCCAGTGCCGATTCTACGGAGGCAAAGGCGCCAGGCGTGCCGGTCAGAAACATTGTTATGAAAACCCAGAGTTTAGTCATGCCTTCCCCTCATCAATCAATATATAGCAAACATATTACACGCCTCGTATTTGAGCAAGAAAGAGGCCAGATAATGGATTTGAAATAAAATATTTTCTTCTCGTATTAAAGTTCCCGGTTTTGGGGACGATAGGAATGATTGCAGGGTTGCTAAATACATCTCTGCAAGGGGCAAAAGCCCCGGGCGTGGCAAGGCAGGAAGTCGTTCGCGCTGTTTCATACTACATATCTAAGGAGAGAAGAAATGGCTTTAACAGTCCAAACAAATGTAAGTGCGATATCTGCACTGAAAAACTTAAGCACAAATGCGTTGACGATGAACAAGTCGCTCGAACGTCTGGCTTCAGGTTTCCGTATCAATTCCGCCGCCGATGACGCGGCCGGTTATGGTATTTCAGCCAAGCTGTCCGGCGAACGCGGCAAGCTCATGGCAGCCAGCCAGAATTCACTACAGGCAACCGCCATGGTGAAAACGGCTGATGCCGGTATCAACGAGATTGAGAATATGCTCCGTCGCTTGCAGGTTCTGGCAACCCAGGCTTCCAGTGCCAACAACTCCGGTGACATTCTCAAGCTGAACAACGAGCGTACAACACTGGAAAGTCAGATCAACAAGATCGCCAACAGCACCAAGTATAATGGTGTGAGTTTGCTCAATGGTTCTGCCGGCGTGTCACTTAGTGGGACATCCACCATTGCGCCGGCTGACGGCATTGTTTCCGTTGACGTTTCAGGCGCTGCCGGTGGCACAACCTTCAATGTTTATATTGAAGAGGCAGCAGGTGGTGCCGGTACATTCGGCAACGGTGATAAAGTAACCGTCTCTGATGGTACAACTTCACAAACCATCACAGTGACCACGGCACCAACCGGGCTTGAAAACCAGACCCTGAATTTCTCTGATATTGGTGTCCAGGTGACCATCGGCTCTGCTATCAATGGTCTGACTACCGATGCAGCGGGTGCGGGTAATACCGGTACCAGCCTTGGTACAATTGTTACCACTGCGGGTTCAGCCAGTGTTTTCCAGGTCGGGGCTGAGGCCAACACTAACAATCAGGTTAGTGCGGACTTCACAAACGCATTCACCACGACCGGTCTTTCACTGACAGGTGATCTGACTACATCTGCCAATGCGCAAACGTATCTGACCACGGTAACGGCTTCGTTGTCTACCCTGACGACAAACCGTGCCGAGTTGGGTGCAACGGTGAATCAGCTTGGTTATGTCAGTGCCAACCTGGCTACCAGCATTGAACAGTTGAGCGCGGCGATTTCTACCGTCAAGGATGCCGATATGGCTGCCGAGATGGCTGACTTCACCAAGGCTCAGGTGTTGGTACAGGCAGGTACAGCTCTCTTGTCACAGGCCAACCAGTCGCCTCAAAACGTGCTGGCCCTGTTCAGGTAAGAGGGATAGGTAGTCTCATGGTAACGGGAATGAAGAAGTCGGTCGCAGGATTTATCATGCTGCTGGCTTCTTCCCCTCGTCTCCGGGAACTGCCAGGGAAGTCTCATGTCAGTCATTAATATGATCTCCACTCCTAACCTGACGCCGGCCTCAGCAGCTCCGGTTAAGGCTCAGGCCTCAGCAGCTCCCGCCGTTGTTGATCGTGCCGTTGCAATGCAGGGGCAGGTAGTTCAAGAGCAAGCGCAGGAGGCGAAGGCCAGCAGGAAAGACGTACAGGAAGTGGTACAGCAGGCCAACAGCCAGTTGTCCCAGTCCAGTCGGGAGCGTGTCAGCTTCTCCTATGAAGAACGTCTGAATCGGCTCTATGTTCAGGTCAGGGACAACACAACGGGTGAGGTTGTGAAAGAGATACCTCCCAGACAGGTAATTGAGCATATGGCTGCAGTCAGCGAGATGATTGGCCTCATTCTTGATAAGAACGCATAGCCCGTTTATTAATAAGGCACAGGGGGCTATAACGTGGAAGGAACAAGCAGCATAGGCGGTCTGGCTTCCGGCATCGACACATCTGGCATCGTTGACAAGCTCATGGCCATTGAAGCACGCCGCATAACATTATTACAGAACAGGCAGCAGGCCGAGCTGGACAAGCAGAATGCCTTTAATGTCCTTGGAACCTCACTCTCGACTTTGCGTTCCCTGTCCATTGATATGGCAGATGGTGACAATTTTTTGTCAAAAGCCTCTGCCTTGTCCAGCAATACCACAGCCGAGGCGGCAAGTCTGGTTTCGGTAGCGGCATCATCTTCTGCTCTTGCCGGAACACATACCCTGAAAGTAACCCAGTTGGCCGCTGCCGAGAAAATCGGTTCCGGTGTGGCCATCCGGGATTCAACAAACAGCGCTATCAGCAGTGATTCCACGGCTCTGGGTCTTACAGCGGATAGTTTTACGATTCAGGGTAAGGCAGATACGGCTAAAACGGTGAATGTAAGCAGCACCGATTCCCTGCGGGATATTCGTGATAAAATCAATCAGCACAATAGCGGCACAGATGCTACAGGCGTGAGCGCAAGTATTCTGAAGGTAGGAACAAGCGATTATCGTCTGATCCTGACCGCTGATCAGGAAGGTTTGACTGACGGACAGGTTCGGCTTGCCGGTGCAGCGCTGGATGCGGGTGGTAATCTTGCCAATCTGCAGCTTGGTACTGTCAGTCAGCAATCCCTGCAGGCGGCGCTGGATGCCAATGTCACGATTGACAATATTGCGGTAAGCCGGGGTACGAATACGATCAGCGATGCCATTGATGGCTATACGCTGAAGCTGTTGAAGGCGGATGCGGCCACTACCATCACCATTTCGACAACCGTGGATGAGTCGACCGTGAAAGCCAAGGTGCAGTCATTTGTAGACGATTACAACGCCGTCATGGACTTTATTAATACGCAGATGGAATTTGATCCTGATACGCAAACCAGCGGAGTTCTTGCCAATGAAAGTATCCTGCGCACCATCCAGTCTCAACTATCCGGGGTGATTCTGAACACGGTTCCGGGTTTGGCCAGTGACCGGAGCAGCATCGCCCTTGTCGGCGTTGAGCCTGACAGTAAGGGGCACCTTAGCATTAACGCGGCAGTGTTTGACGATTTGCTGGCCACGGATGCGAACTCGATACGTGATGTGTTCGCGGCCAGTGCCTCGACCAATAACAGCGCCCTGGAGTTTATTGCCTACGGTGCGGCCACCGTATCCGGAACTTATGCGGTCAATATCAGCACGGCAGCCGCCAAGGCCACGGTGACGGGCACGACAGATCTTTCGGCAGGTCTGCCCGCTGTCGGTGGCGCCGAGCAGGTAACGATTACGGAGGGCTCAGGCCGACAAGCAGTCGTCAACCTTACGGATAGTCAGAGCCTTGCCAGTATTGTCTCTGCCTTTAATACCGAGTTTGGCCAGACTTATACGGAGCAGCGCCAGCTGGGTACGGCCCTGCTCACCGGGCTTGCAGGTGGCACCGCCGCAACTTCGGCGACACTGTTACAGGATTTAAGCGATGGCGCCGCCAATCTTAATATTGCAATTGGTGACACCATCTCCATTAGCGGAACCAATCGTGCCGGTTTATCCGCTAATTATACTTTTGCTGTTTCTGATCCGGCTACCGACACGGTTGGAGATCTGCTTGTAGCCATTCAGGTGGCATTTGATCAGCAGCTTGCAGCCAGTCTGGATGCGAACGGCAGGGTGGTCATCACAGATAATCAGGAAGGGGATAGCAGCCTGAGCTTTAGTCTTGTCGCCAATAATGAGGGTGGTGGAACGCTGGCTTTTGGCTCCGAAGCTGTACTGCAGGAAGGTCGCTATGCCATGACAACTTCGGCAGTGGCTTCAGGCAACTTTCTGCAATTCCAGAGCAATTCCTACGGGTCTTCATCCAGCTTTACCATTGCCCAGTCTGTAAACAATCTTGGTATAATCGATCAGGCTTATGCCGGACAGGACGTGGCCGGCACGATTAACGGCGAGTCGGCAACCGGTACCGGCCAGTCCCTGTTGGCCAACAGCGGCAATGCGGATGGTCTCCTGCTCATGTACACAGGCACAAGCCTTGGTGCCATAGCTGATGTGAGTGTGAACCTGGGTGTGGCCGCCCAGCTTGATGGTATGCTGGATACCTTTACCAATCCGGTATCCGGCCTTATGCAGTTAACGCTTGATGCCTCAAGTGATATTTATGACAGCCTTCAGGAGAAGATTGAGGAATTAACCCTGCAACTTGAGCAGGAGCGGACGAGGCTGACGGCTACGTTTCTTGCCATGGAGAAGGCCATGTCTCAAACAAATGTGCTGGGTAGTTTCATTACACAACAAACTAATCTTATGTCATCCGCAGGCTAAGGGAGGAATCATGACCGGATATCAGAAATACAGAGGTGTTCAAGTTGAAGGGGCTAGCCCACTGGGTCTGGTTCTTCTAACCTATGACGCGCTAATCAAGTCTTTGGCCCTGGCTAAAATGGCGGCAGATACAAATGATATGGCTGCTGAAGCCCATCATTTGTCCCGTGCCCTGGAGGCCTTGATGGAACTTGCAACCAGCCTCAATATGGAAGCAGGCGGTAAGATTGCCACCAGCCTGGCCAGCCTTTATGCCTACATGAGTCGCAGGATCCTGGAGGGGCAGGGTGCAGATATCAGCGCCGCTATCGATGAGGTTCTATCTCTTGCCAGCTCCTTGCGTGATAGCTGGCAGGAATTGGCCGATGCAGAGACGGGTAGAGGGAAGCTGCGTCAGGTGGCCGGCTAATGTCGATTGGTCAAAGCATTAACCATTGCATGGAACTGTCTGAAAAAATAAGGAAACTTGTGTCCTTGAAACGTTGGCGTGCCGTCCTTGAGCTCGAATCTGATTGCGGCGTTGCCCTTGAACAACTCAGGCACTCCTGTTCCTCCGATGGCTTTGGTTCGGATGCAGATCGGCAAGCCTTAAGGCTGCTTGAGCAGAAGCAACGTCGCTTGCAACGCCACATAAAAAGAGGAATGGATGAAACAAGGAACAAAATTTCCATGATTGAAAACGCCCAAAAAAAACTCCTGGCCAGCAGTTGCCTGGCCAAGGACGCGAACATTACCTAAGTACACACAGACCCCCTTAAACAGAGAGGCTATTTATGTTACACTACCAGTAACAAACAGGCTCCGTACAGAGGGAGAAATGCCCAGGCTTAAACAGGAAGAGCAGCACCACGGTCATCAATGGGGCTTGCGTGTCGGCACCGAAATTGTTGCTTCAACAATGATAGGCCTTGGCATTGGCTTTTTCCTCGATCGCTGGCTTGATACCCGCCCCCTGTTTCTGATTATCTTTGCCATCTTCGGTCTGGTTGCAGGCTTCATCAATCTTTATCATTTAATGGTCATAGACATGCGCAAGAAGAAAGGGACTGACGGCGGGATCTGAGCATGGATATGCGTGGGCCTCTTGAGCATTTCAAGGTGATGATCTATCAGGATATTCATCTCGGGCCTGTGGATATGTCTGTATCGAATACAGCCGTTTATATGTGGGTGGCCATTGTGCTGGTGGCGGTGACGCTGCGTCTGATGATGATGCGTCCGAAACTGGTGCCGGGCCCGGCTCAGTTGCTGGCTGAAATGCTCTACGAATTCATTGCCAGACAGACTTGCCTGAATATTCATGCCGGGGGCGAAAGATTTATACCACTGATGTTCACCCTGTTCACCTTTATTCTCGGCTGTAACCTTATCGGACTGATTCCGGGAGCTTTTACACCAACCTCGCAACTGGCGGTGACAGGTACACTCGCCGTTGGCATCTTTGCCTATGCGACCGGCTTGCGTATTCACCGGCACGGTTGGGGTTTTTTTCGGGCCTTTGCACCGGAAAGTGTGCCGAAATTTATTTTGCCACTCATGGTGCCGATTGAAATGATCTCGTTTATGGCCCGGCCAGTGACACTGGCTTTGCGGTTGTTCGCAAATATGACGGCTGGCCATACCGCTCTGGGTGTGCTGGCTGTTCTGGGACTGGCTGCACCGTGGTTTATCCAGTGGTTGCCGCTTGGTTTTACAGTCGTCCAGATAGCTCTGGAGATGATTATTGCCTTTATTCAAGCATATATTTTTATGGTGTTATCATGTGTTTATATTGATGATGCGCTGACAGATCATTAAGGAGGTAGATATGGACGCTGCAGCAGCGATTCCGATTGGTATGGGCCTGGCCGCAGCTGGCATGGCTGGCGCAGCAATAGGTATCGGCATGATTTTCAGTAAAATGATTGAGGCCCTGGCCAGGCAGCCGGAAGCAGAGCCGACACTTTCCAAATATGCCTGGATTGGTTTTGCCCTGGTGGAAACCATTGCGCTTTACGCACTGGTGATCGCATTCATTATTATGGGACAAGGCTAGCCAATAAAGTCAGGCTACTTGCATGCCGCAATTTGATACCTCTTTTTTTGCATCGCAGATTTTCTGGACGATTATATCGTTCGTTATACTGCTTGTGGTGCTTCGTTGCTGGGTGTTGCCGGCCATTGCCA
>JBHHTX010000081.1:0-7872 GCA_046753585.1 Mariprofundaceae bacterium
GCTCAGCAGTTCAATGGTTTTGCGGATTCTGACGACAGATTCACTTTGTCCAATGAACGTTTCTTCGCTGTGCATAGTCTGAACCTGTCGGTTCAACTCCCTGTTGGTCCGGCTAAGGTTTCTGCTTTTCAGGGCTTCCTCAATCCGGATTAAGAGTTCATCGATATCGAAGGGCTTTCTGATGAAGTCACTCGCACCGAGGCGAATGGCATCAATTGCCACATCAACTTCAGCATATCCGGTTGTAATAATGACACACAAATCCTGATCCTGATGCCGGAACTCCCGTAACAGATCAATGCCGTTTCCGTCAGGCAGACGTATATCCATAATGGCGATGTCAAACTTGTTTTCCTTCATGGTTTCACGAGCCTGCAAGGCGCTCGACACCGCGATGACATGGTATTGTGCCTGGGATAAGGCATGTTGAAGGGCATCACGAAGAGGCTTTTCATCTTCCACCAACAGTATATGAAATGATTCTTTCATAGCTCTCCCCGATGAAATTGGTACAACAGTCAAAATAATGACATAGCATTTTGATTTTGCAAGCAACTGCTTTTAACCCAAGATCCGATGTTGACTTTGGATGTAGGCTGTAATCATTTGGTTTGTATGGCACTCTGGAAAATCATGCCGTCACCTCGTTGGTGATCAATGATTTTTCCGGAGTGTCAGGTGAATCAAAGGGTTGCGGCATGCGCCGAATGTCAATGTCGGATCTTGGGTTTTAATTTTCTTGCTCAAGTCGGCTTGAGTGCCGCCGATAGACATGATAAGCGTGCTTGTAGACGTTTTAAGGAGTGCTTCATGGCGATACCCATTCATCCCGCTGATGCCCTGGTGCATCGATTGTTGCAGCAGAACAGCGCGCCTAATTCAAGGGTGGAGCACAGAAGCAGGGCCGGGAACGTCAATCAGCCTGAAGATAAGGTGAGTATTTCTACGCAGGCACGGGATGTGGCTGACAGTAAATCGGCATCCAGACTTGAGTCCCGTCTGTTAAAAATGTACGGCCCGAGCGGTGGCTAGGTCCCAGCACCAGAAAAAAAGCAGCCTGCTCATTGTTGAAGATGATGCTGCCCTGGCAGCCATACTTGAGGAGTATCTGAGTGATGCCGCTTATGATGTGCAGGTGTTGTATGATGGTGATTCGGCACTGAAATTACTGGCTGGTGAAACATTTGACCTGATTCTGAGCGATGTCATGTTACCGGGGGCAAGTGGTATGGCTATACTGCAAAAGCTGGGAGGGGATCCGGCGCGCACCCTTGTCATTCTTATGACCGGGTATTCGGATATCGATGATGCCTTGTCCGCAGTTGAAGAGGGTGCTTATGATTATATCAGTAAACCGTTTCGTCTACCCGAAGTTCGGGTTCGTCTGGACAATGCAGTTGCTTATCAGCGACTCTTGCGGGAATTGATGGATTTAAATGCCAATCGTCCCTCACCGCTGAAACATTCCAAAAGAGCATCAGGGAAAACGGCCATGCGGGTATATCGTGGACTTGGCGGGCAACGGAGCCAGGGCTGATGTTAAATGTCATGGTGCTGGAAGACCAACTCGCAGTTCAGGATGTGGTTATTGAACTGATTGATGAGTTGGGTGTGCCTACGCATGTGGAATGTGCCGGTTCCCTGAAACAGGCACGCTCTCTTCTGAAAACCAGAGAATGGGATTGTCTGGTCGCTGATCTCAATCTGGGTGATGGTGAATCGCTTGATCTCATTGCTGAATTCCGAAGTAGCAGCATAGCGATGCCTGTTATTCTGATAAGCGGTTTCCTTACATCGGAAAAGATGCAGCGGGCGGCAGAGCTTGGCATCACGGAAATTCTACACAAACCCTTTTTGCCAAATGCATTGCTCACATGTCTGGAAAAGGTTTTACGTAACCTGGATATATCTCCCCGTTCCCTGATTCGGGCAGACACACCAAAAATTCTGCGTGGGCACTTGCTGCAGGATTTGTTTGAAATGGATCGGAGCCTGGGTCTGCTTTATCGCCTGATGCATGAAGTTCCCAGGCAGTCGGAAGTCGGAGCCATATGTAGCAATGCGCTGTCGCTTGGCATGGAAATGATTCATGCGTCCATGGGCATGATGGCTCTCTATGATCGGGGTAACAGAACACTTGTCCTGACGGCGCATCACGGTATGCGGGAGAAACAAACGGCAGCTGAGTTTGCCTTGAAATCTGACCTTGCCAAAACCCCGTTTGAATCCTTGCTGGAAGGAACGGAGGACTTTATCCAGGCACTTGCTGACGGCCGGCAGGAGTATGAATGTTGGCCGGGAGTGTCAGTCCGGGATTATGTCGCCATTCCATTGCGTTTACAGGAAAGAACCATAGGCCTTTTATGTCTTATGGATGCAGATGTTGGTTCATTGACTGATCAACTGAGGCACCTGCTTGGTCTGCTGGTCACACAACTGGATACATTGATGGAAAATCGTGCGGTTAGTGCTTCACTGGCAGATAGTCTGAATGAGACGATTATCGCCCTGGTTCACACCCTGGAAGCGCGTGATCGATACACCAAGAACCACTCTACCTCGGTGAGCAGGCTGGCTGTAGCCTTCGCCAGAGATATGGGTTTGGGCGATGACAGTATATCCCTGATCAGGGTTGGTGCACTCATGCACGATATTGGCAAGGTAGGCATTCCCGATGCCATTCTTCTGAAACCGGGCGGTTACACAGATCATGAATTCAGCGTCATGAAAGCGCATCCGGCCATAGGTGATTCGATACTAAAACACATGGACTCGCTGTCACGTGAGCGTGACCTTGTTCGGCATCATCATGAAAGGTGGGATGGACGTGGCTATCCGGATGGTATCAAGGGTGAAAATATTACCCAGGAGGCCAGGGTTCTGTGCGTCGCAGATGCCATTGATGCCATGACCAGCAATCGTGTTTACCGGAAGGCCCGACCCCTTTCTTTCTGTCTGGAACAGCTCAAGAATAATTCTGGCACACAATTTGATGCAAGGGTGGTGGAGGTCGCCATTGCCGCCATAGAAAATGGCCTCGTCAAGACAGAGGCCGTTCCTGAAGTGGAGGTTACGGCAGAAGGAAAAGAGATGTCTCTTGCTTCTCTCCTGACTAAACGAAGCTAAACCAAAGGAGATCCGCATGCCCGACTTTGAGGGACGTAACCGTCGAAAAGATTTTCGCCAGGATGTTATTCTGCCGATGAGAGTAGAGTTTCTTTCCCTGGATGAATTCGAGACTGAGATGGAGCGCAGTGATGTGCATGCGCGTCAGGCCGCTATGCTGCAAAGTCTGGCCTGTTCCGATTCAGTAGCTGATACACTGGGCAACACCTATGTTTCTTCCGATGTGGCGCAAGCCCTGGAACTTATGGAGACAAAACTGAATTATCTCATAGGCTTGAATATGTTACAGAAGTCAGGTAGCGAGGTAGAGCTTAAAGATTGGAAGGTTAATATAAGCGTAAACGGTTTGCGCTTTATGGCTGATAAAGAATGTGCCAGGGGCGATCGTCTGAAAATCACCCTGAAATTGCCTTTGTTTCCAGCCATTGAACTGGAGTTGATGGCCAAGGTGGTGTACGCGAATACTGGAAAAAATGGAAAGTGCAAGGTCGGGGTAGTCTTCCGCTACCGTTGTGAGGAGGAGGAGATTCTGATTAGCAAGTACATCTTCAAGCGTCAGCGCGAGTCTATTCGTTTAAGGTACAGAATACCGGGAATGGGTGCCAATATTTAAAAGAAAAGAGAATGATGCCCACTTCGTCAATTCGTTGACGATATATCTTCACGATTCCTCCCTTACTGGCCTTTTTCTTGCTGTATCCGGAGGTCAGCATAAATAGTGCAAGGAGCAATGATGAAGATTAACGGTATCGGACAAAGCAGAACGAACGTCAGCAAAACAAAAAGGGCAAAGACTCCGACGGCCAGTTTTCAGGAACTGTTACAAACCCGGCTGGAAGAGATTCATTCCCCGGCTGAAACTGCAGAGGCGTCATTACCAAGAGATGAAAGCCGGGGTGATTTCGACACGATCAGGGATGCAGCCCGCCTGCTTGACGAAGCCCTTGAACAGATTCGGACAAATGGCCAGCCATCTCCGGAAATCGCCGGATCTCTGAATCTTTTACATGAAAAGCTGACGCAAGGGGGCGATTGTTCCGGTGATATTGCCGAAGCCAGTGCCATTATCTCAACTGAAACAGGCCGCCTGCAATCATGGGGTCTGTAACAATATCTACCACAGAGACATAGAAAACATTTGATTGCAGGGTTTGAAACAGAACTCTGACTCTGCACCTCTGCAACAAAAAGCCGGGCCTTATGCGTGGATAAGACGCCAGATATTCCGACTCTCAAAACGCACGACTTCCCATTTGGACAGCTTTCCCTCTGCCGGTTCGGTAGCGCCGGTGATGAGATACCCCCCTTTCTTCATACTCGAGGCAATGCGATCAATGACCAGACGCCGTTCTTCGGGCGTGAAATAAATCATGACATTGCGGCAGAATACAATATTAAATGGGCCTCCTGATCGCACCTGTGAGAGCAGGCCTGAAGAAATCAGATTGGCCGATCGGAAAGTGACCATGTTGCGAATCTCCGGCCTGACCCGCCAACTGGTTTTTTCCTGCGTAAAGAAACGCACCAACTGCTTGATGGGCATGCCCCGTTGCACCTCCATTTGTGAGTAAAGGCCTTCCTTTGCATAGGCCAGGGCTTTATCGGATAGGTCCGTAGCCGTGATCTGAATATGCTTTTCGGCCATGGGGATGGCCCCTGTTGCTGTAATGGCGATGGAGTAGGGCTCCTGACCCCGGGATGAGGCCGCCGACCAGATTCGAATTTTCCCGGCCATGCCTATGTCCTGCATCATTTCGGGCAGAATAAATGTTTTCAGGGCGTCATAGGGATATTGATCGCGAAAGAAAAGGGTCTCGTTGGTGGTCATCGCATCGACAACCTTGCCGGCCAGTTCACCTTTCTCATCCTTTTTGACGTGATCAATCAGATGTGCCAGAGATTCCATGGCATGGGGCCGCAACAGTGAATGCAGTCGGGATTTTACCAGATACATCTTTTCCTTGCCCAGGGCCAGACCGCTATGCCTGAGCAGGAAGTCAGAGATATAGTGAAAGTGGGAATCTTGCATGGCTTAAGGTTCCCTAATCCGTGTAGGACAGGCCAATGATATCAAGTTTGCTTTTGATCAATTCGATATCAAAGGGCTTCATGATGTACTCATCAGCTCCGGCGGCCAGAGCCTTCAGCATGGATGGCATGCTGGCCTCTGTCGTAACCATAATGACGGGTGGGCTGCTGCCGTGATCGGGCATGCCGCGCAAAAAGACAAGGAATTCATAGCCATTCATCACCGGCATATGCCAGTCCAGCATGATGAGAGCGACGTCGGGATGCTCCTTAACCTTTTCAATGGCCTGCTCCCCGTCTGCGGCTTCCAGTATTTCATAGCCAAGGCTCTTCATAATTTCACGGAGGGTAAGGCGTACCACACGTGCATCATCCACGATCAAAACTTTTTGTGACATTACTTCCTCCTGCCCTGATTTATCGCTCTGGTGTCATCATTTATGTCTTTTGTTTCCGTCTGCTGCTGGATGGATATATCGAGAAATTTCTTGATATTCATGAGGAGAATGACGCGCTCCTCCTGTTGAATGATGCCGTCACTGAATTCTTTCCATAGCAAGGGCAGTGAGTCAGGGGAAGACTCAATGCTATCGGCTTCCAGAGGCATGACCTCCCCGACAGCATCCACAACAAGGCCAATGGCCTCACTTTCTGATTCAATGATAAGCACACGTTGTGAGGCCTCCTCTTCTTGCATAGGGATGCCGACAACAGTGCGGGCATCCAGGATGGTAACAACCCGGCCGCGCAGGTTGATCAGGCCCAGCACGGCAGCAGAGGCCATCGGGACCGGGGTAAAGGGTTGCCGTGAGAGCACTTCACGAACCTGATCAATATCCAGCCCGACCCATTGATGACCAACCAGAAAGGTGAGAAGTTCTTTCGAATCGGAAGATTGCATTTACGGACCCCCATCCTGTTCGGGCGATATATCATGCACAATATCTGTCTTTCCCCCCGTACTCGCCTTACCCAGAATTTTACCGAATTGATCCATCAGGGTGGGTCGATCCTCCTTGGTCATGATGGCATCAAAACAGGCCCGCTTCCCGGTTTCCGATTCGTCCGGCGGGTTGGACGTAAGGGCTATAATGGGCATGCCGGTAAAGTCCGTCCTGCTTCTTACCCAGGCCGCCAGTTCATAACCATCCATATTCGGCATTTCCAGATCGGTGAGCAGCAGATCAGGAACCTTGTTTTCCAGTATGGCACAGGCCTCAACGCCATCTCTGGCTATCCAGACATCATAACCCTTTGCCTCCAGCATCGGTGCCAGCAGGCCACGGAAAAAGGGGGCATCCTCGACGAACAGGATATGCTTCTGTTCCTGTTGATGTTTGCCGTTGCGAGTTGAGTTGAACCAGCCCGGATCCGCTCTTTTGATCACCTCGTAAATATCCACGATCTCGGTGGCCTTGCCCTCAATCACCGTGGTACCCAGGAACAGGGGGTGATCGGAAGGCATCTTGATTTCCATGGGGATTTCAAGGATTTCACCGATACCCTCAACTTGCAGGCACATACGTTTAATGCCATCTGAAAGAATCAGGCAGGTGAGATGTTCAGTTTTCTCAGCCTCGTCTTCCTCTATATCCAGGACATCCTTCCAGCGCAGTACAGGAATAATCTGGCCACGGTACTGCAATATTTCATGCTCGCCCGAGCGTTCGATCTGTTCTTTGCCCAGGTGTTCCAGTCTTTCAACCAGAACCAGCGGGATGGCATAACGCTGTTCCCCCTGAATGAAAATCAGGGTATGCTGAATCTCTGCCAGCGTTTTCTCCGATTTCTCATCATCCATTATCTGGGCCGCTTCGGCTTCCTTGGACAGATTGAGCAGATGGCCCAGCGCATTACATTCAAGGATGGGTACGACACTGCCATCGCCGAGAATGCTGCACCCGTTGTAGATATCCAGGGTTTGAAAGTGCAGACCAAGGGGTTTCACAACGATTTCTTCAGCTCCGTAGATTCGGTCTACAGCAATACCAAATATACGTTCGCCGGTGTCAATCAGGACAATGCTTCCACTCTTACTGGCTTCCAGGCCCAGCTTCAGGGTATCGTTCAGATTCACAATTGGCAGCAACCGGCCGCGAACTCGGAAGAAGCGGCTGCCGGCGATTTCATGCCAGTGTTCGGAGTCGGCATGGGCTGACATCAGCTCTTTTACATTCATCTGGGGAATGGCAAAGCGTTGCTCTCCGCAACCGACGATCATGGTTGGAATAATGGCCAGTGTCAGAGGGATGCGGATACGCAGGGTAGTGCCACTGCCCACTTCACTCTGAATGTCGACACTGCCACCAACTTTTTCGATTTCGGTGCGGACCACATCCATGCCCACACCCCGGCCGGACAAATCACTTACTTTCTCGGCGGTGGACAGTCCGGCATTAAAAATAAGTTGCAGGGCTGCATTGTCACTGATGTCCTCGGCCTGTCGCTCATTCAAGACACCCATGCTCAGGGCCTTGGTCTTGATGATGTCGGGACTGATGCCACCGCCGTCATCCTGAATGGTGATGATAATAAAGCCGGACTCCTGCTTGGCCTGAAGATTCAATGTCCCTTCAATAGTCTTGCCGGCCAGCCTGCGCTTTTCAGGAGATTCGATGCCATGGTCACAGCTGTTGCGGATAATGTGTGTCAGCGGATCTTTTAAGGCGGCAAGAATGGTGCGATCCAGCTCCGTATCCTGACCCTCCATGACAACCC
>JBHHTX010000082.1:0-7772 GCA_046753585.1 Mariprofundaceae bacterium
GCCTCCGGCCAGAGCAAAGCCCTCACTGGCTGAACACGAGCTATGTTCAGACTCAGGCTCGATAAAGAACAGCTCTTCGTCCCAATAGTTCGTTTTGCCATTGGCAACTGCCATCTGGTAACCCACACCCATATTCGTGGTCGGCGTAATGGGATAGGAGCAGGCTCCCTGGCCAATATGGGTTTCCACCCACACCACCGTCTCGGAACCGTCTGCCGTTACTGAAAAGCCGGGATACTTGAATGATTGATTTCTATCTGTCACGCCGAAAGTTTAACCATTAAACTAATTCTGGAACACCCCTAATGTTCAGGGATACTTGATTTGCACGGAAAAAACAGGCGAAATAGTGCAATGAGGAGCAGACAATGAAAAGTTATCGCAAAGAGCTTTGGTTCGAGATTCCATCCCGGCGAGGTTTCGTTAACATTACGCCGGATGTTGAGCAGTGCCTGCGGGAAAGCACCATAGAGGAAGGGCTGGTGTTGGTGAATGCCATGCACATCACTGCCAGCGTTTTTATCAATGACGATGAGCGGGGCCTGCATCATGATTATGAAATATGGCTGGAGAAACTTGCGCCTCATGCCCCTATTTCTCAGTACCGTCACAATGATACTGGGGAAGATAATGCTGATGCGCATATGAAACGTCAGGTGATGGGCCGTGAGGTAGTGGTGGCAATTACCGCAGGCAGGCTTGATTTCGGCCCCTGGGAGCAGATATTTTACGGGGAATTTGACGGCCAGCGCAGAAAACGTCTTCTCGTCAAAATCATTGGCGAATAAAACTCACTCACAAAAAAAGACGAAGCCCGAAGGCTTCGTCTTTTAAGAGAGAGGCTGGAAGAAGGGAGAGGAAAACAACGTAACCGTTCTCTTATATGTTGCCAACACTGGTCAGGCGTCAGGCAGCAGTCTGTGACACAGAACACGCTTGCAGAAACCTCTTATGCAGTGGCCTCATGCCAGGCCAGAACAAGGCGGAAATTCTCGTTACTCACCTCTACCGGTAAAGACTGCTTCACTTCTGATAGTGACGCGTACGGATCCGCTTCATCCAGCGCCTCCATAATCATCTCAAAAGGTTCACCAACGATCGACTGAACATCCAGGGGATGCCCTCCCTTCACAAGAGCGACAAGCTGTTTCATCACGCTTGCTTGTTGCACACCAAGTTTGGAGGCAATGTCGGCAACATCCAGACCCTTTTGAAGAAGATCCAATGTCAGCATATGACCTTCGCTGGCCTGCTCAGGAACAACGACGTTGTCCTTGCCCGCTGCAGGAGGTGACTGCTTTTTCTCCGTGTCACCGCAATAACTGCAAATCTCTTGCACCAGCTCGTCTCCGTACTGTTCCAGCTTGTGCGCACCCAGGCCACTTATATTAAGAAGATCCTTTTGCGACCTGGGTTTGATGCTACTTATTTGTGACAAAGTCGCATCACTAAACAACGTGTGAGGAGCAACATCCTCTTCCTCAGCTAGAGTAGCGCGAAATTCGCAAAGGTGGACAAACAAACCTTCATCACGGGCGATCGCGGGCTTCTTTTGAACCCACCTGAGCCGCTGATGAAACCTTGCCAACGTGACTTGCTCGTTGCCAGCCAGCAAAGCATTTCCAGATTCTGTAAATTTCAGAACGGAATGGTGGCAGATGTCCTGAATGATATAGCCTCGATGAATTAGCTGCCTAAGTATGGATAACCACTCATCAACACTTTGCTTCTTTCCTGAACCAAAAGCTTGCAACTTCTTATGTCTATGATCCCTTATACGGGCAGTATTGGAACCCCGCAAAATATCGATGATGTAGTGCATGCCAAACCGTTCACCCACTTCATGAATGCATGACAGGGCCAATCGGGACATTTCGGAGGCATCAAATGTTTCCGGGGGACTCAGGCAAATATCGCAATTTCCGCATGGCTTATTCAATTCCTCACCAAAATAGCCGAGCAACACCTTCCGCCGGCAGGTAAGTGCCTCAGCAAAGCCGACCATGCTGTCCAGTTTATGCAGTTCGATACGTCGCTGCTCAGAATCTTCAATATTTTCGATAAGTTTGCGCACCAGGCTGATGTCGGACGAGCCAAACAGGAGCAAGGCTTCAGAATCCAGGCCATCACGACCAGCCCTTCCCGTTTCCTGATAATAATTTTCTATGCTTTTCGGGATGTCAAAATGCACGACAAAACGCACATTGGGTTTATTTACACCCATACCAAAGGCAATCGTTGCCACAATAACGCGCAGGCGATTGCGCAGAAAATTATCCTGTGTCTCTGCCCTGGCTTTCGCTGGCAGGCCGGCATGGTAGGCGGCGGCACGAATTCCATGTCGCTGCAGATTCACTGCCACTTCCTCAACCCGTTTCCGGGAAAGGCAGTACACAATACCGCCATCATCAGGCCGCTCACCAAGAAAGTCCAAAAGCTGCGGCAGAGGATTTCTTTTTTCGCTGACTGTATAGCGGATATTAGGACGGTCAAAGCTGGAAACGAATAACTCGGCCTTCCTAAGCTTCAGGCAATCCAAAACATCCTGACGTGTATGTTCATCAGCAGTCGCGGTTAAGGCCAGCAACGGCACCTTCGGAAATTCTTTGCGTAAAAGACCAAGCTGTACATATTCCGGCCTGAAGTCATGACCCCACTGAGAGACGCAGTGCGCCTCATCAATGGCAAACAGGGCAAGATCAATGGTCTTCAAGCGAGCAAGAAATTCCTTGGAAAGCAGACGTTCCGGTGCCACATATAAAAGATCCAGTCTGCCGGCATCAAGATCCTCCAGCACCTGCTTTGATTGAGCCACTTTCAATGAGGAATTAAAAAATGCGGCTTTCACACCACAACCTTTCAGGGTATCCACCTGATCTTTCATCAGTGAAATCAAGGGCGAGACAATAATGCCGGTGCCATGTCGAACGATGGCCGGTATCTGGTAACACATGGACTTGCCACTTCCTGTAGGCATCAGCACAAAGGCATCATGACCTTCGATCAGGCTACGAATCACATCTTCCTGGAGCGGGCGAAACTCCGGATACCCAAAAATATTTTGCAGACACTCTTTGGCTTGTTGCATTATTGACATGATATCTATTGTACACATCTTTCCAGCATGCACATAGCATTTTCTTAAAGAGAGACAGAAACAAATGACTGGGAGTATGCTTTGCACATGAAAGGACTTGCAGGAAAACGTATTCTTGTTACCCGTAGCAGCAAACAGGCGGAGGAAACAGGAAGGGATCTGCGCAGGCTTGGCGCTAAACCGATCCTGTTTCCATGTCTGGATTTCCGTTACAACCCACAGCAAGTTAAACATGGCCTGGCCTTACTAAAGAAGCCGGAAACCGAGGTGCTGTTTACAAGTTCAAACGCTATTCATGCCGTACACAAGCAGTTAAAGGATAAGTTTTCCTCTTTTTTCGAAAACATCCCTGTAGCCGTGGTAGGAACAAAAACTGCTGCTGTAGCAACCTCTTTTGGCATCAGGCCACAGCTTGTGCCAAAAGAGTTCTCTCAGGAGGGTTTATTTGCTGCGTATCAGCAACGAGGCTTCCCAAAGCGTCTGATTTTTTTTCGTGCTGCAAGAGGCAGAGACTGGCTACTCAAGATGCTGGAGGACAGAGGCGTAACCGTTCATCTCATCCCGTCTTATCAATGCGTACTTCCGGATGATGATCCTGCTCCGATCATTCAGGCACTACTTGACAACAAAATCGATGCTGTGCTCCTGGGCAGCTCGAAAACAGCAATCAATTATGTCTCCCGCGTTGGCAACTCAGCCCTCGCTGGAAAACCCGTAGTTGCAGTGCTAAGCAATCATGTTGCAAAAACGGCTAGAGAACTCAGTCTGGGCGTGCAAGTCGTGGCAACAGAAGCTAGTTTTGAGACACTGTTGTTGGATATGGAAAAATATTTCGAGCAACTTGAAACCAGGAGAGATGGAATATATGCGAACCATTGAGTTGATCAAGCGCCCCCGCAGATTGAGACAAAACCAGTCTTTGCTGAATATGTTCCAGGAAACATCACTGTCGGCAAATGATTTCATCTACCCTCTTTTTGTCGATGAAACCATTGATACACCAGTCCCCATTGCCAGCATGCCCGGCATTTCCCGCCTGCCTCTGACTCACGTAGAAAGCGCTGTGTCCGAAGCGGCTGAACTCGGCCTTCCCGCTGTCATCCTGTTTGGCATCCCAGCAAGCAAGGATGCTGTGGGAAGCAGCGGGTGGGATCCTGAGGGCATTGTGCAACTTGCTATCCGCGCCGCCAAAAATGCCGCCCCCGATTTATGCGTACTTGCTGATGCCTGCTTCTGTGAATATACGGATCACGGCCATTGCGGTGTTCTCAGCGGACAGGATGTGGACAACGATAAAACCCTGGCCAACCTGCAAAAACTTACGTTGAGTTATGCCGAGGCCGGCGTCGATATCATCGCCCCCTCCGGCATGATGGATGGCATGGTTGCCGCAATCCGGGCCAAACTGGACGGCGAGGGCTTCCAGCACATTCCTGTCATGTCCTATGCCGTTAAATACGCATCTGCCTATTTCGGACCTTTTCGTGATGCGGTTGATTCCGCCCCGGGCTTTGGAGATCGAAGCAGTTACCAGATGAACCCTGCTAACCGCCGTGAGGCTCTGCGGGAAGCATTGCTGGATGTTGAAGAAGGTGCCGATATCCTTATGGTAAAACCTGCCCTTGCCTACATGGATATCATCCGTGATGTCAAAGCAGCAACCTGCCTTCCCCTGGCGGCCTATAATGTTTCCGGCGAATACGCCATGATCAAGGCGGCCGCTCAACAAGGCTGGATTGATGAAAAACGCCTTGTTCTGGAAACCATGACTAGCTTGAAACGTGCGGGGGCAGATCTGATTATAAGCTACCACGCCATGGATGTGGCCCAATGGTTGGCCGATGATTGAACGGAAACCGGAGACTCACGGGGAGAGCGAAGATATCACGCTGGAAGCAACTGACAACAAAGTAGAGGCTGTCGCGGAACAAGCAGAAGTTGAAGAGTCCACATCAGCAGGAAAGAAAAGCCCCTGGCGCTGGTTATTCGTTTTAATTCTCTTCATCTCCGGCACGGCTGGCTGGTTTTTCGTGCCCCATGAAATACGCCATGAATACTTACAGAAAATATTTAGCGGCGATCTTCCCCCTGTTATCGTCGAATCGGAAGAAACAGAGGATATTGCCGTTGAAACCGCCTATGAAAAACCGGCAAGCATCGTGCCTGAAGCCAAAATGCAGGTAGACATTGAATCAGCAGCCCCTGCTACAGACATCATCAATAAAATTGATGCGGAAAGCCTTGAACATTTGAGCGCGGTTATTCAGGCACTGAACAAAGATATGAACAAGCTGCAGAGAACAACCATTGAACTGAGAAAAAGTTTGGAAATACGTCAGGCACTTGATCTCAAATCCCGTCTGCGCTGGATTTCCAGTCCTGACACTTCGCTGATGCAAATCCAATTGGCCTGGGAAGATATTGGACTTTTGCCATCACTATCCGACCATGAGCATCAGCTGGCCATGCAGATGCGCGACCTGGCAGCTCACCACTTACAGCGTCTGAAATCATGGCTAACCACACTTGAAGGTCTGGCTGGAAAATATGAGACCCCGAACTATGAAGCAGTCGAAATTTCCAAGGATAATTCATGGTTAGCATGGTTAAAAAAGATATTACGACTATACCGTGCACCCAGTCTGGATGAACGCCATATGCAGGAACTGAGAGTCCGCATTCTGAAAACACGTGATCAACTTAGCCGACAGCAGTGGCCGGAAAAACAGGAATGGCATGCCTTGCTGGCTGATATCATAAGAGAAACAGGGAATGAAAATAGCCTCGACCTTCCCGAAAGCCTTGGTGATATCGAGCAGAACATTTCGAAAATGCGTTCCACAGCTTCTGATTGGCTGAACAGCTTATGATGCGTATCGTTCTTTTACTTTTACTGGCACTTTCTATCGCCGCTGTACTGGCCTTTTATCCAGATATCGCACAACACGACGTTCGGTTTGAAGCATTTGGCTGGGTTGCTGAACTAAACCAGGCTGTTTTCATCCTGATTCTGCTTACGCTGCTTATCCTTCTGTGGGTTGTAAGAAAAATCCTTTCGGCTTTCCTTGCCGGCCCCTCACGTCTCTGGCGCAATCTTGTCTCAGGAAAACATCGCCGACGGGAAGAAAATTTGCGCGAGGGAATTAGCCAGTTGATTGACCAACGCCGTGATATGGGAGGGAAAGCTTTCGGTAAATCTAGGGGGATTGTCCCTGACTGGGCTATGGATTTGATCCAGACACTCACTATTCCTTTAGGAAAATTATCCGTAGACGATGCCGGTCAGGATAGGTTGAAAGTCGCACTACATGCCCGGCTGGCAACTGATCCTCAAACCTCTGAGCTGGATGCGGGGGTTCGCAAAAAATTTCTGGATGCCTGGCTGCAAGCATCTCCCGATGCACCACTGGCAATAAACCGCAGCTGTAAATTGGCTGAGGAAATGGAAGATTGGCCCACAGCGGTTCGCCTGCTTGAAGATAAAAGAAAAATAGAAGGTGGCGCTAACAGGGATATAAGGGAGCGTTTGCTTAATGCTTACCTGAATCTGGCGGCAATAGAACAGGAGGAGGAGTTCAGCTGGATTCACAAGGCGCAAAAACTGGATCCAGATTCGAATCGGGTTATTCTGGCTCTGGGTGCCGCACATGTGCGTAGGGAAGACACGGTGGCTGCACGCCGCCTCTGGAACAGACATTTGAAACGCCATGACAGTTACCAGATTGCACGTTCCCTATTCGAAATTACTGAGGATTATATGCGTGCCTACCGGAAGATGGAAAGTGAGTCGGCCCAGACTATGCATCCTTCGCGCCAGTGGTTGCGCGCACAACTTGCTCACACTGCTGGATTGAGTGGTCTGGCTAACAGACATATGCAGAAGCTGATTGAACGGCATCCCGGCCAGTTAGCATGGCAAACATGGGGCGGTTGGCACGTCCAGGCCCAAGAATGGAAGCTGGCTGCGAACTGTTATGCCGAGGCCCTTAAGACTAAACACAAAGCTTAATTGGGTAAACGCATGGGGAAACCGCTATACACCCCATAAGATGTGAGGAGACACCCCTATCTCAAGGAATGAAACGGCAGCCAAACTGGTGACCGTTTTTTTGATGATCCGCCATGCCCGCTGACACAGCCCGAAAGTTTACCGCGCTCGTCTTTTCATAACCATGCGAATGCCTGATCTGTCCATATCCCTGAAATGATGCAAAAGTTGCTCCGATGTGGGAATGACCTGATCTTTCCCGGGTAGCAGACCCTGGCATGCAAGCAGGCTCGCTGCCGCCTTTTCCACGGCCACCTTGGGATAATACCTTTCCGTTGCAAAATGAACGAACTTGAGAGTCCGAAAAGCGTTGAACCAGCGAAAAAAACGTTTCTCGAACGCATCGAGAGAAGATGTGTGTTGCCTAATCTCCGCCAACCCATCTAAAAAGTTCTGTGATCCGAGAAAGTGGATCAGGGGTTCCGACAGCTGTTTGATCATTCGCTCTGCTGCAACAACGTCAAAAAACTGCTCCACAGACGTGAACAATGCCTTCATATCGTGAAAAACTTTTGCTGAATAGACCAAGTATGAATCTTGATCCGAGTTCAACCACATCTCCATAACCCTGCCGGTACCATACGGCACCCGCCGGGATACTCTGCCGGAAGGAAATACTGTCGTGCG
>JBHHTX010000083.1:0-7728 GCA_046753585.1 Mariprofundaceae bacterium
AACGGCGCGGGGGTTTCAAAATCCAGCTTCTTGGCCGGAGAAATTATCATTAACATCAGATGCCCCTGAAAAGGAGAGACAAACGGAAATCAGTCATTTGCCAGCAGTATTGAGCGAGAACAAAAAAGCAATCAGGACGCATCACCATCTTGCGTAAAACTTTTGATTATGTAGCTGCCGGACTTTTCATCGAGTTCCAGGTTCAACAGTTTGCGTTTCCGGGCCTCTTCCAGCAACTTTCCGAAAGTGCGAAAGCCATGGAACCCTTCATTAAACCCTGGTTTGCGACGCTTGAGCGTCTGCTTGACCATCGAACCCCATATTTTTGCTTCCTCGCCCCGTTCCTTGAACAGATCTTCAATGGTTTCCATCATCAGATCGATCGCTGCCTGTTGTTCGCCTTCCTCTCCGGGCCTGGCCTTTTTCGTCGCAACTGCCTTGCTTGCAGGTTTCTTTACCCGACGAGGCTTTTCCCGCTCACGTACAAGATCGTCGTAGAAGATAAACTCGTCACAGTTGGCGATCAGCAAATCTGAGCTTGAATTTTTTACCCCGACACCAATCACCACCTTATTGTTCTCCCGGAGCTTGCTGACCAGAGGAGAAAAATCGGAATCACCACTGATAATAACAAAGGTTTCCACATGCGATTTAGTATAGCAGAGATCAAGAGCATCAACGACCATGCGGATATCTGCCGAATTTTTTCCACTTATACGAACATGCGGGATCTCAATCAATTCAAAAGAGGCCTCATGCATAACGGCCTTGAACTCCTTATAACGATCCCAGTCACAGTAAGCTTTCTTGACGACAATATTGCCCTTTAATAAAAGGCGTTCGAGAACCTTCTGCATATCAAATTTGGAATATTTTGCATCTCGTGCTCCCAGGGCGATATTCTCAAAGTCACAGAACAAAGCCATGTTTTGCGTTGTTATTTGTCCGGTCACGGTGCCTCCATGATAAAAGGTGTAGTGTAATGAATTCTGACAGACCTGGAAAATAGCTTTCCTGGCCTGAAATTAATTGCTCGCTTTCTAATAACAAGCGCGTATACTGCCGGTCGCTACATGTTGTAATTGATGAATTCAAGATAATCTCTAAGGTTTTTCCTCTGATTTTCTCCGGGTATTTCTGTCATGATCCACGTGTAAATATTATTAATAATGGAAATTGAGGTATTTTTTATGTCTACAGGTACAGTCAAGTGGTTTAACGAGTCCAAGGGTTATGGCTTTATTGCTCAGGATGATGGTGGAGATGATGTATTCGTACATTTCTCAGCAATCGAGGGTGCAGGCTTCAAAACTTTGGCAGAAGGTCAGAAGGTAACGTTTGAAGTTGAGCAGGGTCAGAAAGGCCCGCAGGCAAGAAGCGTTACTGCAGACTGAACCACACACAGCCCGCAAAAGCACACTTGCTTTAAATATCCCGTCCGGTTTATCCCACCAGGCGGGATATTTTTTTGCTCCCTCTGACCTGATGAAAGGTTCGGGCTAATATCTTCCCCATCTTGACTGGCGCCGCGTCCGAAGATTAGGCAAAAACAGTCCAAGAAAAATCCCTAGAAGAACCGCGCCTCCGCCGATCATAAACCATTTCTGGGCAATGCCCGATTTGAGATCACCAACTTCCTGACGAAATGATTGAAGCTCTTGCCCGACTGTTGCCAACTGATTCTTCAGAGCTTTGTTCTCATCAGAAATTGCTACAGCATTAGCGGAAGTCAGACGAATCTCTTTCAGTTCCTGTCCGAGCTCGCTGTTCTTTCTCAGAAGAAGCGCGTGCTCCTGATCAAGCGTTCCTTTTTCTTTTGCAAGGATATTGAGTCTGGTATCAAGTTTATTCTTTTCCGCTTCGAGTCTGGCTAGTTTTTTTTCGGCTTTTACCAGCTGGAGCCTGGCAGCAGGCTTCTTCATCAAATAGCGGCTAAGAACCCAGCCTTCGGTTCCGGCGGACGTACGGATGCGTGTATACCCGGTATCTTTATTCTGCTCCAGGGTTTCAACCTTCAAACCGCTGGGCAACATGCGGACAATACCGTGGCCAGTGCTCTGGCCTTTTCGCATGGGAAGCTTCAACTGGTCTTCAATGTACATCGTCTCAGCCTGCGCTACAGTAACAACACCAATAAAGATTACAAAAGCCAGAAATGTTTTCATTACTACTCCCTTAGTTTAGCTGTCAACAAGAGATGATATATGAAGCCATTGTAACCACCTCAGAAGACGGGTCCAGTACCCCGCAAGAAAGATCAACGCAATCCCTTGATGTTTACATGAATAGTGCAGATCAAATCAAGATTGTCGTATCCTGTCGGATATTGAGCAGAAAGGAGACATCCATGCACCATGAAATCATAGCCAGACAGCCTTTATATCAGGGCTTCTTCAAGCTGGATACCTATACCGTCGAACATGACCGTTATGATGGCACCAAACAGAAGATTGTGCGTGAAAATTTTGAGCGTGGCGATGCTGTAGCCGTCCTGCTGTATGACCCGAAAAGGGATGAGATCCTACTGATCGAACAGTTCCGCATCGGCCCGGCTATACGACAGGACAAGGCCTGGCTGATCGAGGTAGTAGCTGGCATGTTGCACCCAGGTGAAGACCCGATTGAATGCGCCCGACGCGAATGCCTCGAGGAAGCAGGCTATGCACCACAATCACTGAAATCACTTGGCAGCTACTATGTCTCACCCGGCGGCACCTCGGAACGACTTTTCCTGTTTATGAGTGAGGTAGATGCCAGCCAGCCTGTTGGCAAAGGTGGCGGACTGGACAGTGAGCACGAAGATATCCGGGTGTTCTGGGTCAAACGAGAAGAGGCGCTGGCCATGGTTCATGATGGCCGTATCAATTCCTCCGGTCCGATGCTGGCGCTATTGTTGGCCTTCGGTAACGATGGCAAACCTAGCCCGCATTTTTCATGAGAACAGAGAGGCACAATTATTTTTCTTATGGATAACAATGGGTTGGTGACAAATATAACTTTTCTCAAATGACGTTTAGTCTTTTGAGGCACCTGTCTTGCCCAGCCTCACCAGATCGAAGCCTTTAGTCTCAAACCATAGCTAAAGCTATGCCTTTTCACCTGAAAACTTCGCCTGGAATACCTGGTCTGCGCCAATATCCGCAGTAGATTTCTCATAAGCCCGACAGACTCCTAGATGAGGGACGAGATAATCTGCTGAGTACCGGATGCCAGTCTTTGACTCTCTTCCAAATAAGGCATAAGAATCAACTCTGTTAAACCGGCGCAACTGGCAATCAGCGCCTCCTGATGCCTTTCCAGCATGGCCTGACCTACATGATCCGCATCGTTGATGATGACCCGGCGAGGCGGTAGGCCCATATGATTCAATTTATCAAGAGTGAGTAGCGCATGGTTGATACCACCGAGCCTGGCCCGAACGATGAGTATGACTTCACAGTCCGGCATATCACTTAGCCAATCAGAAACAAGGTAATCCTCAACAAGAGGCACCATCAGACCGCCAACGCCTTCGATCAGGCTAATTGCATGACCGGCTGATTTCTTTTGACACCATGCAAGCAAAGTCTTCGGATCAATAGCCTCTCCCTCCAAAGCTGCCGCTTGCGATGGTGCCAGAGCAGCATCAAAGCTATAGATATTGATAGCTGACGCTTTTGATTCAGGCATGCCCTGTGCCCTCAGCAGGGCAGAAACATCCGCATTGACCGCTGCCCCTTCACTGCCGCTGGCAACAGGCTTAAGACCAATCACATCTTTCCCGGCTTCTCTCAGGGCGCACAACAATGCGGTAGTCACAAAAGTCTTGCCTGCTCCGGTATCCGTGGCCGTAACAAAGATTCTACGCACCATGTTTTACCTCAATGGAAATAACTTCCCCCTCCGGCCTGAAAGGAACCTTTGCATACCAAGCCTGGGCATACAACACTTCAAAGCTGGCTCGGATACGGCCATCTTCCATGCGATGGGATTCACCATAAATGTTATCAAGTTTGTTCAGCAGTGCCCGGCCATATAGCCCGCCCGGACGATTGTTGATAGCAGAGGATGATGCACCCAGACCCTTTAACTCTCGCACCAGAGCGATTACATCCGGGTAGGTCAGGGTAAACAGGTCAGTGTCGGTTACCGGCAATTCTACCGGCAATTCCATAAGACTATTGCCCAGTGAAGTCACATCAGGAAAAGGCAGCACCAGCCCGGCCCTCTCCGGAGCGATTTCTGCCAGTGACTGCCTGAGTTCAAGCAGTGTTCGTCTGCCAAAAGTAGCAAAAAGAATCAGGCCACCGGGTGCGAGGATACGTCGCATTTCGCGTAACATCGCTTCGGGATCCGCCACCCACTGCAGGGTCAGGTTGGAACAAACCAGATCAATACTTTCATCCCTGAAAGGAAGTGATACTGCATCGCCCTGCACAAAGCCTTTCTTTGGCCCGAAGGGCAATCTTCTTTTTGATGAAGCACATGCCTTCTTCAACATCTCTCCGGCAATATCAAGGCCATAAATACCTGCAGATCTGAAACGCTTTCTCAATTTCAGCATCAAATAGCCTGTACCACACCCTATATCCAGAACACGCCTTGGCCTGAATCTGGTAAACTCCATATGATTCAGTAACCTGTCCGCTACCTCGCGTTGCAATACCGCATGCGCATCATATGTCGCCGCAGCCTTTGAAAAGGCCCGTATTAATAACTTTCGATGGATATGCGCTGCCTGCACCAATCCTCCAGTGTTTGATTAAAACGCTCTGCCTGCGTTAAAAAAGGCGCGTGGCCACAAGCAGGAAATACGACGAGCTTTGCATCCGGAATACATTTCTCCAGAACTTTTCCGGCTCCCAAAGGCACTACCGCATCATTTTCACCATGTATGAGCAGGCATGGCACCTCTAATTGCTGTATACCCTTCCTCAAGTCCAGGTTTGAAAGCAAATCCAGGCCTTTTGCCAGCGCATCCTGCCCGGCTGGACTATCACGATCCACTGCCTTGCGAACCAGTAGATTGTATTCGGACCTGGAAATGGCATCACCATGAAACATAAGAGAAAAATATCTACTCATGGCCCTGGCCGAAGCTTCCACAACGCCTCGTTCAAAGCCAGAAAAATCATCATCTGTGCAAGCATGAGGCCAGTCAGCACGCTGGCGAAAACAGGGTGTGGCAGCAACAAGCACGAGCCCGACAACTTGTGCCTTGCACTTATGCGCCAACTGAATAGAAAGCATGGCGCCAAGTGACCAGCCAACAAGAATTAGCGGCCCTTCTGGAAGCTGCCGTGCCAACAACTCCAGCCATTGCTCTGCCGGGGCCTCCGCAGCCTTACCGTGACCCGGCAAGTCGATAGCCAAAACCTCGAATTCGGAAGCCAGACTGCCGGTCTGAAGAAACCATACTTTCGATGACTGTCCCCAGCCATGTAAAAATATCAGCGTCACTTTCACTAGATCACACTCTTCAGCGCCTTCAATAAGGCATCGATATGTCTCTCTTTATGCATCGCTGACAGGGTAATACGCAACCTCGATGTTCCTTCCGGCACTGTTGGCGGTCTAATTGCAGGAACAAAAAAACCTGCCTCCCGTAGCGAGGATGCGGCCCGCATAGCGGTCTTATTTTCTCCCAGAATCATGGGTTGAATGGCTGTGCGTGAAGGCATCAGGGTAATGCCCCTTGATTCAGCAGCATGCAGAAAATACTTCATATTGGAACTTAATCTCTGCAGAAGATCGGAACTGCGACACAATCGGATTGCAACAATTGCTGCCGCTGCTGCACAGGGTGGCAAGGCCGTAGAGTAAATCAGGCTACGCAGCCTTTGTTTCAGTCCCTCGATAATTTCACTGCTTCCAAGAATAAACGCCCCATAACTTCCCAAAGCCTTACCCAGTGTGCCAACTTCAATGACTCTCTGATGACCGGAAATACCTTCCTCTGCCAGCAAACCCCTCCCCTCAGAACCCAGCACCCCCGTACCATGGGCATCATCAACAAGCAGCAAGCCATCATGTTTAACGGCCAGGTCAAGAAGATCGCGGACAGGGGCACAATCCCCATCCATGCTGAACACACCGTCTGTTATAATCATATTTCGTCCGTTTCCGCTCCCTTGCATCATCTGAGAAAGCTGCTCTACATCCCTGTGCGCGTAGCGGTAAACGCGGGCACGACTGAGGCGGGAGCCATCTACGAGGGAAGCGTGATTCAATCGGTCACAAAACATCGTACCATGCCTGTCATTGAGTGCGTCGAGCAGGCCAACATTGGCCAAATAACCTGAGCCTACGACCAGAGCCGCCTCATATCCCTTCCAGGCAGCAAGTTCAGCTTCCAGTTTGTATAACTCCGGGGCATCACCGGAAATAAATCTTGAGGCTCCGCTGCCAAAACCCTGCCTTTTAATCATGTCTGCGGCTGCACATTTTACCCCGGCATGAGTTGCAAGACCCAGATAATCATTTGAGGCGAAATTAATCAATGTTTTCCCTTCAATTTCGATCCGGGCATTGCTACTCCTTAGAGACCCCGGAAAGCGGCGTTTGCGATCTTCCGGCATCAGATCGAACCAGTTGCGACTGTCAGACATGCAGGGCATGCTGGAAGGCATGTCAGGCCTGTCAACAAAATGGATCGAGCACGGTATACAGCTTCTGTTTCCGCCTGCCTGTGTGTTTTGCCAGGAAGGAATTCCGAATGGACAATCATGTTGTGATGCCTGCGCCAGGAATATTCAGCTGACCTCTCCATATACCTGTCACCGTTGCGGACTCCCTCTTGCTGATGAGCTTGCACCTGGGCCTTGCGGCCGTTGTCTCACGAGACCACCGCCGCAAGAGGAAACTATTTCATTGTACACCTATCACGGGCCGGTACGTGAGGCTATTCTCACCTGGAAACTTGCAGGGAGAGACTCCGGTCTTCTGTGGCTTCTGGATGCAGCTCGCCCCCGCCTGAAAGAACTGATCAGAGCCGGAGATATGTTATTGCCCGTACCTATGCCACTTAAGCGCATGCGAAAAAATGGCCAGCATCATGCCGCTGACCTCTGCCACCATATTGCTTGTATAACGGAAAGCGGCTGGGAGTGGCGTATTCTCAGGAGACAAGGGGAGCAATCCCGCCAGTCATCCCTTAACAGTACAGCCCGCTGGCGAAATTTACGCGGAGCTTTTGCTGTCAATATGAAAGAATGGAAAAAACTACCCACCCCGGATCGTATCTGGATTGTGGATGATATCCACACGACCGGAGCTACTTTGCTCTTTGCCGCCCGTGCCCTCAAGTCTCTGAAACGACCGGTACATGCACTTTCTCTGGCCCGTGTCGCACACAGACGCTAGCTTTTTTGGTATGTCAATAATCGAAATTTACACAGGTCCCTTTTGCGCCTACTGCATTCGCGCCAAGGCCTTGCTAAAGCGAAAAGAACTGTACTTTACCGAATATAATATCCACACTGAACAAGCCCGACGCACTGAAATGCTTGAGCGCTCAGGCGGAGCCCGTACGATTCCACAAATTTTTATCAACAATCGCCATATTGGCGGCTCTGATGAGCTTTATGCCATGGAAAGATCGGGTGAGCTCGACATCATGATTCGGGAAAGTAAATCGGCTTAGACAGCCCGCATTTTTCATGAGATTGCGGATATATGTCGCAGAACAGGTATTTCAGGAGAAGTTCTCAGGTGAAAAAGCATGGCTTTAGCTATGGCCTTGAGACTCAA
>JBHHTX010000084.1:0-7661 GCA_046753585.1 Mariprofundaceae bacterium
GAAGATCGGGATTCCGGCTACAAACTGAAACGGCTGGAAGTAAATCCCGGCTCCAGTCTGAGCCTGCAAAGCCATCAACACCGTTCTGAGCATTGGGTAGTTGTATCGGGCACTGCTACGGTAAATGACGGTGATCGAACCTTTTTAGTGGCGAAAAATGAGAGCACCTTTATCCCTGTTGGCCAGCGTCATCAACTTGCCAACAAGGGGAAAATACCGCTGAAGATTGTCGAAGTGCAGGTGGGCGATTATCTGGAAGAAGACGACATTGAACGATTCGAAGATCGTTATGGTCGAATGAAGTGATGAGGGGGAGTCAAGAAATGAGCAAGATAGCATTGATTACAGGTGTAACGGGTCAAGATGGAGCCTACCTGGCGGAGTTTTTGCTGGATAAGGGGTATGAAGTTCATGGTATCAAACGGCGGACATCCCTGTTCAACACAGACCGTATTGATCACCTTTATCAGGATCCGCATGAGAAAAATCGCAGGTTTACATTGCACCATGGTGATATGACTGATTCCTCCAGCCTGATCCGTATTATCCAGCAGGCTCAGCCGGATGAGATTTATAATCTGGCCGCGCAAAGTCATGTAGCTGTGTCTTTTGAAGAACCGGAGTATACGGCGGATTCCGATGGCATCGGTGCCTTGCGGATTCTGGAGGCAATTCGTATTCTGAAAATGGAGAAGAAAACACGTTTTTATCAGGCCTCCACTTCAGAACTCTACGGGCTGGTGCAGGAAACCCCACAGAAGGAGACAACACCGTTTTACCCGCGCTCTCCCTACGCTGTGGCCAAACTTTATGCCTACTGGATTACGGTAAACTACCGAGAATCCTACGGACTCTATGCTTGCAACGGCATTCTGTTTAATCATGAATCACCGACACGCGGTGAAACCTTTGTAACTCGCAAAATTACGCGTGCCCTGGCGCGCATTAAACTGGGCCTGCAGGACTGTCTGTATCTGGGTAATCTGGATGCCAAACGCGACTGGGGCCATGCCCGTGATTATGTGGAGATGCAGTGGCTGATGCTGCAGCAGGATAAACCTGAGGATTTTGTTATTGCAACTGGTGTACAGTATTCGGTACGTGATTTCGTTAACGCAGCAGCTGCCGAGATCGGTATTAAAATTGAATGGCAGGGCACAGGTAAAAATGAAGTCGGCTTCATCACTTCTATCGACCAATCACCAAACACCAATCACAAATCACCGACTCCTGGCACTTGCATTGTTGCCGTTGACCCACGCTACTACCGCCCTGCAGAAGTAGAAACTTTGTTGGGCGATCCGACAAAGGCTAAAGAGAAACTGGGCTGGACACCGAAAGTTACATTTGAGGAGCTCGTCTCCGAAATGATGCGGGAAGACCTGAAGGAGGCGAAGAAAAATGCCCTCGTAAAAGAGCACGGCTATAAGACCTTTGATTACAATGAATAAAGATTCAAAAATCTATGTTGCCGGGCATCGGGGATTGGTTGGCTCTGCCATAATGCGGAAACTGCGAGCAGAAGGCTATGGAAATGTTGTTATTCGTACTTCTGGAGAATTAGATTTGCGCAATCAGGCTGCTGCCGATGCTTTCTTTATCGAAGAAAAGATTGACTATGTGTTCCTTGCCGCAGCAAGGGTAGGGGGCATTTACGCCAATGACACTTATCCTGCCGACTTTATCCGTGACAACCTGCAAATTCAGACCAATGTAATTGATGCAGCCTATCGAAATAAAGTAAAACGACTTCTGTTTCTGGGTTCTTCCTGCATCTATCCAAAAATGGCATCACAGCCCATGTCGGAGTCTTGTCTGCTCACCGGCGAGTTGGAATTGACCAACGAATGGTATGCGATAGCCAAAATTGCCGGCATTAAGATGTGTCAGGCCTATCACAAACAGTTTGGCTTTGATGCAATTTCTGTCATGCCTACTAATCTTTATGGACCGAATGACAACTTTGATTTGGAGAATTCACACGTATTGCCGGCACTGATTAGAAAATTTCATCTTGCCAGGCTTGCTCAAACAGTTAATTTTGAAGCAATCAAAGTTGATGAAGCCCGCCATGGGCGTATTCCCGATAATATTCTTTCCAGCCTTGGTCTGAAACGGGACTTAAGCTCTATCTTACATTCCCCATCGGTACGATTGTGGGGAACAGGTTCTCCCTATCGCGAATTCCTCCATGTGGATGATATGGCCACTGCAGCTCTGTTTCTTATGAGTAAGCGGTCACAAGTTAGCAACCCCCGTCTTTACAACGTCGGTTACGGGTCTGATATTAGAATCCGTGACCTGGCTGATATGGTCAGGAAGGTAGTCGGTTTCGATGGTAATATTACTTGGGATTCCAGCAAACCTGATGGCACACCGCGTAAACTGCTGGATGTCAGCTTGCTAAACAGCTTGGGTTGGAAAGCTTCCATACCCCTGGAGGAAGGCATTAAATCTGTCTACAAGACCTATTCTGAAGAAAAACGTGAGGGATGAGATGTTGGACCTAAAACTTTCTTTCTCAACTTACATTCTATTGATCCGGTTCTGTAAATTATGAAAGTAACTGTTTTCGGAATTGGTTATGTTGGCCTGGTGCAGGCGGCGATTCTGGCGGATGTCGGCCATCATGTTCTCTGCGTAGATGTGGATCGGGACAAGGTGGATAATCTGAAAAAAGGTGTTATTCCGATATTTGAGCCTGATCTGAAGCCAGTTGTGGTTGAGAATTATATGTCGGGACGGCTTGACTTTACTACGGATGCCAGAGCGGGTGTTGATCATGCCGAAATTCAGTTTATCGCCGTGGGTACACCTCCGGATGAGGATGGTTCTGCTGATCTTCAATATGTGCTGGCAGTAGCTGAAATGATAGCAATCCATATGAAGTCTCCGAAAATTGTTGTAGATAAAAGTACGGTTCCGGTTGGGACTGCTGCCAAAGTTGAAGCCAGAATCGCAAAAGTGCTTGAAGAGCGTGGTGCCTCGCACGCCTTTCATGTCGTTTCAAATCCCGAGTTTTTGAAAGAGGGGGCTGCTGTCAAGGATTGCCAGCGGCCCGATCGCATTATTATCGGTACGGATAGCGATCAGGCTGCAGATACTTTGCGAGAACTCTATGCGCCGTTCAACCGTAATCATGATCGACTCTTTGTCATGGACACTCGTAGTGCAGAACTCACCAAGTATGCCGCCAATTGCATGCTGGCCACCAAAATCAGCTTCATGAACGAGATGGCTAACCTGGCAGAACGTCTGGGCGCTGATATTGAGGCAGTTCGCCGGGGTATAGGATCGGACAGTCGTATTGGTTATCAGTTTATTTATCCCGGTTGTGGTTATGGCGGCTCATGTTTCCCAAAGGATGTGCAAGCGTTGATACGGACTGCCGATGGTATTGGCTATGAAGCGGAAATTCTGAAGTCAGTTGAGGCTGTGAATTACCGCCAGAAAGAGAAGCTTTTTGAAATGATCTATGTACATTACCAGGGTAATCTGAAGGGAAAAACAATCGCACTTTGGGGGCTTAGTTTTAAACCCAATACCGACGATATGCGTGAGGCTTCTTCACGTGTGCTCATGCAGGCACTTTGGCAGGCAGGAGCAAAAGTACAGGCCTTTGATCCCGAGGCGATGCCGGAATGCAGACGTATTTATGGTCAGCGGTCCGATCTTATCCTGATGGATGATGCCGAATCTGCCCTGAATGGAGCTGATGCCCTGGCCATTGTAACTGAATGGCCTCATTTTCGCGCCCCGGATTTTTCTGCAATCAAAAGCTCTCTCAACAATCCGGTTATCTTTGACGGGCGCAATCTTTTTGACCCGAAGCGAATGGGAAAATCCGGAATTATCTATTATTCAATTGGCAGGGGAAGGAGCTGAGAGTAACGACAAGAAAGTTAAGAGAAAAAATCCGACATGCCCCTAAATGCATCATAATGCCTGCTTTCACGATTCATAGAGCATGTCGGATCGGAGGCAAAACAGATCGATTATTTCCCCGTTATATCAATGCGTTGCATAGAATCTTGTGAAAAGGGGAACCTGCCGGATGAATTGACAAGTCAAATTGTTACTGAAAGTAACGCCGACGGTAAAAACGCAACTCGTCTATGGACTCATAAATATCCTTGCGTGCCAGATGAGCCTCTTCCTTTGGCGGCAGCTTAACATCCTGATACCAGCGGTGTACCACTTCCTTGATAGTACTCACATCAATAATTCGATAGTGCAGGTATGACTCCAGCGTGGGCATATGCCGACAAAGAAAACGCCTGTCCTGGTGAATGGAGTTGCCACACAGCGGTGCTTTCTTCTCCGGAATGTAGGTTCGAATGAATTTCAGTGTATCTGCCTCGGCCTGAGCCAGCGAAACGTCAGAATTTAGCACCCGGTCAACAAGTCCCGAGGCCGTGTGATGTTTTTGACACCATTCATCCATTTGATCCAGGACATCTTTCGAATGATGCACGGCAATATTCGGCCCGTCATCAACGACATCAAGATTGTTTGTAGTAACGACTGTTGCAATTTCCAGGATCTGATCAGTATCCGGATCGAGGCCGGTCATTTCTAGATCCATCCAGACAAGACTAGGTTTATTATACCGCATGCAGCTAGGCTACACGACGTTTAAGCCCAGGCCAGCAGACATTTTCCCAAGCTCGGGGGAAAGTTTTGTGAAATGAACAGGATGTTTATTCCAGCTCCTTCGTATCGGATAGTTTTGCCTCATTTTAGTAAATGACTTAGCCATCTCATCATCAACGTATCTGCTACTGGTCTTGAGCAGAAGATCATCTTCCCTGATGTTGTAAAGCCGGATAATGGCCAATCGAAGTTGACTCCAGATATCTCCGCCAGCCTTAATTTGCACGGGGTCTGTATCAACTAAAGGTAACTGTTCCCGCATATCCCACTCCTTGTTGATACCCAGATATGAACACAGTGCATTGTGTGCAAACTGGGTATTTGCAGCTTTTCCATCCAGCGAGTGACCTGCGATGTGTGGTGTGGCCAGCACCATGCCTGGGTGCGTTAACAGGCGGCGAGATATATTTGGTTCGTTCTCCCAACAGTCGAGAGCGGCAAAATGTTTTTGATCTGAATCCAGCCAGTTAAGCAGGGCATTGTTATCGACGCAGGCACCACGGCCGGCATTGATTAGGCCACGACCACGGAAACGTTCAAGCCTATCCGCATCTATCAGGTGAAAGCTTGGGTCGCTACCGATATGGGTGAGTGGTGTATGCAGGCTGAGAATATCGGCTTGTTCAAGCAGTTCATCAAGATCAGCGAACCCTTCTCGGCCTTCAAGGCGTGCTCGTGGTGGATCATTGACAAGTATATCCATACCCAGATCCCGGCATATTTTCTCCAGGCCGCTACCGATACGTCCCGCTCCGATAATTCCGATGCATGTTTTTGGAATATGGATCAACCCACCCGAATGCAACTCAAACAGGGTTGCAATCATATATTCAATAACGGATTTGGTCGAAGAGCCTGCAGCATTGGCAAAAGGTATGCCTCTGGATTCCAGATAGGCCTTGTCGTAATGGTCATCACCGATGGTAGCGGTTGCCGCAAATCTTACTTTTGAGCCTTGCAAGAGATCTGCATTTACTCTGGTGGATGAACGGGTTAGAAGAATGTCTGCCCCCCGTACGGTCTCAGACGTGATATCCCTGCTTTCAACAATTCGCAAGTCTACTTTAAACCCTGGAAAGGCAGAGAATGCAGACTCAACGCCCCAGATGTGGGCATCAGCAACAATAATAAGCGGGGAGCTCATGTCTCCAAGACTGGCGGAAGCATCTGTCTATGGGCAAGGTCTTTATGGGTTAAGGCTCAAATATCGGGAAAATGTACCCCATCAATGGCGCGAATCAGCGGCTAAAAGTCTCTCCCCGGTATTTCTTGTGGTAAAATACTGAAGGATGTTTTAGAGCGTTGCCCTTGCCTCAGGGTAGATTTCTCGTAACCCAGCCTTATCTTTATACTCTTAAAGAGTGAAATATAGCCAAAGTTGATAAGCGATAAAACAGGATAACAGGGCTGCACCTTCCAGGCGGTTGATACGACCTGGACCTTTCCATGAGTAAGCCGCAGCAAAGAGAAGCAAGCTGAGCGCGGCCATTATCGGAAAATCACGTAACAGCACCTCCGATGCAAAGACTCCGGGCCTGATAAGACCCGGCAAACTTAGCACACCAAGCAGATTGAACATGTTCGAGCCGATAATATTGCCGATAGCAAGATCATGTTCCTTTTTCAGGGCGCTCATGACTGAAGCGGCAAGCTCTGGCAGGCTGGTGCCTATTGCTACAATAGTAAGGCCGATGATCAGATCACTGGTACCCATTGCCTGAGCGATATTGACTGCGCCCCAGACCAGCAGGCGAGAGCTGCCAAGAAGACAAATCAGACCAAGAATCAGCCAGAATATAGCGTGAGACATAGGCATGCGGGTAGGTATCTCGGCATCAAAGTCGGTTTCAAGGGAATCCTTGCGGCTCCTTTTTCCCAAAATGACCACGCCAAACAGTAGAGCCAGAAGCCCTGCCAACAGGACCATACCATCAATTCGGCTAATATCTCCGTCCAGCAACAGTCCACAAGTGACCAGAATGGCGAGCAGCATGATCGGCAATTCCCGCCGCAAGGTTTCCGACTGTACCGTTAAGGGAGCGACCAGGGCCGTAATGCCGAGTATTAAACCGATGTTGGCGATATTGGATCCCAGGGCATTGCCGATCGACAGGCCAGGGTTTCCGGACCAGGCGGCCGTGCCGGAAACCAGCATTTCAGGCGCTGAAGTGCCAAAGCCGACTACGGTCAGGCCAATGATCATCGGGGAGATGCCAAGGTTACGGGATATCGCAGCCGCCCCGATGACGAAGCGATCGGCCCCCCAGATAAGCACAATCAGGCCTGTGATGACTGCCAGAATCGATAGCGTCAAGATAACAATCCTTTCCCGGTAGAGATTATGGCCAGCGTACCTCAGGCGGCATCGACATCAGGATAGCTTCGGTGTTGCCGCCCGTTTTCAGACCAAAAATGGTCCCCCGGTCATAGATGAGATTAAACTCCACATAACGGCCGCGCCGGATCAGCTGGTGCTCACGATCCTTGCTTGTATAGGATTCATCTTTTCGGCGGGCCACAATTTCCGGATAGGTTCTAAGAAATGCCTCGCCTACGGATTGAACAAATTCAAAATCTTTTTCCTCATCGCCGCTATTCAGGTTATCAAAGAAGATGCCACCTACACCTCTGGGCTCATTGCGGTGAGGCAGAAAGAAATAGCGATCACACCATGCCTTGTACTCAGGGTAATACTTCGGGTCGGTTTGATCACAAGCTTCCTTTAGCCGCGTATGGAATAGCTCAGTGTCCTCAGTAAAAGGAAAGTAGGGAGTCAGGTCGGTGCCACCTCCGAACCAGCCCAGGCTGGTTTCAATGCGTCTTAAATTCATGTGTACAGCAGGCACTTTCGGGTTGCGCATATGCGCGACCAGAGAAACACCGCAAGCATAAAATTTCCCACTCTTGTCAGCTCCGGGAATCTGCTTGCGAAACTCATCACTAAAAGTGCCGTGCACTTCCGAGAAGTTTACGCCGACCTTCTCAAAGGTGTTGCCGCGCATGACGGA
>JBHHTX010000085.1:0-7391 GCA_046753585.1 Mariprofundaceae bacterium
CTGGTGGCTACGTATTCACAAGCATGCAGGCTAATTTCGAGGCGCCAGTAGAATTGCGCAGTATTCATCCTGCACCGCCGGCCTCAGTCAAGGCATATGGCAAGCGGTTTGATCTGGCTACGCTGGAGAACCCTTACCGTAAATTCGAGAAGGAAGATCCGGCTAAATTCAAAAAACTCGTCAATGAGGGTGGTGAGGTTTACATCAAGAACTGTCAGTACTGCCATGGCGACAGGTTGGATGGCAAAGGCCCATTCGCAGATGGCCTGAACCCGACACCTTTGAACTTCCAGGATGTCGGAACGATAGCGCAGTTGCAGGAATCTTTCGTGTTCTGGCGCATTGCCACAGGTGGGCCGGGCCTGCCCAAGGAAGCTGCGCCATGGATATCAGCCATGCCTGTATGGCAGGATTTCCTGAGCGAGGATGAGGTATGGAAGGTGATTTTGTTCCTCTATGATTATACAGGTATGCGCCCAAGGTCGTGGGCTCATGAATAATTTACATTCAGGAATAGCCATGAGACAGATGAATTCAATCTTGAAACGACTCCTTGGTGCAGCACTGGCCGTGCTTTTCATGGCCGGCCCCGCAGTCGCTGCAACCGGCAATGCCGATAATGGCAAGGTGATCTATGAAAAGCGCTGTATCTGGTGCCATGGCGCTGATGGTGATGGTGCGGGCGCGGCTGAGGATTTTCTCAATCCGCCACCGCGCAACTTTGAAGATGGTCAATATAAGATCAAGACGACCGGCTTTGAAGATATGGTGCCCAACGATGAGGATATCTTCCGTATGGTTCGTGATGGCATGCCGGGAACGGCCATGCCAAGCTGGAAGGAGTTACTTTCAGAGCAGGATATGTGGGACGTGGTGCAATACGTCAAGGTTTTCGCAGGGTTTGATGAAGAAACGCCCTCTGATCAGCTTGATTACGGCACTCAGATCGCCAGTTCACCCGAGAGTATAGCCAAGGGAAAGGCGTTGTTTGAAGATGGGGATCGCTGCGTTGAGTGTCATGGCAAGACAGGCAAGGGCAGTGCTACCAAAGCGCTCAAGGGTGACTATAAAGAGCGCACCTGGCCACGCAACCTGACCAAGCCCTGGACCTTCCGTGCCAGCAACGATCCGAAAGATATTTTCACTCGTATTTCTGTTGGCATCCCCGGCACGCAGATGCCATCGTTTGCCGACCCCAAGAGTAAGAAAAAACTGAGTATTGAGGAACGCTGGCATGTGGCCAACTATGTACACAGTCTTGCCAAGACGAAGGAAGTCGTTGATCCTGAAAATACAGTGATCAAAGCGGAAGCTGCTGAGGGCGAATTGCCCGCTACTACGGATGACGAGCGTTGGGAACAGGCCGCTCCAACCTCCTTTCTTCTGGTACCTCAGATCATCGGCAAGGATCGTTTTTTCAAGCCATCCAATGACACGATTACAGTACGTGCACTCTATAATGCTAAGGCCGTTGCACTGTTACTCGAGTGGGATGATCGCAGCAAGAGTATCCCTGGAGATGAATTGGCTGAAAAAATTGGTGATCCTCCGATATCGGAAGATGGCGTGGCCGTGCAGCTGCCTGTCATAATCCCTACAGAAATGGAGAAGCCATATTTCGGTATGGGCGATGCCTCCCATCCGGTCAATATCTGGCACTGGAAGAGTGGCACGACCGAAGCGCCGGAGATGACTGCCTTAGCCAATGCCCGGGGGTTTGCAGAAATCGAGAAACGTGATGTCGCCGAGACCGGACTTCAGGCCAAATCGTCCTATGATAATGGAACATGGCGCGTATTGTTTACACGCCCGCTGACCACGGATGACGCTGAAAAGGATTTGCAGTTTGCCGAAGGGCGCTTTATCCCCGTCGCATTTGCGGCATGGGATGGCAGCAACAGCGAATCCGGCTCAAAGCACACCATGACAACCTGGTACTGGCTATTACTCAAACCAGCGGCGAGTTCCATGCCCTTGGTCATGGGTTTGCTGGTCTTTGGACTATTCCTGGCCGGTCTGATGTGGTGGGCACGTAGCGCTGGCAGGGCCACGACGGATGCATAGTCAACAGAGTATATTGTATGTCGAAGATTCCCGTCACGGTAAGCGTGGTGTGAAAACCAGGTTAATTGGAGTAGTTCTGATCGCGTTGGGTGTTCTGGATAGTCTGTTAACTTTACGTGGTGGCCTGCCCAGTGAAGAGTATCTAATCCTCATTGCCCTGGGCTTTGCCCTGTTTGCTATAGGTGCGGTACGGGGAAGACGACACAGTCTCAGGAGAACGAATCATGTATAAGATTCTGATAGTGGATGATGAAGAACCGGTCCGTAAAGCAATCCGGCTTCAGCTCAAAGGTTCTGGCATGGAGATCATTGAGGCGGAGGATGGAGAGAAAGGAATCGAGCTTCTTGATTTCGAGAATGCACTGGATGTGAATGTTATTATCTGCGATGTACGGATGCCCAAGATTAATGGCGTCGAGGCCGTGGCCTACTTTCGCCGCGAGTATCCGGCGATTCCTGTTGTTGTGCTAACCGGATTCCCGGATGCAAAGCTGGCCACAGAGTTCATGAAGCAGGGTGCTTTCGATTACCTGGTTAAGCCGGTGGAGAAGGATAAATTGATCGAGGTTGTAATGAAGGCTTCCGGCCAGCGTAATGTCTCCGGCGGCTCCGATATTATTGCCTGATGGAATAGTCTGTCAGCAGTTGTTAAAAGCAGTCCAGTTTATGCTTCTGCAGGACAAGCAGAAACTCAATATTCCCCTTGGGACCATGGATCGGTGATTCGATAACGCCAAGGGTATGGCCTCCTTTCAGAGTTGATGCATATGTCATAACCTTGTCCACACAAGCCTGGCGTACTACTGGGTCGCGCACGACTCCCTTGCGTATGTTTTTCGGCCCGGCCTCAAACTGAGGTTTGATTAACGCCACTGCCCATCCGCCTTCCCGGAGAAATGGCCAGGCTAGCGGCAGAACTGTTGTCAGTGAAATGAATGAAACGTCTATGGTCAGAACATCCGCCGGTTCCCGCACATAGGTTTCGGTCAAGTTTCTGATATGGGTTCGTTCCAGATTAATAACCCGCTCATCCTTTTGCAGGCGATAATGCAGTTGGCCATGGCCCACATCAACTGCATATATTTTTCTCGCACCGCGCTGTAGCAGGCAGTCGCTGAATCCTCCAGTTGATGCGCCAACATCAAGGCAAATGGCCTCAGAGGGATTCAGTTTGAAATGATCCAGAGCCGCTTCCAGTTTTAGTCCACCACGGGAAACATAAGATAGCGTCGCACGCACTTCGATATTTGCACCTTGCGCTACTCTGGTTCCCGGTTTATCAGATTTCTGACCATTGACGTACACCAGTCCAGCCATGATCAAACGCTTTGCCTTTTCACCTGATTCGGCTAGTCCACGTTCGCTTAGGAGCCGATCAAGACGTGTTTTTTTAGTTGCCATCAATAATATCCTCGCAAAAAGTCATGCAAGTTTCTTTTGAGCATAGTTAGCTTCAAGCTGGAAAAAGCTCAATATTCCACGGTGTCTTGGGGCAGATGCAGGCCGAAGCGTTTGAATTGTCGTTGATATTCAGCGCATAGTGCCACTCTGTGATTTAAGGCAAATTGCCGAATGGCCCCATCATCGGTCAAATCCTTCATCTACTGCAGGATCATCACGCCCATCATGGCGTAGAGTTTCTTTGTTGGCCGCGACCCATATCGCGTTTATAATGTTTGCTGAGTAATGCACTGATAGCTTCGCAAGCAATTCCCTGCGAAACAGACCCGGCCATGAGTCCGTCAGTTTTTTCAACCGCTTTGGGACAAGGTGACTGAACGGATAAAGCATATTGCATGTTTTGTGATTTTTGACGTGTCACCTCCAAGCCCCTATGTTGCAATATATTCTATCTGTTCCTGTTCATCTTATAAAGATAAGAAATGAAATAATATCCAATCGTTTCATCATTTTGCATGATAATGGGCGTAGGTGGTCTTTTTGCGAGGAGATCAATCTTCATATCGGATTTGGGGCTATGCTTTAATATCGGCAAGCTACCTTTTTCGAGTCGATCAGTAGACTATATAATGTCTTTGTTTATCATCCACCACCCAGTCCGGACTTGTTAAGGAGTATACATGCGGGATTCTGATATCAGGCAAGGTTCTCAAGCAGCAGGGCCGGTTCTGCTTATCATCATGGATGGATGGGGGATCGGTAGCGGTGGCGCCGAAGATGCGATTGCCCGGGCGCATACCCCTAACTTTGATCGTCTGTGGGCCGACTTTCCGCATACGCGCCTGCTCACACACGGGCCTTATGTCGGCTTGCCCGGCCGGCAAGATCTCGGTGGTTCTGAAGTCGGGCATCTTACCATGGGAGCGGGCAAGGTTCTTGAGCAGGGTTCGACCCGTATCAACAAGGCGATTCAGGACCGTTCATTCCATGAATCCGAGGCACTGTGCCAAGTTGTGCAATCCATTCAGTCCGGCCACACTCTGCATCTGCTAGGGTTGTTGTCTGACGGCAACATTCATTCACATGTCAACCATTTCCTGGCCCTGATCAATCATGCCTTTGAAGAAGGTGTCAAGCGGTTACGGGTTCATGCCCTGCTGGACGGGCGGGATGTTGGCATACAGAGCGCCCTGAAATATATTGCCCTGCTTGAGCAGGCCTTCGCCTATGTGAATACCAATGATGGTTTTGATTATGCCTTCGCTTCCGGTGGTGGCCGTGAGGCTATTACCATGGATCGTGATCGACATTGGCTAAAAGTCAAAGGCGGTTGGGATATCCATGTTCACGGAGAATGCGAGAATCGTTTTGCTTCCATGCTGGATGCCATTGAACATTTTCGGACTGAAACGCCCGGGATTGTCGATCAGGATATTCCCGGCTTTGTCATTGTCGATGCTGACGATGGACCCGTTGGCAGGATCATGGATGGTGATGCTGTGATTATGGTGAATTTCCGGGGTGATCGGGCCACGGAAATTTCTGAAGCTTTTTGCCTGGATGATTTTGACTGTTTTGATCGTGGCAGACGCCCGGATGTAACCTTTGCAGGTATGATGGTGTATGACGAAGATAGAAATATTCCCGCATTGCAAATCATGGAACCAACCAGTGTGGAGAATCCTTTCGGCAAGCGCATCCTGAATCTGGGAATCAAACAGTTTCGCCTGGCCGAAACCCAGAAATATGCGCATGTCACCTTCTTTTTCAACGGAGGTTATCGCGAACCACTCGACCCGGATATGGAAGACTATATTCTTATTCCTTCGGATATTGGGATTTCCTTTGCTGACGCCCCGTCCATGCAAGCACCTGCGCTAACGACAAAAGCTGTTGAGCTTATTGTATCGGGAGAATATGGATTCGGGCTGATTAATTTTGCCAATACGGACATGGTCGGACACTGTGGCCGTATCAAACCTGCCATTGCTGCAGCTGAGGCTGTCGATGAGGCTTTAGGGTGTATTGTTGAAGCTCTGGAGAGGGTAGGGGGCAGCGCGATTGTTACAGCCGACCATGGCAATGCCGAAGAGATGTCCATCCATACATCCGACAGGGATGAACCTTGCACCAGACACTCAATCAATCCGGTACCCTGCATCCTTTTTGATCCAAAGCGTAAAGGTTCCTGCACGCTGCGACAATTACATGAAGGTGACGGTCCGGAGAAAGCCCCCGGGCTTTCTAATCTTGCAGCCACACTATTTCAAATGCTGGGAGAACCAGTTCCAGATGACCTTGACCCCTCTTTGATCCAAAGAAATGTTTTATTGTCAAGTTAATAAGTTCGGTGACATGTGCGGCAAGGGCAAAACATTTTCGAGTTTCTGGTAAGTTCAATTCATGTCCATTTCATGAACTTGGGGTTATGCTTGCCACAAGTTTACTGTGCGTTTTCGGAAATTATCCATTGAAAGTGAAGTCTGGAGACCGCATGTTAGAATTAGTGAGGTGATGATTTAGTGAATGGAATTTGGAAAAACCTTTTGCTGTGGCTGGTAATCGGCCTGACCATGGTGAGCCTTTTTAATATGTTCAACCCGCCCGTTAAACAGGGTGAGACGATGTCCTACACCGCCTTCATTGACAAAGTGGACCAGGGAGTTGTTGAAACAGCGACCATCAGTGATAAGGATGTTTCCGGTCAGTACAGAAATATTGGTGGGGATTTGCGCAACTATCGGGCCATGGTTCCGGAAGATCCGAACCTGGTGCAGCGTTTGCTCGATCAGAAGGTCGAAGTCAACGTAGAAAAGGATGAAGAGATGCCAATTTTCTTATCCGTCCTGATCTCATGGTTCCCGATGTTGCTATTGATTGCTGTGTGGATATTTTTCATGCGCCAGATGCAGTCAGGTGGTCGTGGAGCTCTGTCTTTCGGAAAAAGCAAGGCCAAACTGCTAACCGAGGATACCAACCGGATTACATTTGATGATGTGGCTGGATGCGATGAAGCCAAGCAGGAAGTCACTGAAATCATAGATTTTCTGCGTGATGCATCCAAGTTTACCCGTCTCGGTGGAAAAATCCCGAAGGGTGCTTTGCTTATCGGGCCTCCGGGGACCGGTAAAACCTTGCTGGCACGTGCCATCGCGGGTGAGGCAGAGGTGCCGTTCTTTTCGATTTCCGGGTCGGATTTTGTAGAAATGTTTGTCGGTGTTGGCGCTTCACGAGTACGTGATATGTTCGAACAGGCCAAGAAACATTCGCCATGCATCGTGTTTGTTGATGAGATTGATGCTATGGGTCGGCACCGCGGTGCCGGTATTGGCGGCGGCAATGATGAGCGCGAGCAAACACTGAACCAGTTATTGGTAGAGATGGATGGCTTTGAGGCCAACGAAGGTGTTATCCTGATAGCTGCAACCAACCGTCCCGATGTGCTGGATCCGGCCTTGCTTCGCCCCGGCCGGTTTGATCGACGTATTACAGTGCCACGTCCTGATCTGCGTGGTCGGGAGCAGATACTTAATGTGCATATACGTAACGTACCTTTAGCAAAGGATGTCAAGGTCACCGTTCTGGCCCGTGGAACACCCGGTTTTTCGGGAGCTGACCTGGCTAACCTGGCCAATGAGGCGGCATTGAATGCGGCCCGGTACGGTAAGGAAAAGGTCGATATGTCTGATTTTGAAACGGCCAAAGACAAGGTCATGATGGGTACCGAGCGTCGCTCCATGCTTTTGTCTGATGAGCAGAAGAAGACGACTGCTTACCATGAGGCCGGACATACTCTTGTGGCCAAAGTAGTGGAACATGCTGACCCGGTACATAAGGTAAGTATTATCCCGAGGGGGCAGGCTTTGGGGATTACAATGCAGCTTCCTGAAGAGGATAAATACAACCATGACCAGAATTATCTGAAT
>JBHHTX010000086.1:0-7340 GCA_046753585.1 Mariprofundaceae bacterium
TTGTTAGCCATAAGAAAAATAATTGTGCCTCTCTATTCTCATGAAAAATTCGGGCTGATATGTCGAAGACTGGAGTAAAGCGTACACCTTTGATATATTTCCGCAGTTCCTTCGCAAAATACGTAAAACGTAACGGCATGGTTGAAACCGACTGCTGACAACTAAAAACAAAGGGGTGGATTATGAAGCTATCGACACGCCCGTCGAAGCAGGGTTTGTACGACCCTCGCCATGAGCATGATGCTTGTGGTGTTGGCTTCGTTGCACACATCAAAAACAGGAAGAGCAACAAGATTGTTCAGCAGGGCCTGGAAATTTTGCTTCGCTTAACCCACCGTGGTGCAGCTGGCGCGGATCCGAGAGAAGGTGATGGCGCTGGTATTCTGCTTCAAATTCCCGATGCTTTTTTTCGCGCAGTCTGTCCGGAACTGGGTTTTGAGCTTCCCGCGGAGGGAGAATACGGGGTTGGTATGGTGTTCCTGCCAAAGAATCAGGATCATCGCAAACAGTGCGAGCAAATCACAGAACAGGCGATTACCGATGAAGGTCAGGTTCTGCTTGGCTGGCGTAATGTGCCTGTCGATGCCATACGCGCAGACCTTCCTGACAGCGTAATCGCCTGTGAACCAGTCATAAAGCAGGTTTTCATCGGTAAGGGTAAGGACTGTGCCGACCAGGATTCGTTTGAACGCAAGCTTTATGTGCTGCGCCGGGTTGCTCGCAACCGTATTGATGCCCTTGGTTTTGAAGATGCTGCCAACTTCTATTTTGCCTCGATGTCAAGCCGTACCATCGTCTATAAGGGTATGTTTCTTTCGTATCAGCTCGGCGCTTATTACGAAGACCTGAGGGATCCTCGCCTGGCCAGTGCTTTGGCCCTCGTGCATCAGCGTTTCTCAACCAACACCTTTCCCGCCTGGGAATTGGCACACCCGTTTCGCATGGTTGCCCACAATGGCGAAATAAACACTTTGCGCGGTAATATCAACTGGATGAATGCCCGACGCCAATCGATGAAGTCAGAACCTCTGGGCGATGACCTTGCAAAACTCTGGCCGGTAATAGCCGAAGGACAATCCGATACAGCATGTTTTGACAATGCGCTCGAACTGTTAACCATGGGCGGCTATCCCATGGCGCATGCAGCCATGCTGCAAATTCCCGAGGCCTGGGCCGGGAATCAACTTATGGATGAAAGTCGCAGGGCGTTTTATGAACACCATGCTGCTCTGATGGAGCCCTGGGATGGCCCGGCTTCAGTTGCTTTCACTGATGGCCGTCAGATAGGGGCTACGCTGGATCGTAACGGTTTACGCCCGGCACGTTATCTGATTACGAATGATGACCTGGTCGTAATGGCTTCTGAAATGGGTGTTCTGGATATCCCTGAGGAAAGAATCGTCAAGAAATGGCGCCTGCAACCTGGCAAAATGTTTCTGATTGACCTGGAAGCCGGATGCATCATTGATGACAAAGAGCTCAAGGACAGGCTGGCCAGGGCGAAACCCTACCAGAAGATGCTGGACGAGACGCAGATCCAGCTTGAGTCCCTGCCGGAAGAAATTCCGACCATGGCTCCGAATCATAAAACTCTGCTCGACCGCCAGCAAACGTTCGGCTATACGCAGGAAGACCTGAAGTTTTTGATGAAGCCAATGGCTGTTTCCGGTCAGGAAGCAACCGGTTCTATGGGCAATGATTCACCTCTATCTGTCCTGTCTGACCGACCCAAACCCCTGTACAGCTATTTCAGGCAGCTCTTTGCCCAGGTAACCAATCCGCCAATTGACCCGATCCGGGAAGAGATGGTGATGAGCTTGAAATCGATCATTGGCCCACGCCCCAACCTGCTGGGGCTGGATGATGAAATGCCCCTACGACTGGAAGTTCATCAACCTATTTTGACCAATGCAGACCTGGAAAAAATACGCCATATCGAGCGTTATACGGCTGGCAAATTTTGCACCATAACCTTGTCCATGTGTTACCCCGCAGATCAGGGTGCCTCGGGCATGGAAAATGCCCTGGATCGCCTTTGCAAAGAAGCTGAGGATGCAGTTGGAGAGAACTGCAATATCATCATCCTTTCAGATCGGGAACTGGATGCAGACCATATTCCTATTCCGGCACTTTTATCCACTTCAGCAGTGCATCAACATCTGATTCGTAAAGGTTTGCGTACAGAGACGGGCCTGGTTGTTGAAACCGGATCTGCCCGTGAGGTGCATCATTTCACAACCCTTGCCGGCTATGGTGCGGAAGCAATCAACCCGTATCTGGCCTTTGAAACCCTCTTTGATATGCGTCGAACCGGGCAGTTCCCGGCTGGCCTTTCACTTGAAGAAGTAAAAGTCCGATATATCAAGGCTATTAACAAGGGCATATTCAAAGTCATGTCCAAAATGGGCATCTCAACCTATCACTCTTACTGCGGTGCCCAGATTTACGAAGCTGTCGGGCTTGCCTCCGACTTTGTTGAAAAGTATTTCACCGGGACCCCAACCCAAATCGGGGGTATAGGTCTGGATGAAGCGGCAGAAGAGGCTGCGCTACGGCACAGTAACGCCTATGGTAAAGCACATATCTATAAAACTGCCCTCGATGTGGGTGGAGAATATGCCTGGCGAGTACGTGGAGAAGAACATACCTTAACGCCTGAAGCCATCGCCAAGCTTCAGCATTCCGTAAGAAAAAATAATTACAAGCTGTATAAAGAATACGCAGAGCTCATCAATGATCAGTCAGGGAGGCTGATGACCCTGCGTGGCCTGTTTAAATTTAAAAACTCATCCCCCATTCCTCTGCATGAAGTCGAACCTGCTGCAAACATTGTTAAACGCTTTGTCACAGGTGCCATGTCCTTCGGTTCAATTTCACACGAAGCGCACTCCACCCTGGCCATTGCCATGAACCGCCTGGGCGGCAAATCCAACACCGGAGAAGGTGGTGAGGAACCCAAACGTTTCGAGAAACTGAAAAATGGTGATTCGATGCGATCGTCCATCAAGCAGGTCGCAAGCGGTCGCTTTGGCGTTACCACAGAATACCTTGCCAACTCCGATCAGATTCAAATCAAGATGGCACAGGGCGCCAAGCCCGGTGAAGGTGGGCAACTGCCTGGACACAAGGTAGACCAGCGCATTGGCCGCGTCCGTCATTCCACACCGGGTGTTGGATTGATCTCCCCTCCTCCGCATCATGATATCTATTCTATTGAAGATCTGGCCCAGTTGATCTTCGATCTGAAAAATACCAACACTGATTCTGATATTTCAGTGAAATTGGTTTCGGAGATTGGTGTTGGCACGATTGCGGCGGGTGTAGTGAAGGCCCATGCAGATCACGTAGTGATTGCCGGTCACGATGGCGGTACCGGAGCAAGCCCCCTAACCTCTGTCAAACATGCTGGCAGCCCCTGGGAACTTGGCCTGGCAGAAACACAACAAACACTTGTACTCAATCGTCTCAGAGGCCGTATGACTCTACAAACCGATGGCCAGATCAGAACTGGTCGGGATGTCGTTATCGCAGCCTTGCTAGGTGCCGATGAAGTGGCCTTCGGCACCATCGCGCTTGTTGCCGAGGGTTGCATCATGATGCGAAAGTGTCATCTCAATACCTGCCCGGTTGGTGTGGCCACCCAGGATCCGGAGCTACGCAAGAAATTTGTCGGCAAGCCTGAAGACGTGGTCAACTACTTCATGTTTGTCGCCGAGGAAGTACGTGAACTCATGGCCAGTCTCGGCTTCAGGACCTTTAACGACATGATTGGCCGTACAGACATGCTTGACACCAATGATGCTATCCGTCACTGGAAATCAGAAGGACTGGACTTGTCACCACTGTTGCATCAGGTGGACGCAAGAGACGCAGCCGTCTATCACTGTGAAACTCAGAATCATGGCCTGGATAAATTAATCGATAACAAACTGATCGAGCAGGCCAGGCCAGCCCTCGATGATAAAAGACCTGTGCTTATTGAAACGGATATCTGCAATGTAGACCGCAGCTTCGGCACCATGCTCTCGGGTAAACTTGCGAAGAAATACGGTCATCAGGGCCTGCCGGATAATACCATTGTCATTAAAGCCAGGGGCACAGCCGGACAATCACTTGGTGCCTGGCTGGCAAAAGGTATAAGCATTGATCTGGCTGGCGAGGGAAATGATTATGTTGGCAAGGGCCTGTCCGGTGGGCACATTGCGATTTATCCACCGGATGAGTCAAGAATCACCCCCGGACACAATATTATTGTCGGTAATACAGCATTGTTTGGTGCCATCGCCGGTGAATGTTACTTCCAGGGCATTGGTGGCGAGCGCTTTGCGGTGAGAAACTCCGGCGCAGTCGCAGTAATTGAAGGTGTTGGTGATCATGGCTGTGAATATATGACTGGTGGTACGGTGGTTGTGCTCGGTGAAACGGGGCGTAACTTTGCGGCTGGCATGAGTGGCGGCATTGCCTACGTACTGGACGAAAACGGGACATTTGAGAGTCGTTGTAATATGGCTCAGGTGGAGCTTGAACCCATTACCTCGGAAGCTGACGCTCTGGAGGCTCTTGACCATCAGGGCGCTGACCTGGAGACGCATGGGCGCGTTTATACACGTCACTCCCTGTCCCAGAACGATCAGCATATTCTGCGCACACTGATCATGCGACATGTTCATTTCACCAAGTCGACTGTTGGTATCAATATTCTGGATAACTGGGAAGAGTTTCTCCCCAAATTTGTCAAGGTCATGCCGGTGGACTACCGGCGGGCGCTTTCAGAAATGGAAGCGGAAATGAAAGCCGAAACAGGCAAGGAGCGTGCCCGTGGGTAAACCGACTGGATTTAAGGAGTATGCCCGTGAAGGCCTATCTTATGCACCCGTGGCTGATCGGGTTACGCACTACGAGGAGTTCTCGAAACTACCTGTAGATATGGGCACACAAGGTGCCCGCTGCATGGATTGCGGCATACCTTTCTGCCACAATGGCTGTCCACTGAACAACATCATCCCGGACTGGAATGATCTGGTATACAGAAATCAGTGGCAGGAGGCACTGGAGGTTCTGCACTCAACGAACAACTTCCCTGAATTCACCGGACGAATTTGTCCTGCTCCCTGTGAAGAGGCTTGTACGGTAAACCTCATTGATGAACCCATTGCCATCAAAAGCATCGAACTGGCCATTGTCGAGAAGGGTTGGGAAGAAGGCTGGATTTTCCCTGAGATAGCTGAACGCAAAAGTGGCAAAAAAGTTGCCATCGTAGGTTCTGGCCCGGCGGGTCTCGCCTGCGCCCAGCAACTGGCCCGTGTAGGACACAGTGTGGTGGTTTATGAAAAGGAGAACCGTATTGGCGGCCTCATGCGCTATGGCATTCCGAATTTCAAGTTGGAGAAACGCTTCATTGATCGCAGACTGTCGCAGCTGCGCGCTGAAGGTGTGGAGTTTCGTACTAATACCCACATCGGAATCGATGTTTCAGCCAAATCGCTGCTCGAAAAATATGATGCAGTTGTGTTGACAGGTGGTTCCGAGAAACCACGTGACTTACCAATTCCTGGGCGTGATCTCACCGGCATTCATTTTGCCATGGAATTGCTAAGAAAGAACACCAAACGAGTTCTGGGTGACAAGATTGAGGATGCGGACTGGATTTCCGCCGAAGCTAAACATGTGATTGTTATCGGTGGTGGTGATACAGGTTCCGACTGTATCGGCACATCCAACCGGCACGGGGCTGAATATATAACCCAGCTTGAGATTCTGCCAGCTCCACCCCAATCCCCGAATAAATTGTTAACGTGGCCGGACTGGCCCATGAAGATGCGCACCTCCTCATCTCAGGAAGAAGGCTGCGAACGTGACTTTTCCGTCACGACAAAACGATTTATCGGCGAAAACGGACAAGTAACAGGTATTGATTGCATTCGCGTAGACTGGCAACAAGGCGATGATGGCCAGTGGAAGATGAGCGAGATCGAGGGCAGTGAGTTTACCTTGAAGGCAGATCTTGTTTTGCTGGCCATGGGCTTTTTACACCCTGTGCATGAAGGCATGATTGATGAACTCGGCCTTGAAAAAGATGGACGTGGCAATGTCTCTGCCAATATCAGCGATTTCAAAACCAGCCTCGACAAGGTCTTTTCCGCCGGAGATATGCGCAGTGGTCAGTCACTGGTTGTGCGCGCCCTGAATGAGGGCCGCAAATGCGCCCGAGCCGTTGATGAATATCTGACAGGTCACTCCGACCTGCCTGTTAACTAACGACCAAGCTCACCGGCAGCCAAAAACTGCATAGCGAGGAACGAGCGGCGCAGCTTTTGGCTGTCCGAGTGCAGCGCCTTGTTATGCGTTTTTGTTACGACGAACAACAAGAGCTTGTGCCCTGCTGGATGGGTGGACACGGAACAGAACCGTAAGAACAGAAAACACAACAATCACCTTTCTTTGGCTTGAGCAATACACCACACCCCTTGCACTCATAGAACCATTGGCAAGAATCTGTGGGCATGGTTTCTGTTTCTTTATGACCGCACTCTGGACAGGTTACCGTAGAGTCTGGAATTATATTTTTCATCACTTTATTCCTTTAATAATCTCTGAAGGGTAACCTGCATTTTCTGTTGCTTCTTTTATACTGGCTATACTTGCCAGTTGATCTTCAAACACAACAGTTGCCGATTTACTTTCATAGCTGACATTAACAGATTTTACGCCAGCTACTTTTTCTATAGATTTTTTAACTGTAATTGGACATACAGGACAGTTCATTCCGGGAACAGAAAGAACAACGGTTTGCTCCCCCGCCAATAAAGAGCCAGAGAACAATAAAGACAATATTACGATGATGTGTTTCATAACTTTACCCGTAGAATATTGAAATAAGGTATGGTGAGGCAATTGATGCTGAAACAATTACCACAGCGGCAATGAACAACCATTTATACGCATCATTTATGTGTGGTTTAGCGCAGACGCTATTTGCCTCACATTGTTGTTTTGCCCTTGGCCTGTATATCCTCTGATAAGCCATGAACAATGCCACAAATGCTATTCCGATAAAAATTGGCCGATAGGGTTCAAGATCTGTCAGATTGCTTACCCACGCACCCCCAAACCCGAGAAACAGTAAAATTAGTGGTCCTACGCAACATGCTGATGCGGCAAGACCAGCCAGTACCCCACCAATTAGGGGAACATTGATTTTTTCGTGCATATCCAACCTCCTATTTTGAAGTTCTAATAGGAGTATAAACTCCGTACCTAGATACAGAGTCAAGAGAAAACCTATTTCCCTGAAATTTTTCTGATTATTGGGCAACCCTGATGTGAAGGATTGTTCTCAC
>JBHHTX010000087.1:0-7321 GCA_046753585.1 Mariprofundaceae bacterium
TTATGAAATATATCGATACATCTTCCCATCACTGTTTGGGCATCAAAATTCGGCAGCACCGTTCTGAAATTTTCCTCATTGGCTTCCATCATGGCCTGCATAGCGCTATTTATATAAGTGATTTTGTAATCGGTATCTGCCATCATCACATTGGCTGTGACGCTGTCGAGTGCCGTATTGATGCGCATAGCCTCTTCTTTGTCTTTCGTCAGTTTGGCAAGCAACTCACTCTGCATGCGCTCCATGGAGTGAAACAGGTCACCGACTTCATCAGATCGACCGGTATTCAGGGTGTCGACACTCTGCCCGGATGCAATTTTTCCAGCGGCTTGCGCAGCCAGCTGCAATGGTTTGGTGACAATACGCTTCAACAGCACAAAGATGAGCAGCAGCCCTAAAACAAACAGCAGGCTGTTGATCGCAATACTTTGCCAGAATGCACGTTCAATGGCTTTGTAGGTGGATTCCAGTGATACAGCGACCCGGACACCACCCAGCACTGTGCCCGCTGTCGTGTCGTGGCAAACCAGACAATTGACACCGCGCACATTTTCTCCCGCTGAAAATGGCAACGCTACGGTAATTGCTCGCTGCCCGTTGATTTTAGATACTTCACTAACACTGTTGCCTGCAAGGACCTGCTTATCAATGGCATCTACCGGCTTTTCATCCGCAAACCCTTCACCATGCTGGGCGCTAACGGCTTCCCCTCGCAGAAAACGCACATCCAGCACATCATTCCCAGCCAGCAACTTTTCTCTCAGCGTTTCACGCTCATCCATGCTACCACCGAGCATCAACATGTTCAGACTATCAAAAGCCATAGCATTCTGATCTGCCACCTGTTGCTGAACCATCTCCAGCGCACGTTCTTTCTCACCGACATGAGCCATCCAGGTAGAAAACAGCATGACGGTTACAAAAGTCGCACATACGGCCAGTATGATTTTTGCGGAGAGTGATTGATGCAATGCACTGAGATTAAACATCCGCTTCCCCCTTGCCTGTAGCATTGGCAGATGCTTTACTGTTGTTGGATAGCACCCCTTCAGTGATCAGCTTGTTGATATCCAGCAGGATAACCATTTCCTCATTCATCGTAGCCAGTCCGGTTACAAAATCGATGGAGATGGCCCCGTCCATTTCCGGCGGTGGCTGCATATCCTCTTTGGCAATGTCATAAACTTCGGAAACCGCATCGACAACAATGCCCAGCACACGCTCTTTGCCATTCGCCAAAACTTTGACGATAATCACTACGGTGGTTGGGCTATAATCAATTTTCTCCAGCCCGAAGCGGTCACGCAGATCGACAATCGGAATCACCACACCGCGCAGATTAATCACACCGAGCACAAAAGAAGGCGTATTAGGAATTGGCGTGGTCTCTTCCCAGCCGCGCAACTCCTGCACCGTCAAAATATCTACCCCGTATTCCTCATCGGCCAGCATAAAGGTGAGGTATTGTTGTGCTGCTGTATCAAGGCTTGCTACTGCTTCCATCTTATTCTCCTGCTCTTTTCAAGTATCCACGAATGACACGAATTAGCACAAATAAAAGGTAATAAAGAAAAATAATTAAAATCTCGATCCTGATTGATATTCGTGTAAATTCGTGTCATTCGTGGCTTAAGATTCATTAGTCATTCCTGCCGTTGACTACTGCTAGTTTCGGTTTGGCAGTCTGCTCTCGTGCTTTGGATGACATCTCGATCAAACCGGAGATATCCAAAATCAATGAGACCGTGCCATCGCCCAGAATGGTAGCGCCGGACAGCCCTGCCACGCGTTCGTAATTGGTCTCCAGACTCTTGATCACCACCTGCTGTTGGCCCAGCAGATCATCGACCAGCAAGCCAACGCATTTATCAGCCCATTCGACAATGACCAACAGGGAGCCATCTCTCTCTTTTTCTACAGTTTCAGCGTCCGGATTGCCCGTGTTAAACAGCTCGGACAGGCTGATAACAGGAATATATTCATCGCGCAGGCGATAGACTTCTGCATCACCGGCCAGTGTACTGACCGCTTCAGCATCCATCTGCAGCGATTCAACAATAGCGCTCAGCGGCAGAACATAGGTTTGCCCGTCGACTGTGAGCAGTTGGCCGTCAAGTACAGCCAGCGTTAAAGGCAGGCGAATAGTAAACACCGTGCCCTCGCCAAGGGTGGAGCGAACAGAGACATTACCACCCAGACTCTCAATATTACGGCGCACCACATCCAAGCCCACACCACGACCGGAAATATCACTCAACTGCTCGGCTGTGGAGAAACCGGCTGCGAACAGCAGCAGAAAAACCTGCTCATCGCTGAGCTGATCTGTCTCCTTGATTATCCCTTTTTCGACAGCTTTATTAAATAATTTATCCCGATCCAGACCGCGACCGTCATCAGAGACTTCGACCACAATACTGCCACCCTGATGGAATGCCTTGAGGCGCACATAACCCTCTTCATCTTTATTGGCTTCCAGCCGTTCCTCTGGCCCCTCAAGGCCATGATCGAGTGAATTGCGTACCAGATGCACCAGCGGATCATTGATCTTTTCCATCACAGTCTTGTCCATTTCGGTTTCTTCACCGATCAGTTCAAGACGAATCTTTTTATCCAGCTTCTGACTTAAATCATGCACCATGCGCGGAAAGCGATTAAAGGCAAACGAGATCGGCTGCATACGCACTTTCATCACAGCATCCTGAATTTCCCTTGAATTACGTTCCAACTCATCCAGCCCGTCACGCAGCCGGTTCAGTTTACTCATATCAAAATCATCACCCAACTGGCCGAGCATCGACTGGGTAATGACCAGCTCTCCAACCATATCAATGAGCGCATCAATGCGGTTGGTATCAACCCGTATATTCGTCACCTGAGCAGCAGCGGGTTTATCATTTGGGCGGCGCGGGCCTGTGCGACGATCTGCCTGCCGCCGATCCTCCTGCTGAACTGCATCCCTGCGATCACCCGTACGCCGGTCTGAGGCTTTGCGTTCAGGATAAATGCCTTTGAGTTCCAGATCGCACTCATCTTCAACCCATTCAAAGATCTCCGTAATCTGATCTTCTTCGATCTCTTGCCCCAACAACTTGATTGACCAGCTCAGATAACACTGTTCAGGATTCATGCCGGCAAACGATGGCAATTCGGAATCGTCCATTGTCAAAGTCATCTCACCCAACTCAGCCAACTCGCCGATCAGCAAGGCCGGGTCATTGCCGGTGGTCAGCAGGTTATCATGTGGTGTAAATGTGATATTCCAGCCCTGCCGTCGATTTTTATCAGAGCTATCATCATCTGCAGCCTCAGATGCAGGCTTCGCTGTTGGCTCCATGCCACAGACTGTTTCCAGCTTCTGTTGCAGCTCCTGCATCTTCACAACATCAGGTTCTTCGTCATTCTGGTATGAGCTCATCAGATCGCGCATTTCATCGACCGATTCAAGCAGGATATTCACGACATCCTGATCAGCCTCACGCTTACCTTCGCGCATCTCGTCCAGAAGGCCTTCCATGACATGGGTGAACGAGGCCAGCGCGGTAAAGCCGAACGTGGCACTGCCGCCTTTAATTGAATGGGCCGCGCGGAAAATATCATTAACAACATCCAGATCGGTGCCGCCTGCGGTCATACCGAGCAGACCGGTCTCCATGGTGTCCAGTCCCTCAAAGCTCTCCTCAAAGAAGATCTGTTTAAATTGGTCGAGATCAATACTCATTTGAGATGACCTCTTAACGTAGAACTTTTTTGATGGTCATCAGCAATTTATCAGGATCAAATGGCTTCACCAGCCAGCCTGTTGCACCAGCGGCCTTACCTGCCATTTTTTTATCTTTACCCGCCTCAGTAGTCAGAAGCAGGATTGGCGTAAATTTGAGCGCTGGCAGTTTGCGCAACTCAGCCGTCAATGTTATGCCATCCATATTCGGCATATTGACATCGGTAATCACCAGCGCGAAACCATCCTGCTCGTTGGCGATATTTAAGGCCACATCGCCATCATCGGCCTGCACCACCTCATGCCCGGCGCTTTCAAGTGTAAAAGCAACCATTTTTCGCATACTTGCCATATCATCTACAATTAGAATTTTAGCCATTGACCCCTCCAACATCCTATTCCATAATTCTTATACATTTTTTTATAACCGCACTTTTTATAAGTTAAAACAACTCTACATCATCATCGCCCCCTAAAGCAATCAACTCTACAACCTGATCACGGCTCTCCATCCAGGCCCGTTGTGAGTATGGATTACCATTCGGGTTGATGACAATTTGGTTTTGACGATTACAGGTAAATTCTGTTTGGCGCGGAAAAAATGTATCGATTGTTTTGCCAATCGCATCTTTCTTTTTATAACTGCTATTCATGGTGTATCCAATCCAGATAAAACCGGCTGCCCGCAAGCTATAAAACAACACCATCGGATCTTCCGGCAAGGGCTCTGAAACCTTGAGAATCTTTAAGCCCATATCAGCATCTTCACCGGAATCCGACATCAGTTTACTTAACACATGGCGAAAAGCGCGCTTGCTTTGATAATCTTCATCTTTTTCCACCGCATACATATGAAATGACGTATGTGCCACAAACACGCCATAGAACTCATTTGGCACCGTAACATGCACTTCGGTCGGCAGATCATAATGACTCAACTCTTTTTGCAGCAAACCCGCCTGCTCACGCTTATCGAGTAAGGGGAAAATCTGTGGCTGCACATCTTCATCACGGCAAATACTGATAATATGCGACAACACGGTAGTAATCATGGCATAGGCCGATTCATGCATGCCCTTGGGGCGCGATAAAATCACATGATTGGACTGCTTAATATGACTGCGTAAATGTTCCATATCATTAAAGTTCCATGGCTCAATATGAATCGTCACCAGCTCTTCCAAGCCCGGTTCTTCGGCCAGGCGACGCTCTAAATATGCCTGTTCACTTTCACTCTGTTCCAGAGTCAAATCATCAAAAATAACCAAATCAAGCTCATGATAAAAACGCAACAAACGCTTCAGCAATAAGGGTAAGCTACCCACCCACCCCATCACCAGCAGTTGCATTTTATCTTCAGTTTCATCCAAACACAGACCCATCTCATCCATATCATCCGGGCAAAGTCTGGCTACCGCCAATGGATCTTCCGGATCACTGGATAATGCTTCCGGCTCACGGATACAATACATTGTTTCGTCATAAATAGCCGAATCACTGATCGCAATACCGATCAATGAGCGCACTTGCAGTGATTCAACGTATTGATCATCCAGCGCGTACAAAGGCAATGCTTCCCAATCATCATTGATGACCGCAAACAAGATTACCCCACGCGCAAACAGCTGCGCCTGAACAGCCAACACATCCGAGCCATGCTTGCCATCGGGTGTGAACAGTTCCCAGGCATTGGCCTCATTGCGTTTCAATTCTGAATCCCAACTCACCAAATGGGTCGATGATTCATCCATCAATTCCGGAATCATCAAACGCTGCAAGACCTGGTCAAAATCACTGTAACGTAAAATATTACACAGCGCCGTCGCCCTGAAATCTGCTTCCGACATCACCACGGTCGGTTCATTGAAATGCCCTACATTGTCCCAACCGACTTGCAACATATGCTGATGGGAGTCCAAACGCGGATAATCCATACCGGGAATCGCTATACTAAGCTTGATGTGCTTACTCTCAGTACGGATTGCCAACATATTATAAAACGAATGCGACAGGGATACGGATTCTGTTTCACCCTCAGGCAACACCATCAAGGCCTGCTTCGCTTCAGCAATATTGATCTTTTTCAGATTATCCGAAGAATCAATCTCACCTTGACGATAGGTTACCCACTTCTCATTGATAAGCTCTTTGGGAGGATGATCCGCATCATGCAACAACACCACCTTTAAACGGGTAAAGGTACGATCAGAAATAATACGCAGTTGATTCAAAATATAAGGCGAAGCAGGCGACCAACCCAGTACCGCCATATGATTTTTCATCAACAAACCTTCATTACGTAAACGGCGCATCAGCCCCGATACAATATTTGCGCCAATACCGATAAAAAATGCAAAAATGAATACACCTACAATAACTGCGGTGATCGAAAATACAGCCACAACCATATTATCCGGATAAATCACCGAATTGCCCGGATCGGTTAACAAACGGAAGGCAAACCAGATGGCCGACAACATTTCGTGTTCAATCGGTTTATGGTACAGACCCATGGTGTAATCAAAGTCAGCAAACAAAAAGTGCGCCAGTACACCGCCACCAATGGATAAAATAGCCAGAAACAAAACGATCAGGTTGATCTCCTGCATGAACTGACCTTCACGCAACACATCTCTCAAATTGCGTAAAATTATTTGCCACGGACGCAGCAAACGCACCAAACGCAACATACGCAGTGCACTGCTATAAGGGAAACCGGTAATAAAGGGCAGCATGAAACAGGTCGCAACAAAATCCAGACTCCAGAAACTCCATTCGATATATTTATCCCGCTTCGTGTCAAACGTCATGCCACGCATCACAATCAGACGCAACGACAGTTCCACAAAAAAGAAGATAATAATAGCAATCAGGAATGCCCCTTCAGCAAAAAATGAGATTAGAATAATCAGCGAAATCACCATGCCGTAGGTGGGTGAAAACATCGCACTATGCAAATCGAAATAACGCACAAAACGCAAAGTACGCAATAGATACACGCCACGTAGCAAACGTGCCATGGCAATATTCTCAGCCCCCGTCTGAATATCCAGCACCGTCACCAACAAGGATGCCACTGCAACCACATCAATGATCAGCAGCAGTAAATCAATTTTTTGAATGGTGGATGAACGGTAGGGATTGAGTTTTATTTTACGGCGAAAAATCATGATGCGCGCAATAATTTCCACTGAAAACAACGTGAACAAAAGCGACGCAAGAATCTGATCATGCGTAAACGAAAGGGCGATCAGCCCCATCATCAACAAACCAAAGCGTGAATGCCCCAGCACCCGTTCCAGATGATGATATTTAAGTGCCCTATCGTTAGAGATCAATGAGCTCTCCTGATTCTATCTTTAAAGCTTCCTGCTTTCTGTTTCCACCTTTCAAGATAACAGTATTAACCCAGGAGCAGGGGCATTCCTCTGCCCTGTTTCAATGGCACTAGCAAAACATATGCCATAAACAACGTCCAACTTTAAGTGAATCGTGACGGGAAGAAGACAAAACCTTACACTTGGATCCTGCAATCCTCTAACTATATAACTTAAAAAAAGGTAGACTCCTTCACAAGTTATCAGCTCAATCGACAAAACAAAG